>JBBQEB010000061.1:0-20104 GCA_038320275.1 Myxococcales bacterium | reverse complement strand
GCGCGCTCTCGCCGGTCGCGAGCGAGAGCCCGCGTTCGGAGAAGGCGCGCTGAAGGTGCTTCGCGGCGCCCTCCGGGGAGGGGGCCAGCACGAGGATGTCGCCCGGTGCGAACCCGCGCGCGGCGAGCCCCGCGGCCATGGCGGCAACCTCCTCCGCCTCGCCGCGCTCGCCGGCGCCGGCCACGGCGATCACCTCGCCCGTGCCGCCGGGCGCGGGGGAGCGGGCACCTCCGGCGACCTCTTGCAGCATTCGCGCGAGCCGAGGGGCGCGCGCATCGTCGAGCGCCTCCAGCTCGACCTCGACGCCGCGCTCGGCGGTGACTGCGTGGAGCCCCTCGAGGCGGCGCAGGAGCGGCTCCGCCGGCGCGGAGAGGTCCGAGCGGTCCGGGAAGTAGGGGAGCCGCGCCAGGGTGCGCGCGGCTCGCCGCACCAGCCCCGCGAGGAGCTCGCTCGCGCCGGGAGAGAGCGAGGTGACGCCCTCCACGACGAGGAGGTCGAGGGCGCGAAGATCCTCGTGCGCGGTGGCCCGCGGCAGCGCTTCGGCCGCCGCCCGGAGCGCTGCCGGCCCGTCCAGGGCAGACAGCGCGGCGAGCCGCGCCTCGTACCCGGCGAGCGCCTGGGCGAGCGCTGCCAGCCGCTCGCGCTGCGCTCCCCGCAGCGCCGCGGCGGCGGCGGCGGCCTGGGCGGAGGAGATCTCGGCCCGCCGGAGCTCGGCAACCGCGCGCGCGCTCGCCTTCGCCTGCCCCGGCCCCTGCGAGACGCCGCCCCCTCCCGCCTCGCGCGCCAGCAGTTCCTCGGAGAGCGGCGTGAGGAGCGTCCGCCGGTCGCCAGCGGCGGCCAGGATGGTCGCGGCCAGGCGCGGGAGCGTCGTGACCCGCGCGCCGAAGAGCAGGCCGCCCTCGGCGTCGCAGAGCCTTCGCTCGGCTCGGGCCGCCCGGAGCGGTGAGGGGACGATGCAGAGGACCGGCACATGGGTGAGCGTACAGGCCCACCCTGACAGCTCCGTCGCTACTCCTCGCAGTAGGTCGCGAGCGAGCCGTCGTTCTCCCAGACCTCCACCCGGGAGACGCGGACGCGCCCCGCCTCGGCGGTCTCCAGGGCGCGATTCGCCTCGTCGTAGAAGAACCGGGACAGGTTCTCCGCGGTCGTGTTGAGCTCGGTGAAGGGCTCCACCTCGTTCACGTTGCGGTGGTCGAAGCGGGCGCACAGCTCGGCCACGACCTTCTGGAGGTCGGCGAAGTCCACCACCATGCCGATGCGATTCAGGGTGGAGGCGCGCGCGTGCACGCGGATGCGCCAGTTGTGGCCGTGCAGCCGCTCGCACTTGCCACCGTGCATGCGGATCTGGTGCGCGGCGCTGAAGAGAAACTCCTTCGCGACCTCGTAGACGGGTGCTCCCATGCGGGCGGGGTATACCCGATCCGGCGGCCTCTCGCACCCCCGCGAGCGCGGCTGCTTCTCGAAGCCGGGCCCGCCCTCGTCAGGGCATTGTGAAGCGGAGGGTCTGGAGCAGCGCCCGCACCGCCTCCCCCGGATCGCCCTCGGCGAGCCAGGCGCGGATGACGCCCAAACCTGCCGCGCCCGCCGCCAGCGCGGCGGCCCCGTTCGCGCGGCTCACCCCTCCCAGCGCCACCAGTGGAAGCCCTCGGCCGACCGCCGTGCGCAGGGCCTCGATCCCGACCGGCGGCCCGAAGCGCCGCTTGGAAGGCGTGTCGAAGACGGGCCCGAAGGTCGCGTAGTCCGCCCCCTCGTCGGCGGCCCGGGCCACGTCGGCGGCGCCGTGACAGGACACGCCGACGAGCAGGGCCGGACCGCCGAGCCGCCGGGCTGCCGCTGGCCCAGGACCGCTCGCCGGCAGATGGACGCCGTCTGCGCCAGCCGCGAGCGCCACGTCGAGTCGATCGTTCACGACGAGGAGCTGCCCGGCCCGGTGGCAAGCCCTCTCGAGCTCGCGCGCGAGGAGGAGCAGCTCGCGCCCGCCGAGGTCCTTCTCGCGCAGGTGGACCGCCACCTGCCCAGCCGGGAGCCCGGCGAGAGCAGCCGCGACGCTCGCCTTCAGACTGGTCACCAGGCGTCTGTCCGTGACGAGATGGAGGCGCGGCACTAGCATGTCAGGGGTTGCGGCGCGTCCGTCGCGCCCCACCCCTCACCAAGGAGAGCGCCGTGAACCCGGACTTGCAGAAGCTTCTCGACTTCATCGAGGGGCAGAAGGTGCGGCAAGCGCGGCACGTGCCCACCGTCTATCACGACAAGCTGCTCACCTTCCTCGGAACGACGAGCCAGGCTGGCACCCGCGCCACCATGGGGATCTGCCCGATCGTCGCGCTGGAGGAAGCTGGGGGGGGAAAGGAGCTGCGCGTCCGCTTGCGCGGAGCGCTGCCCCGCATGCCTCGCCGGGGAGAGTGCGTCAGCGTGCACGTGACCAACGTCTCCCAGTACCAGGGCTACCAGATCAAGACGCGGGCGGTGGATCCCGATTCCCCCTCCACCGCCTACGAGCTCGTCGCGGGCGATACTCTGGTGAAGGGCGCGCAGATCTACACCGTGCACCACAGTCCCTACACGCTGAAATTCTTCGAGCAGATCCCGTTCGAGGAGGTGCAGCAGCTCGTGGGAGGCGTGCGCTTCGCGCTGGTCGCCATCGGCGAGGGCGCCAACATCTCGCCTCGCTTCGTCTTTCACCACGAGGAACAGGGCGGCCGGCTGGTGCTCTACCATGGCGACGGTCTCGCCCTGAAGACGTACGCGAACCTCAAGGCGAACCGTCAGGAGACCAGGCTCCTCCTCGACCTGGACGACTTCTCCGGCTACGCCCTGCAGGGCACGCTGGAGGAGTTCCAGCCCCAGCAGCACCCGGTCGCCTACGAGCGCATCTGCCTCGGCTTCACCTCGGGCAACTGGGGCAAGCCGTCGCGGGTGTTCCGCTTCGTCGCCGACGCCTTCACCCGCATCGCGCCGTCCGGACCCGCGGTGAAGCCCGCCTGACGGAGCGACACGCCGCTACCGCCCGATGAGCCCCGTCATCGGGCTCGACGCCGCGGCGTGCAGCTTCATCGGGATGCGTCCCGCCAGGAACGCCTTGCGGCCGGCGCTCACGCCTTCGCGCATGGCCTCGGCCATCAGCACCGGCTCCTTCGCCTCCGCGATGGCGGTGTTCATGAGCACCGCCACCGCCCCCAGCTCCATCGCCAGGGCGGCGTCGCTGGCGGTCCCCACGCCGGCATCCACCAGCACCGGAACCTTCACCGACTCCATCACGATGCGGAGGTTGTAGGGATTCCGGATACCGAGCCCGGAGCCGATGGGCGCGCCGAGCGGCATCACCGCGGCACAGCCCGCGTCCTCCAGCTTCCGGGCCGCTACCGGATCGTCGTTCGTGTAGGGCAGGACGGTGAAGCCCTCCTTCACCAGCACCTTCGCCGCCTGCACCAGCGCCTCGACGTCGGGGAAGAGGGTGCGCTTGTCGCCGATGACCTCCAGCTTCACGAGGTCACCCAGGCCCAGCTCGCGCGCGAGCCGGCAGGTGCGCACCGCCTCGTCGGCGGTGAAGCAGGCCGCTGTGTTGGGGAGGAGCGTCATCCCCTTGGGGATCCACTCGAGGAGCGACTCGGCGCCCACCTTGGTGAGGTCGAGCCGGCGCACCGCGACGGTGACCACCTCCGCGCCCGACGCGACGAGCGCGCGCTTCATGGTGGGAAAGTCGGGGTACTTGCCGGTCCCGACCAGCAGGCGACTCGTGAAGGTGCGCCCGCCCAGCGCCCAGGTGTCGTCGCTCATGGCCTACCCTCCCCCCACGAACGCCACGATCTCCACCGCGTCGTCCGCCTGGAGCGCGTGCGCGTCGTAACGATCCTTCGTCACGACCGCCTCGTTCACCTCCACCGCCACCCGCGGCGCCTTGACGCCGAGATGGGCGAGGAGCCCGGCCACCGTGACGCCGTCCGGCACGTCGCGCACCTCTCCGTTGAGCTTCAGCTGCATGAGGGCGTCTTACCCGTGGCTCCCTGCGGGGTCAAACGGCGCTGGCGGGAAGGGCCTCGCCGAACCCGTGCTAGAAGGGATCGGGGCAGCTCTGGCGTCGGGGGTGGCGGGATGGGGATGGGCAGGACGGGGATCGCCGTGCGCGAGCGCGCGGCGGTGGGCGAGGCGGTCGTCTCACCCGCGCGCGGGCCGGCGGCGATCACCACGGCGGCGCTCCAGGCGGTGCAGGCGCTCGCGGGCAAGGCTCCCCTCACCCGGTTTCACCAGCGCATCGCCGCTGAGGTGCTCACCGCCCGCAGCGGCCAGGGCACCTCGCGCCTCGCGCCCGCGCTGGCCCGCTCCGCGGTGGACCTCAACCCGCACCAGATCGAGGCGGCCGCCTTTGCCCTCGGCTCTCTCCCCACCGGCGGCTGCGTCCTCGCCGACGAGGTGGGGCTGGGCAAGACCATCGAGGCGGGCCTCGTGCTGGCCCAGCTCGCGGCGGAGGGGCGCGGGCGCGCCCTCATCCTCGTCCCGGCCTCCCTGCGCAACCAGTGGCGGGACGAGCTCGCCTCCAAGTTCGGCCTCGCCTCCACCGTGGTGGACGGGGCTTCGGCGCGGGCCGGAGAGCGGAAGGGCGGGAGCGCCAACCCGTTCGACACCGGCGGGATCGTCATCGCCTCCCATCCCTTCGCCGCGCTCCGGGCGCACGAGGTGGAGCGGGTGGGCTGGGACGTGGCGGTGCTGGACGAGGCGCACCGGCTCCGGAATGCCTACCGGCGCGACCACAAGACGGGCCAGGCGCTGCGCAAGGGGCTGCGAAGGTGCCCCAAGCTCCTGCTCACCGCCACGCCTCTGCAGAACGACCTCATGGAGCTGCTCGGCCTCGCTTCCTTCATCGACGAGGCGCTCCTCGGAACCGAGGACGCCTTCAGGCTTCAGTTCGCGACGGGCGAGCTCACGGAGGATCGGGCCGCCGACCTCAAGGAGCGGCTGGGCGGGGTCGTCATCCGCACCTTGCGCAGGCAGGTGCGCGAGTACGTGAAGTTCACGGCGCGCCGCTCGCTGGTGGAGGACTTCGCGCCGAGGCGGGAGGAGGCCGAGCTGTACGAGCGCGTCTCCGAGTACCTCCGGCGGGAGGACGCCGTCGCCATCCCGCAGGCGCGCCGGGCACTGCTCGTGCTCGTTTACCGCAAGATCCTGGCGTCCTCCACCTTCGCCCTCTCGCACACCCTGGCGAAGCTCGCCGACTCCCTGGAGGCGAAGCTCGCCGGGGCCGAGTGCGCCGCCGCGGCGGATGCGCTCCTCGACCTCTCCGGCTTCGAGGACGAGGCAGAGGAGCTCGACGGACCCTGCCGCGACGAGCCGCGGACGCACGGCGCCGGCGCGGTCGCCCGCATGCGCGGCGAGCTGGCGGAGCTGCGCGCCTGCGCCGAGCTCGCCCGCTCGATCACCTCCAACGCCAAAGGCGACGCCTTGGTGCGCGGGCTCGACCGCGCCTTCACGGTGGCGCACGCCTGCGGCTGGCCCCAGAAGGCGGTCGTCTTCACCGAGTTCCGCCGCACGCAGGAGTACCTGCGCGGGCTGCTCGAGGCGCGCGGGCTCACCGTGACCTGTCTCTCGGGCGATTCCGGCGGCGCGGACAAGCGCCAGGCGCTGGTCGAGGAGTTCCGGGACCGCACCCAGATCTTCCTCATGACGGAGGCCGGGGCGGAGGGGCTCAACCTCCAGTTCTGCAACCTGGTGGTGAACTTCGACCTGCCCTGGAACCCGCAGCGGGTGGAGCAGCGTATCGGCCGCTGCCACCGCTACGGGCAAACCCGCGACGTGCTGGTGCTGAACTTCCTCAACAGGACGAACGCCGCCGACGCGCGGCTCTACGAGCTTCTCTCTCAGAAGCTCGCCCTCTTCGACGGGGTGTTCGGCTCCTCCGACGAGATCTTGGGGGCGCTCGGCAGCGGCGTCGACTTCGAGGGGCGCGTCCTCGAGATCTACCAGTCCTGTCGCTCGGCGGACGAGATCGACGCCGCCTTCGCGGCGCTGCGCCAGGACGTGGACGGCCGCATCGAGGCGCGGCTCAGCGCCGCCCGCACCCTCCTCTTCGAGCGCTTCGACGGCGAGGTCCGGGGCAAGCTGCGCATCGCCGAGCGGCAGGCGCGCGACGCGGTGGCCCGCCGGGAGGCCGACGAGGAGGCGCTGGTGAGGAGCGTCTTTCACGGCGAGGTCGTGCCGCCCGCGCCCCTGGGCGCGGATCCCCGGCCCCGGGCCCAGAGGGCGCGCCTGGCGCGCGCGGCCGCGGAGGCGGTCCGGGCGCGCCCCCAAGAGCCCGTGTCGATGGTGGAGGTGGAGGCGCGCGCCCTCCCCGCCGCGCTGTCGGAGCTCGCCGGCCGCGAGGGCTGGTGGTTCGCCTACAAGTTCTCCTTCGACGGGCTCGCGCCGGAGGAGCGCATCGCGCACCTCGTCCTCTGGCCGGACGGCGACCGCTTCCGGGCGCTGCCCCAGGACGCGGCCGCCGCCTTCGCTGCGCTGCCGGCGCGCGAGGCTCGAAGCCCCAGCCGCGGGGGAGCCATCGCCATGGGCTCGGCGCAGGAGGAGGCGCTGGCCGCCCTGACGCAGCGCCTCGCGGCCGAGGCCTCCGATCGCGGCGGCGAATCTTACGACGAGGCCCGCGAGCGCCTGGACCGCTCGGCAGAGGATGCGCTGGGCGTGCCCCGCAAGCTGGCGGAGGATGCGCGCCGGGCCTGGGGGAGCGCGCGCGCCGCGCTGCACGACAAGGGCGACCTCCCGCTGCGCGACCGGCGCGCGCTGCTCGAGCGCGCCGAGCGCGAGTACCGGCGCCGGGTGGAGGAGCTGCGCGGAACCGAGGCGCTCCGCTACGGAGAGAAGGACCGCGCCCTCGCCGAGCTGAAGCGCCGTGCAGAGCTCAAGGAGCGGCGAACGCTGGTGGCAACCGCCTACTGGCGGTGCGCGTAGCCGCCTTCAACGCTTCAGCGGCTGCCGCCCCCGATCCCCGACTCGGCGGTGGGCGAGAGGAGCTCGAAGTGGATGGGGATGTCGGCGCGCGCCTCCTGGCCGGCCGGGAAGCTCACCCGCTGCAGCACGCCTTGGACGCAGGAGGCGAGCGCAGGGTCCTGCACCGAGTCGGCCGCGAGCCGCACGTTGCGCGCCGGCCCGCTCGCGCCGGGCAGATCCACCTCCATCACCAGGGCACCATCGAGCGCAGGGTCGGCTCGAAGCGCGCGGGTGTAACAGCCCTCGAGGTCGCCCCTCCGCGCTTGCACGGCCTGCCGCAGCTCACGCCCGCCGTCGCCGACAGGGTGGGAAACCTCAACCCGCGGACGGGCACCCTGCGCAGCGGTGACGAGCGGACGGTCGCCTCCCTCGCCCCCCCGGGCCAGCACGCCGTCGGCGGAGAGGTACTCCCAGCTCACCGGCTCGACCCCCAAGGACCAGAAGCTGCCCGCCGCCGGATGGGAGCACCTCGCCGCGTCCTCGTCCTCGGGGAGCGTGAAGGTGAGGGCCAGCGCAAGGGTCCGGCGCTTCGCGGATTCCAGGATCCGTTCGGCGAGGGGCCGCTCCGCCCGCACGGCCAGCCCCCTGTCTTCCATCGCCCACACCCGCAGCGCGCCGCCGCCGCCAGCCAGGAGCGCTCGGTCGGAGAGCGTGAGCTCGCGCTCCTCCGGATCGTAGCCGCCAAAGCGAAGCCGCTCGGCGGGGATGGTGACGCGGTAGCGCTTCCCCAGCGCGCTCTCGCGGGCGGCATCGTGCGCGCTCTCGGCCCGCGCGCGCTCGACCGGGCCACCCTCACCGGCGAGCCGGTCGGAGGGCGACAGCGCCTCGCAGAGCGCGCGGACGGCCTCCGGCGTCTCGAGCGGCACGACCGCCCGCGGCGCGACGCCCGAAGCGGCCGGAGCCTGGATGATCCGCGTGGCCACCGGCGAGCTGTCCTGCAGCGCGGCAACGGTGAGGGCGAGGGACAGCGCGAGCGTCAGCATGGTGCCAGTGTAAGCACCGACCTGACAACGGCGCCTACCCGTGAACAGGGTGGGTCAGCACGCGGAGTGCGCCGGGAACCAGGGTGAACCGGGCCGGCAGGGTTCCCGGCTGCTCACCGTCGACGTCGAGCAGGACCCGCGCGCCGCCGATCGCCTCCGCTTCCAGCACCTTGGCGCGCAGGGTGCGCGTGTTGGCCAGGCGAACATGGGTCCCGTCGTACAGCATGCCCTTCTTGAAGATGAAGTCTTTCAACCCCAGCCCTTTCCAGAGCGTGACGTCGAAGAGTCCGTCATCCACGCGGGCGCCGGGCGCCACCATCATGCCGCCGCCGAAGAATCGGCCGTTGCACACCGACAGGGAGGTGACCTCGTCCTCGTTCCAGGCGCCTCCGTCCACCCGCCACCGCACGGGCTGATCGCGCCAGCCCACCAGCGCGCGGGCGGAGGCGATGGTGAAGGCGGCCTTGCCCCCGAGCGCCTTGCCCATCCCCTCGACCAGCTCGACCACGCGCCCGGCGATGCCAAACCCAGCCACGTTGGCGAAGTGCCGGACGCGCCGCTCGCCGTCGTGCCCGAGGTACTCGACCTGGCCGAGGTCGATGGTGCGCTCCACGCCATCGCGGAGGACGTCCGCGGCGCCGGAGGCGTCCTCCGGCAGATCGAGGGAGCGGCGGAAGTCACCGCCGGTGCCGCGCGGGATGCAGCCGAAGCGAACCACGTCCTTCCCGCCCGGCCCGCGAGCCTGCAGGAGGCCGTCGATGACCTCGCTCGCCGTCCCGTCTCCGCCCACCGCCACGACGAGGTCCGTGCCGGACACGGCGACCTCCCGCGCGAGCGCCGCCCCATCGCCGCGCCTGCGCGTGAAGGAGTGGTCGAACGGGCCGATGGATGCGTGGACGGCGCGGGCAATGGCGTCGAAGTGGCGCCCGGTCCTGCCGTTCGCGCTGGCGGGGTTGACGATGAGGTGGGGCTTCATCCCGCGGCAGCATACCCCGGCGCCGCCTCGCTCACCCGCGCGTGCAGGTGGCGCACGACGCGCGAGATCGGCACGCCGGTGGGGCACGCCGCGTCGCAGCGGCCGTCGGCGCAGGCAAGGCAGGCCTGTAGCGCCGCCGCCGCGAGCGGGAGCTCGACGCTGCTCTTGCCAAAGAGCCGGAAGGCGGCCGGCAACCCCAGCGCACGGATGGCCGGCGCTGCGCCGGCGAGGTCGCAGGCGATCTCGCACAGGCCGCAGGAGATGCAGGCGCTCGCAGCTTCCCCGATGGCGCGGTCCTCGGGCCGGGTGGGAAGGAGCCCCTCCACCGCGTAGTTGGCGAGGAACCGGTCGAGCCCGGAGCCCTCCTGTCCCATCCGCTTGAACGGGTGGGCGAGGACGGCGCGGTAGCCGAGGTACGAGAGCGCGGCGAGGCGGGAGGCGGACACGGGTGGAGTGTAGCCTGGCGGCGGGGGTACGGGCCTGCTTTCGAACGGTTGCCAGCTCTTCGCCAGGGACCGGAAAAGGGGGTACCCATACAGCATCATGGATCGACGGAACCCCCCGAAGGACGAAGGCTACTACCAGGGGCTCAACACCTGGCTCCTCCGCACCGTCCCGGAGAGCGCGGTGGCGGTGCTCGAGGTGGGCTGCGCCGAAGGGCGCCTCGGCGCGGCGCTGAAGAGGGACCGCCCGGACCGGAAGGTGTTCGGGGTCGAGCGGGAAGAAGGGCCGGCGCGGGAGGCCGGCACCAGGCTCGACCGCGTGTTCCGCCTCGACGTCGAACTCGAGGCGCCCGACGTCCCACCCGCCTCGTTCGACTGCATGATCTTCGGAGACGTCCTCGAGCACCTCCGCGATCCGCTCGGCACGCTCCGCCGTTTCGCGCCGCTGCTGCGCCCGAGCGGGCAACTCCTGTGCTGCATCCCGAACCTCCAGCACGCCTCGGTCCTCTCGGCCCTCCTGCGCGGGGATTTCCAGTATCAGCCGCTCGGGATCATGGACGAGACGCACATCCGTTTCTTCACATACGCGACCTTCACGAAGCTGCTCCTCGACGCGGGCTTCCTACCAGAGCTCCTGGACCGCGTGCCCTCCCCGCCGGCTCCTCCGTTCATGAGGGCGCTCGCGCCGGTGCTCCAGCACGTCGGCGTCGACCCGACGCTCGCCGAGGCCTTCCTCGGCAGCTACCAGTACGTTTTTGGGGCGCGCCCGCTGGGCTGGCAGGCACAGGCGCCCGAAGAGCCCATGAGCTTCGTCGTGTGCGTCAACGACGAGGCCCAGCTCGGGGACAACCTGCTCGCGTCGCCGTCCCTGCGGGGAAATACGATCCACGAGGTGATGCGCATCCGCGGCGCGACGAGCGCCGGGGATGCGCTCGCGGCTGCGCTCCCCCGCGCCGCATTCCCGCTCGTCGCGTTCGTCCACCAGGACGTCTACCTGCCGGCGGGCTGGGTGCAGCGGTTTCAGGCGCAATGGCGGCAGGCGCAGGATCGCTTCTGGTGCACCGGCCTCATGGGCGTTTTCGGCGCGTCGCGCGACCCCGGCGTAGCGGGGGGAGTGCGCCGGGCAGGCAGCCTCGTCGATCGGTTCAGGCTGCTTCGCGAGGGCGATCTCCCCGAGCCGGCGGACACCCTCGACGAGGTGCTCCTGGCGATGCCGAGAGACACGCCGCTCCGGGTGACGCCCGGGCTCGGGTTCCACCTCTATGGCTCCGACCTCGCGTGCCGCGCCCGCGAGGAGGGCCTCCGCGTCGTGGTGGCGGACGCGCCGATCTTCCACAACTCGCTCCTCGGCCTCGACCTCCCCTCTGCCTTCGCCGAAAGCGCCGAGCGCTTCAAGGCGGCCTGGCGCCACCGCCTTCCCGTGGCAACCAACTGCGGGCTTCTGGAAGCTCCGGCGGAGGCCACCGCGGAGGTTCCGGCGCCCGAAGCCGCCACGGCGTACCATCGCTGGTACTACGACGGGCGCGTCTGGGACACCACCACCTGGGCCGGCGTGAAGGCGCTGAAGTCCCCGATGGACATGTGGAACTACCAGGAGATCCTGGCCGAGCGTCGACCTCGCCTGATCGTCGAGCTGGGGACGCGCTTCGGCGGCGGGACGCTCTTCTTCGCGAGCGTGCTCAGGCAACTCGGCCACCGCGGGAAGATCCTGACCGTCGACGTGGACGAGGGCACCATCGACGAGCGCGTGAAGAGGGAGCCGCTCGTCGAGGTCATGGTCGCCTCGTCGACGTCCGACGAGGTGGCGCGCCGCATCGAGCAACTCCGCCAGGAATACCCGGGCCCACTGTTCGCCATCCTCGACAGCGACCATCGGCGCGAGCATGTCCTCGGCGAGCTGCGCCTCTTGCGACCGCTTCTGCGGAGCGGCGACTACGTCGTCGTCGAGGACTCGAATCTGAACGGCCACCCCGTCCTCCCGTCCTTCGGGCCGGGGCCCTATGAGGCGGTCGAGGCCTACTTCGCGGAGCACCCGGACGACTACGAGCGAGACTTCGCGCGAGAGGCGAAGTTTGGGTTCACCTTTGCTACTCGTGGATTCCTCATCTGGCGGGGCGGGACTCTCGATCCCCGGCGGCCACCCTAGCTTCGAGTACTTGGTCCAGACCTGCGGCCACGCTGCGGTCAGGGTTCCGCGACGACGACCCGGTGCTCGGAGAACGCGGCGACGTTCACCTCGGACCCTGCGTGAAAGACTGCGAGCTTGTATTCTCCGGGTTCCACCTCGGCGGTCGAGAACCGGCCCTCGAAGCCGGCGAGGCTCACGCACCGGGGATCGAGCTGGCGATGGCGATAGGCCACGTCGAAACGCGGAGTGCGGGGCCCGAGAGCCGCCGTGTACAGGCGGGCGGTGGTCGGGGAGCTCAGGGCGACCACGGCGGGCGCTCTGCCAAGGTCCGCGCCGGGAGCGACGGCCCAGCCGCGAACGTGGATCGGCTCGCCGGGCCTCACCTCCACCTTTCCGTTGGGAGCGTGCCCCTGGATGGCTTCCAGCGCGAACGTGCCCTCCGTGCGCGTGGGCCGCCCGTCGAAGGAGCGGGGTGCACCCTTGGAGAACGCCGCGCCCCAGATCGTTGCCGGCTGGTCGACGCGGTCGAGCCTCTCGAGCGCGAAGCGGATGTCCTCCGCGTACGCGGTCAGCATCTCGGGCGCGAGCGCCTTGCCCTCCCGCAGCGCCGTCAGGGCTCCCCGCCAGGCGTCCGCCCGGGACAGCGCGCGCTGGGTAGCCTCGAGCCAGGCCCGTCCATGGCGCTCGTCGGGCTCGAGATGGGCACCCTCGGCCCACTCATTCCAGGCGTTCACGAACACCAGCCGCTCCTGGGGGGGATTGTGCGCCAACGTCCAGGCGACGCTCCCCCGCAGCCATGTCTCGTACTCCCGTGGGGAGGCGCCGCGGAACAGATAGGCGGCCGGTCCGCGCCGCGCGGTGTTGTCCCAGTCGGTCATGACGCCTCGCAGGAGGCGGTAGTCGGGGGTGGCGCGGCGGAGGCTGTTCGCGAGAAGTGATGGATAGTCGAAGATACTGCCGGTGAAGTCCGGGTCCATGCCCGGCAGCGTGCTCGGCTCGACCTTGGTCGCCTTCCACGGGGAAGGTGGGAACTCCACGGCGGCGTCGTAGCCTGCCACCCTCGGATCGAAGTTGCGATCATGGCTTTGGACCGCGCAGAGGTACAGGCCGGGCAGGCCGGCGGCCTTCGCCTGTTCCCGCCAGTACTGCGCGACGCTCGCCGCGTCCGGGATCCTGCCTACCCGGTAGACGAGGAGCACCGGGGCCTCGTTCACACGGATGTAGCGGCGGTCCTGGAGGACCGGCAGGACCTCGTGGATGAAGTTCCGGTAGTGAGCGGGGGAGTCGTCTTGCGCGATGAGCACCTGGGCCTCGGCCCCGTCCCAGCGCCTTGACCAGGTCTCGTTCGCCCAGCAGATGCAGAATGGGAAATCGGGCTCGCCGCTCGCGAGCATGTCGAGGAGCGGCCGCTCGAGGAGGCGCTTCGGTCCAAACGAATAGTAGTAGTAGCAGAAGCCGTGAATGCCATGCGCCGCGGCGAGCTCCGCCTGGGCCGCGCGGACCTCCGGAACACGAAGGTCGTAGTACCCCAGCTCGGTGGGCCGGTGAGGCTGCTCGTGCCCGTCGAAGAGCGGCTTCGCCCGGGTCACGTTGGTCCATTCGGTAAAACCGCGCCCCCACCAGATGTCGTTCTCCGGAATGGGGTGGTATTGCGGCAAGTAGTAGGCGATGGCGCGCACCTCGCCCGGAAGCGCGGCGGTGGTGGTGCTGTCGATCGAGCTGGACATTGGCCTCTCCTTCAGCTGCGCGGCTGCTGCTTCGAGGGAACGGCGCTGCGAAGCTGCGCGTCGGCATTGGCGTCGTGCACCGGGAGATGCGCGCCCGCCGCGAGCTCCACGAGATCCGGCCGCGGCGAGGTGAGGACGAGGATGGTGCTCTCGCGCATGAGCTCGTTCCAATCCGCGCTGGACGTCGGCCGCTCGATGAGCAGCAGATCGAGGTCGAGGTCGGAGGAGAGCGCCCGGATGGGAGCGGGAAGGTCCGTGTGGAGCGCTGCCGGGAGCGCAATCCCCAAGGTGACGCTCGGGTCGGTGCCGAGCTGAGCCGCCAGGCGTGGCAGCACATCTCCCCAGCAGTCGGCCGCGGAGTCCAGATCGGGGACGAGAAGCACGCGCTTCTGTCGCGATCCGGCCCAGTATCTTGGCGGGTCGGCGAACGCTCCGGATCGGCCCGGAGCGTCCGCCTTCGCCCGGTAACCGGATTCGACCGGGACCGCGAAGGTGATGAACTGGACGACGTTGCACTCCTGCAGAAACTTGGAGACGTCTCCTCCCAGGGCCTCCACCAGCTCGGCGGCCTTGGCCACGTAGGCCGGAATGGGGGTCGTCGTTCCGGTCATCTTGCCGCTGACCCGGAACCCGGCGGACTGAAGCATGTTCTCCATGCCCTCGCGCGTGAAGAAGCGGAGATGTGTCCGGTCGAGGATCCCCGCGTCGGCGTAGTTCCACTGGCCGTCGATGAGCAGCGGGAGGACCACGGACTCGTGCCGGATGTTTGGAAGCGAGACGAGGATCCTTCCGTCGTCCCGAAGCCACCGGCGGAGGTGGCGGAGCACCTGCGCCGGGTCCCGAAGGTGCTCGAGGACGTCGGCGAAGGTAATGAGGTTGAAATGCCGATCCGGATAGGGAAGGTCGGCAAGGGAGTCCAGGTCGACGCGGTGTGCCGCGGAGAGCCGCTGGCGGGCAAAGACCAAGGCGGGCTCGAAGATGTCGAGCCCCACGACCTCAGAGGCTCCCCTGCCCAGGAGCTCGGCACCCATCGCCCCACCGGCGCACCCCACCTCGAGGATCCTGAGGTGGAGTGGATCGATCTGCTGCGTGAGCTCGGGGCGGGAGAGGCTGTAGTAACGAGGTAGGTCTACGTCGCGCGTTGCGGGTTGCATGGGCCTGGCTCCCTTGAAATCTGTCGGGACCAAGCAAAGCAAGGAGCGATCCATCTCGATTCACCGGCCAAAACAGGCGTCTGCGTCAAGGCGCTGACGACGACGTCAGCACCCGAGCGCCGGAGGGGCGATCTTCCGTCAGCGAAGCGCCGCCGCCTTCCCCGCCAGGTAACCCGTCAGGATGGCTACCCCCAGCCCCGTCCCATCGGCCGCCACCTCGTGACCGCCGATGACGGCCCCCGCAGCGTGGAGCCCCGCGTGCAGCGGGAGGCCGCCTTCGCCTAGGGGGCGCAGGATCGCGTCCACCCGGATGCCGGCGGCGAGAAGCGGCTGCGGAGCTCGGCGCTCGCGGACGGTGAGGGTTGCGGTGGGACGCACGGCGAGATGCACGCCCGCGGCGCCGCTTTCGGAGGCCTGCACCGGGATGCCGAGGAGCGCTTCCTGGAGACGGCCGCGGCGGACGATCCCTCCGCCCACGAAGCGGCCGGTGGCGAGCACCCAGCGGGCGGCCTCGATCACGACGCCTCCGGCTGCGACCGGGCCACCCGGCCGGCCGCCGTGCTCCACGTCACCCCGCACCAGCTCGATCCCGGCCAGCGCGAGCCGTTCGTCGAGGGCAACCTGGAGCCGGTAGCCAGGCACGCTGGGCACGTCCGACAGCGTTTCCCCGACCGGCACCCCGGCGGCGGCGGAGAGGCGCTCCATGGCGCGGGCGCGGGGGTCGAGGCCGAGCACCGGTGGAAAGAGCGCGGCGGTCGCGCCGGGAGGCAGGGCGGCCCGGAGGAGCGTCCCCGCCTCCTCGGCCGCGCCGGGCGCGTCGAGCATGCGCGCGAGCTCGTGCGGGCGGGCCGTGGACGCGTCCTCGCGCATGAAGAGGTCGAGCTCCACCGGCACGGCCCGCGGACCACCGCTCGCCGCCGCCGACGCGAGCGCGCCCGCCACGAGCCGCGCGTCGAAGCCGAGGTGCCCGCGGAAGCCCACCACGGCGAGGAGCCCGGGACGCGAGAGCTCCGCCCCGAGCATGGTCCGCTGGGCCAGCGCACAGGTGGAGACGGCGCCGTAGTTGGTCGCGAGGAAGAGCGGTCGCGGGCCTGGGGGCGCGACCACCTCCGACAGCGCCTCCGCCGCGAAGGCGAGCGCCTCCTCCAGCCGCTCCAGTCCGGCGCCGACGACGGCATAGGGGTGGTGAGAGCGCGTCGCGGCCAGCCGGCGCGCGGCGTCGAGGGTGCCGAGGCGCGAAGAAAAGGGCTCGCCGGGCGCGGCCCAGACGTCCGGTGCGACGCCGATCGCGCCCGACGAGAGCGCGGTGGCGCCGGGAGCGCGCCGGGCCAGCACGACGCTCGCGCCCGCGGCCCGCGCCGAGAGCGCCGCCATCGCGCCCGCCATGCCGCCGCCCACCACCAGCACGTCGGCCGAGAGGGTGCGCTTCGCGCCGGCGCTCACAGGCGCCCCACGCCCGTGTGGGCGCCCCGGAGCAGCTCTTCCTGGGCGAGCTGGTGACCGTCCAGCACCGCACGCCGCTCGCGCCACCCTAGCTCGAGCAGCTCCGCGAGCTGGGCGCGGGTCTCGTCGGCGCTCCACCCCAGCTCGCGGGCGGCGAGCTGCGCCGCGGGGCGCGCGCAGTCGAGCCCCCCGCACGCGCTCACGGCCAGTCGGCAGCGGCGCCGGAGGTCCTGCAGCTTGCGAACGAGCTCGTTGCGGACGCAGTACACGATCTCCGCGCCGAGGATCCCCTCGTCCCGGCAGAGCACCAAGCGGAGGCGTGGATCCTCGTCGCACAGCCTGAGAACCTCCTCCGCGCGAGCCCCGTGGCGGTACACCACGCGGGCGACCACCGCCGCGGCGACGCCGTGACGCTCCGCCAGGGCCGGAACGTCGGCGGGCGCTTCTCCTCCGGGCAGCGGCTCCTCGTGCGTGCGGCACACGTCGGCGGTGCGGCCGAGCTTTCGCACCAGGAGGTCGGCGCCCTCCTCCGACTGCACGCGGTAGCTCGCGAGCTTTCCACCGAGGATGGACACGAGCCCCTCGGCGCCCTCGGCTCCGTGCTCCAGGAACCCGTGCTCGCGCGAGAGCGCGTCCTCGCCCTTTCCGTACTCGTACAAGGTCGTACGCAGTCCCCACCAGGCCCGCGTCACCCGGGCGCGGCGCACCGTGGGGATGAGCGACTCCACCCCTTCGATCAGGTACTCGACCTCGTCGTACGTCGCCTCCAGGTCGTCGGGATCGCCGTAGTAGTCGTCATCGGTAGTGCCGATGATCGAGTCGTTCTCGTGCGGCATGAGGAACATCTGCCGGCCATCCACCGCCGTACAGGCCACGCCGTAGTTAGAAAAGCGGCGGTCGAGGGTGAGGTGGACCCCCTTGCCTGGGCGCATGGGGACGTGGAGCCGGTTGCGGCGGGCCAGGCCGGGGCTCCAGGCGCCAGTGGCGTTGTACACGGCGCGCGCGCGCGCCTCGCCCACGTGGCCGGTGATCATGTCGCGCCAGCGCACGCCGGTGACCTTTCCACCTTCGCGCAGGAGCTCGCGCGCCTCGGTCCAGGTGCGCAGGATGGCCCCGTGCGCGCGCGCCGAGAGCGCGTTCAGCACGCAGAGCCGGTGCGAGTCGATGCCCCACTCGTCGAAGGTCACCGCCCCGGCGAGGCCTGGGCGCAGCGCGGGTTCGAGGCGATAGAGCTCCTCGGCCGTGAGCCGGGTGGAGCGCTTGCCCCGCTTCAGCGGCTGGTACTGGTCGTACGTGCCGACGTACACCTCGGTGGCGTACCAGGTCGCACGCTCACGCAGCGTCGCCTCCTCCTTCGCCGAGGTGAACGGCATGAGGAAGGGGATGCGGAAGAGGAGGTGGGGCGCGATGCGCTGGATGTAGCCGGAGTCGCGGCAGGCGAGCTCGGTGACGTGGCGGTCGGACAGCATGTAGCGGATGCCGCCGTGGATCATCCCGGAGTTGGCGCCGCTCGCCCCGCAGGCGAAGTCGCTCTTCTCGAGGAGCAGCACCGAGAGGCCCCGCATGGCGAGGTCGCGGGCCGTGCCGGTGCCGTTCACCCCGCCGCCGAGGACGATGACGTCGTAGCCTTCCATGCGGCGCGGGAGCTTACCCCCGACGCAGCGCGGCGACCACGTTCCTCAGGTGCGGCTCGATGGGGCGGGCCGCGATGGCGCGGAACCCCGCGTCGGCGATGCGGCGCCTCTCCTCCGGACTCCTGAGGAGCTCGAGGCAGCGATCCGCAAGCCGATCGTAGGGCGCGAAGGCGATGCCTTCCTCGAAGGCCGCCTCCTCCGCCGCGTCGCACCCGCGCTCCGACACCACCAGCCGCCGGTTGGCGAGGAGGTACGAGGCCCGCACGATCTCGAAGACCCTCGCCTCGTAAAAGTGGACGTTGAGCACGATGCGCGCGCGGGCCACCAGCCTGTCGCGCTCCTCGCCGTAAACGCCGAAGGCCGCGTGCACCCGCGCACCGCGGCGGGCGAGGTCCTCCAGGACCGCCTGGCGCCGCGCGTTCATGGAGCCGTAGAAGAGGACGTCGTGGCTCTCGGTGGCGGGCTCGATGCGGGTGAGCACGGGGGCGTAGCCCACCGGGACCACCTGCGGGCGCGGAACGCCCATCCGCACCAGCGCGTCGGCGTTCGCGTCGCTGTAGTCCCAGAGCGGGAACCGCCGGTAGAGGTCGAGAAGCTCGGGGGTGAGCCAGGCTGAGTCCTCCTGCACCTGTTCCAGGTTGTAGAGGATGGAGCCGGGAAGAAGCCGCACGCCGGTGCGGGGAACGAGGTTGGCGCCCAGCACGATGTGCCGGCGGTCCCCGAGGCCAGGGTCGGTGCTCGGCACGGCGTCATGGCCCAGCGCGCGCAGCCCGTAGACCAGGGTCTCGGCGAGCTCCGCGAAGGCCGCGCTGTGGGCGTACCCCGGGGGCGAGATCACGGTGACGGCGAAGCGCTCGCCGTCAGCGCCGACGTGGAGCTGGGTCGGGAGGGGCGCGCTTCCGCCGGGCGCGGGGAAAGCTCGCCCAGGCCCGTCCGCGAGCGCGTCGAGCCGCTCCCTGCGGTGCAGCGCCGCGAAGCGCGTCCCCTGGCGCTCGCGCGCCCGGGTGGCGAAGAGCTCCGAGTCCGCCGTCGCCCCGAGCGCCCGGGCCGCTGCGGCGGCCAGCGTCCAGCCATCCGGCGCGCCGTCGAGCAGCTCGGCGGCGGCCTCCAGCGCACGGGCCGGCTCGCCGAGGTCGAGGAGCGCCTCGGCCCGGCCCAGCCGCGCAGGCCGGTCTGCCGGGTCGGCGGCGAGGAGCGCGTCGAACACCTCCATCGCGTCGCCGGGCTTTCCCGCCAGGAGCAGGGCGTGGCCGCGCCGGAGCACGGCGGCGGAGCCATCGGCGCCGGAGACGAATTGCTCCAGCTGCTCGGCGTCGCGCAGAGCGTATGCGGAGGTCAGCTCGCTCGCGGCGCGCAGGGCGAGCTCGCGCCTGACCGTGCTCCCCGTCGGCGCTGCGAGGGCCTGTTGCTCGCGCGCGCAGCCGCGCAGGTAATGCCAGTCGGAGTGGCCCCGCATCTGCGCCTCACCGCGGTTCGCGGCCTCGATCGCGCGTGCCGGGTCGCCGGCGCGCAGGGCCAGGATCCCGCGCACCGCGGCGAGCCGGTGCATCGACAGGTGGCCCCAGTGCGCGTCCGGAAAGGCCCAGGCGCGATCGGTGACCGCGGCCGCCTCCTCCAGCTTGCCCGCGTCGAGGAGCTCGCCCGCGAGGTAGCCCAGCGCGATCACGTCGGACGGGTCGAGCGCGCACTGGCGCCGGAGGAGCGCGAGGTTGCGCTCACGCTTGCCGAGCTTCTCGCGCAGGGCGGGCACGTGGCCATAGTGGACGATGTCGCAAGGGATCCTGGCTGCCCGGCTGCCGCGGGCGTGGAGCCACGGCGCCACCGTCTCGTGGACGATCCCCGTCCAGGCGAGGCCCCCGGCGTTGCGAAGGAGCCGCGGCAGGAGTTGGGGCGAGCCGTCGCGCGCCTCGCCGGACAGGACCTCGCGGGGCTCGGCTAAGAGGTGGGTCGCATTGTGGAGCGGGAGGAGGCCGCAGTCCCAGGTCGCGCCCTTCACGGCTCGTCGCAAGGCAGCCGCCGCCCCGGGCGCCAGGCGCTCGTCGGCGTCGAGCACCAGCACGAAGTCGCCGTGCGCGTGGGCGAGCGCTGCGTTCCGGGCGGCGGCGAAGTCGCCCGTCCAGGGGCGCTCATGCACGCGAGCCCCGGCCGCGCGGGCCAGCTCGACGGTGCGATCGGTGCTGCCGCCGTCCACCACCACCACCTCATCGACGGCTCCCGCCACCGAGGCGAGCAGGTGCGGCAGCATCGCCTCCTCGTCCTTCGCGATGACGCACAGCGAGATGGTTTTCCTCATGGCCCCCGGGCCTCGGGCGGCCGCAGCGCTCGCCCCAGGAGCTGGAGGAGCGCGCGCCGATGGAGGCCGACGAAGATGCCGCGGGAGCGTTCCTCGGCGCACCGGGCGAAGAGCGCCGCGTCGGCCCGCGCTCCCAGCCGGAACGCCGCCACCCCGGCCACGATCCAGGGCTCCGGCTCGGCGCCCAGCAAGGGCTCCAGCACGGCGAGAGCCCCAGCGGCGTCGCCCTGCTCGATGCGCACCTCCGCCAGCCCGAGCGCCGCGTCGACCGAGCCTGGGTCCACCGCGAGCGCGGCCTCGAAGGCCTCTCGCGAGGCGGCGACGTCGCCGGCCGTCAGGAGGGCACAGCCC
>JBBQEB010000060.1:0-20238 GCA_038320275.1 Myxococcales bacterium | reverse complement strand
CACCACGCCTCCCTCCACGTCGCGGGCCCACGGCGGCACGTCAGGCAACGCCTACGACCGCGATCTTCGCCGCGTCCGCGCGGCGCACCATCTCCACGCGATCCATGACGAGGGTGGCCCCCGCCTCGATGGCGAGCACGCGCGCCTTCACCTCGCGCATCACCTCCACCGTGTCCGGACCCACGGCGGGCAGGTCGAAGCGCCTGTCCTGCCCCGGCTTCACCGCCTTCACCACCACCGCACCCCCCTTGGCGAGCTCCCCGCCGCGGCGGATGCAGGCGTCGGTGCCCTCCAGCGCCTCCACCGCGACGCCGACGCCCTCCTTCACCACCACCGTCTGCCCCAGGTCGAGCCGCCCGATGCCGCGGGCGAGCTCGAGCCCGTAGCGCGCGTCGCTCCATTCGCTTTCGCTGGGCGCGTGCCTGCCCAGGACCCCTTCGGGCGCGAGCCGGTCGCGCAGATAGGGCGTGGCGTCCACCACCGGCAGCCCCTGCTCCTCCAGCCAGCGCGCGACCGCGCGCAGGAGGTTGTCATCGGAGCGGACGGCTACCTGCGCGAGGAGCTTCAGCCCCGCCGCATCGACCCAGGCGTCGCGGAAGAAGCGCGCCTTGGTCACCCCGCCCAGCATGACGACGCCCTCCGCCCGTCCGCGCTTCAGGGCCGCCGCCACCTTGCCGAACTCACCCAGCTTCACCCAGGTGAGCGCGTCCACCCCCGCCTCCAGCTCCGGCGCGGTCTGCCGGACGAACCCCGTCGCGACCACGCGATGACCCGCCTTGCGGGCGCTCTCCGCGAAGAGGAGCGGGAAGCGTCCGCCCCCCGCGATGAGCCCCAAGGTGGCCATCACCGTTCAGCGCATCAGGCCGCGCTCGCCCACGCCCTCGAGGAAGCGCAGCAGGTGCTCGATCTCGG
Organism: Myxococcales bacterium; assembly: GCA_038320275.1. GTDB lineage: Bacteria > Myxococcota > Myxococcia > Myxococcales > Anaeromyxobacteraceae > Anaeromyxobacter_A. Next base: position 19,326 of record JBBQEB010000060.1, on the reverse strand, counting down.
GCTGGCCGGCGAAGCGCTCGCGGAGCTGCGCGCACGCCTCGTCCAGGCGCAGCTTCTTGCGAAAGACGATGCGATGCGCCTCCTTGACCCGGCCCACCTGATCCTCGCTGTAGCCCGCCCGCAGCAGGCCGGTGGAGTTGATGCCGACCACCGACGCCCGGTCGCCGTGGACCGTGCAGTACGGCGCCACGTCCTGCGTGATCACGGAGCCGCCCGCCGCGAAGGCGAAGCGCCCGACGCGGGTGAACTGATGGACGCCGGCCAGCCCGCCCAGGATGACGTGATCCTCCAGGGTGACGTGGCCGGCCAGGGGCACCGAGTTGGCGAGGATGCAGCCATCGCCCACCTGGCAGTCATGGGCGACGTGGCTGTTCGCCATGAAGAGGCAGCCGCTCGCGATGCGGGTGACGCCGCCGCCGCCGGCGGTGCCGACGTGGACCGTGACGAACTCGCGGAACTGGTTTCGATCGCCGATGACGAGCTTCGTCTTCTCCCCGGCGAACTTGAGATCCTGCGGGATGCCTCCCAGGCACGCGTGTGGAAAGACGCGGTTCCCCTCGCCGAAGGTGGTCTCGCCGTCCAGCACGGCGTGGGCGCCCACCACGTTGCGAGGGCCGAGCGCCACCTCGGGCCCGATCACCGCGAACGGGCCCACCTCGCAGGTCGCGTCGATGCGCGCGCCGGGCGCGACGACGGCGGTCGGGTGAATCGCCATGCCCGGAAGACTAGCTCGCCGACGCGTCGGCCAGCATGGCCATGCAGTCCGCCTCGGCGACGGTCTTGCCGTCCACCTTGGCCTCGCACTTCACCTTGAGCAGCCCGCCCTTGCGCTTCACCATGGTGGCGTGGAGCTCGAGCACGTCGCCCGGCACCACGGGCTTCCGGAAGCGGGCGTTGTCGATGCCCATGAAGTAGATGACCTTGCCCTTGCGCTGCTCCTCCGGCATGGCGCCCAGGCTCATGAGCGCGGAGCACTGCGCCAGCGCCTCGATGATGAGGACGCCCGGCATGACCTTCTGCTCGGGAAAGTGCCCGGGGAAGAACGGCTCGTTCGACGTCACGCACTTGATGCCGACGATCCGCTTGTCGGGCTCCAGCTCGATCACCTTGTCCACCAGCAGGAACGGGTACCGGTGGGGCAAGAGCTTCTCGATCTGCTGGATGTTCAGGACGGGCTTCTTGTCGTCGCTCATGGTCTCTCCTCCAGGCGGGCCAACCGCTTCTCCAGTTCCTTCACCTTCTTCATCAGCTCGGGCAAGCGGTTCATGGCCGCCTCGATCCGCAGCGCCTCGCCCTTGGGGCGGGCCGGGCTGCCGAACAGCACCGCGCCGGGCTCGACGTCGTGCATGATGCCGCTCTGTGCTCCGAGCTTCGCCCCGTCGCCGATGGTGAGGTGGCCGACGATGCCCACCTGCCCCGCCGCGATGACCCCCACCCCGAGCTTCGTCGAGCCCGCGATGCCCACCTGGGCGATGAGGAGCGAGAGCGGCCCGACCTCCACGTTGTGCGCGATCTGCACCAGGTTGTCGACCTTGACCCCGCGGCCGATCACGGTCTCGCCCAGGGTGGCGCGGTCCACGCAGACGTTGGCGCCGAGCTCCACGTCGTCCTCGATCCGCACCGTGCCCGACTGCGGCACCTTGTAGTGCCTCGGCCCGGTCCCGTCGCCCTCCGGGTCGAATGCGAACCCGAAGCCGTCCGACCCCACCACGCAGCCGGGCTCCAGCACGACCCTGTCGCCGAGCGTGCAGCCATCCCGCACCACGGCGTGGGGCCACAGCACGCAGTCCGCGCCGAGCCGCGCGCCGGAGCCCACGTGCGCGCCGGGGTGGAGGATGCAGCGCGGGCCCACCACCGCATCGGCCCCGACGTAGGCGAGAGGCATGAGCTCGGCGCTTCCGTCCACCCGTGCGCTGGGGTGGACGTACGCCTCGGCGGCCACCCCGGGGGACGCGGCGCGCGGCGGGTGGAAGACCGTCGAGAGCTTCGCGAAGGCGAGGTAGGCGTTCCGGGCCCGAAGGACCGTCCGCCCGGCCGGCGCCGCCTCGTCCTGCTCGACCACCACGGCGCCCGCGCGGGTGGCCTCGAAGGCCGACCGGTACTTCCTGTTGGCGAAGAAGGACAGGTCGCTCGGGCCCGCCGTCTCGAGCGGCGCCACCCCGCCGACGGCGATGCTGGGGTCGCCCACCACCTCGGCGCCGACGCGCGCGGCGAGATCGCCCAGCGTGAAGGTCACTTGGCGCCCGCCTTGGCCGGCGCGGTGGCCTTGGCCGCGTCACCCTTCTTGGCCGCGTCCCCCTTCTTGGCCGCGGCGGCAGGGGTGCCGGCGCCCTTGTGGCGCGCGTTGTACTTGCGGACGAGCTCGTTGGTGAGGTCGAGCGAGGGCGCGCCGTAAACCAGCGCCTCGGCCGTCACCACCAGCGAGACGCTCTCCTGGTCGGCGATCTCGCGGACGATGGCGTGCATCTTGTCGAAGATGCCGCGGGTCGCCTCCCGCTCCCGCTCCGAGAGCTCCTTCTGGAGCTGGACGAAGAGCCCCTGCAGCTCGATTCCCTTGCGCTCCAGGTCGGCGCCCTTCGTCCTGCGGGCGTCCTCGCTCATGACCGTGGCCTGCTTCTCGAGATCGGCGCGCATCCGCTCGAACTCGGTCTTCTTCTCGTCGAGCATCTTCTGCTTCTGGTCGAACTCGCGCTTGAGCCCCGCCTTGGCGGCCTTGCCCTCCTCCACCTCGTTCAGCGCGCGCTGGAGGTCGACGTAGGCGATCTTTCCCTGGGCCTGCGCGCGGGCGGGGGCGGCGGCGACGAGGACCGAGGCGAGGGCTGCGGCTGCGAAGGCGGCGTGGCGCATGGCGTGTGCTCTCCGGGTGAGGCTCAGAAGAAGTTTCCGATGGTGAACTGGAAGTCCACGGACTGGTCGAGGTAGACGCCCGACAGAGGATCGCGGCGCCGGTTGAGCGGGATACCCCATTCGAAGCGCAGGGGGCCGATGGGGCTCACCCACCGCACGCCCGCGCCCACCGACTTGTAGAGCGAGAGTCCCACGGCCGGGTCGGTGTACTTGCCGGGCGGGAAGGCGTTGCCGAGGTCGTAGAAGGCCACGCCGCGGATGCCCACCTTCTCGAAGATGGGGAACTCGAGCTCCAGGTTGACGGTCAGCTGCTTGTTGCCCCCCGTCACGAGCGGGAACAGCTCGGAGTCGCCACGCCCGGTGGACCCGACGAGCGTGGTGGGCGCGAGCGAGAGGAGCCGGTAGCCGCGGACGGAGTTGATGCCGCCCAGGTAGTAGAGCTCCGAGACGGGGATGGGGTGCGCCTCGTCCCAGTTCTTGATGAAGCCGGCCGCGACCTTGGCCCTCGCGACGAAGAACCAGACCGGCTTGTAGAAGCGCGAGTCGAGCGTGTAGCGGGTGAAGAGGTTCACGCCCGGCCCGAACAGCCAGTCGGGCGCGAGGAGCGGCGGCGCGGCCTCGGCCGAGAGGGAATGGAAGAAGCCGTTGGTGGGGAAGAGCCGATTGTCGCGCTTGTCCCACTGCAAGGAGAGGCGGACGGCACTGGTGGTTCCGGACCGGAACCGGTTGGCGAGCTGGATGTCGGTGGTGGTCGGGGTCACCGTGACGTACTCGTTGGTGTACGTCGCGAAGAGGCGCATGTCCTCGAGGCGCCGCGCCCACGGCCACCACTGCGCGAGCCCGTTGAGCTCGTAGCCCCACGTCATGGACCCGCCCAGCGCCTTGCGGATGAAGGTGGAGTAGAAGCCCTCCGTGGCGTAGAGGTCGAAGGCGAAGGTCCACTTGGTGTCGAGGAAGTACGGCTCGACGAACTGGATCTGCCCGAGCTGCCGGATGGACGACCACTGGACTTGCAGCGACAGCGTCTGTCCCCACCCGAAGAAGTTGTTCTGCGAGACCTGCCCGGTGAGGATGAAGTTCTCGTAAGACGAGAAGCCCGCGCCCAGCTGGAAGGTGCCGGTGGAGCGCTCCTTCACCGTCACGCGCGCGATCATCTTGTCCTCGGCGCTGCCCTTCTCGGTGGTGATGTTGACGTTCTCGAAGTAGCCGAGCGCGTTCACCCGCTGGCGAGTCTGGTTGAGCGCCGTCGCGCTGAAGAGCTCTCCCTCGTAGATCCGCATCTCGCGGCGGATCACCTTGTCGCGCGTCTTCGTGTTTCCTGCGATCTCGATGCGCTCGAACCAGACCTTGCGGCCGGGCTGGACGTCGTAGACGAGATCCACGATGCGGGTCTTCGGGTCGGCGGTGGGGATGGGGGTGACGTTGGCGTAGGCGTAGCCCTCGTCGCGGTACAGGTCGGCGATGGCGAACAGATCGCGCGCGACGCGGGAGCGAGCGAAGATCTCGCCGGTCCTCACCGTGGCGAGCTTCGCCAGCTCGGACTTGTCGTGGAGCAGCTCGCCCTGGAAGTCGACCTTCCCCAGGCGGTACTGCTCCCCCTCCTCGATCCGCAGCGTGGCGTAGAGGAATCGCTTGTCGGGAGAGAGCGCCACCGAGGGCTTGGCCACCTTGGCGTAGAGGTAGCCGCGGTCCCCGTAGACGTACTGGATGGCCTGCACGTCGCGCTGGAAGGCCTCCTCGCGGTAGGTGCCGGAGCCGGTGAGGAAGGAGAGGAAGCCGCCCTCCTGCGTCTGCATGACCGAGGTGAGGTCGTCCTTGGAGACGTGCTCGTTGCCGAGGATGGTGATGGTCCTCACCTGCACCTTGGCGTGCTCGTTCACCTCGAAGAAGACCGTGACCTGGTTGTCGGGCTGCTCCTCCAGCCGATAGCCCACGTCGGCGAGGTAGTAGCCCTTCTCGACGTACTTCTCCTGCATCTTCTTGACGCTCTTGCGGACGAGGCCGAGATCGACCACGGCGTACGGCTTCACCTCCACCAGATCCTTCAGGTCGTCGAACGAGAGCTCCTCGTTCCCGGTGATCTTGAAGTCGCGCAGCGCGGGCCGCTCCGCGACCCGGAACACCACAGTGGGGCGCTCCGCCGGGCCGCGCTCCTCCACCACCACGTCGGCGAAGAAGCCGAGCTTCATCACCGCCTTGATGTCGGCGTCGACCTTCTTCACGTCGAGCGGCTCGCCGGCTTTCGTCCCGAGCGCTGCCTTGATGGCGTCGATCTCGACCCGGCGGTTGCCCTCGACCAGCACGCCTTCGACGGTGGGCGCGCCGGCCGCCCACGCCGGTGCGCCGAGGACGAGGGCGAGCGCCAGCGCCGGAAGGGGGGACCGCATCACGAGGGGGCGCAATGTATGGCAGAGGGGCGACACGCTTCAAGGAGTTCCGGGAGGGAGGGCCGGAACCCCTGCCGTCCGGCCGGTTCCCGCGCTCACGCCAGCCGGCCGGCGCCGAGCCGCAGCCGCCTGGGCAGCGTGGCGGCGAGCCCCTCGTTGTGCGTGACGAGCACCATGGTGATGCCGAGCCGCGCGTTGATCTCGGTGAGCAGGCGATGGATCCCCTCCGCGGTGGCCGGATCGAGATTGCCGGTGGGCTCGTCGGCGAGGAGCAGGCGCGGCGCCAGGCATAGCGCGCGGGCGAGCGCCACCCGCTGCTGCTCGCCGCCGGAGAGCTCCCCCGGCTTGTGCCCCATCCGCTCGCCCAGCCCGGCGAGCTCCAGCATCTCCTGCGCGGCGCGGCGCGCCTCCGCCCGCGGCGCGCGGCGGATGAGCGCCGGCATCATGGCGTTCTCGAGGGCGGTGAACTCGGGCAGGAGGTGGTGACTCTGGAAGATGAAGCCCACCGCCTCGTTCCGGAAGCGGGCCAGGCCGGCCGGGTCGCGCGCGAAGACGTCCTCGCCGTCGAAGCGGACCTCGCCCGCGGTGGGCACGTCGAGCGCGCCCACCACGTTGAGGAAGGTGCTCTTGCCCGACCCCGAGGCGCCGGTGAGCGCCACCATCTCGCCGCGCCCGATGTCGAGGTCGATGCCGCGCAGCACCTCCACGCGCCGCGGAGGCCCGCCGGCGTCGTCCGCCATGAGGTAGGTCTTCACCAGCCCGCGAACCGACAGCAGCGCCTCGTCCATCACTCGCCCCGCAGCCCTTCCACCGGCTCCAGCCTGGAGGCCTTGCTGGCGGGGTAGACGGTGGCGAGGTACGAGAGCGCCAGCGCGAGGAGCGCCACCAGCGCGAACTCGGTGGGATCCATGCGGACCGGCAGGTTCGAGATGTAGTAGACCTCCGGGTCGAGCGGGATGCCCACCCGCGCGATGAGGAGGCAGGTCCCGAAGCCGAGCAACAGGCCGAAGACGGTGCCCACCGCGCCGATGACCACGCCTTCCAGGACGAAGATCTTCATCACGCTCGGCTCGCCGGCGCCCATCGACTTCAGCACCGCGATCTCCCGCCGCTTGTCGAGCACCTGCATGATGAGCGTCGCCACGATGATGAAGCTCGCCACCAGCACGATGAAGCCGAGGATCACCGCCATGACGATCTTCTCCATCAGGAGCGCGGAGAAGAGGCTGCGGTTGGCCTCGCCCCAGTCGCGCACGCGGTAGGGGTAGCCCTCCAGCGCGGGCAGGACCCCGTGGCGCAGGATGTACCGCGCCCGATCGACGTTCCTCACCTTCACCTCGAGCCCGGTCACCGACTCGCCCGTGCCGAAGAAGTGCTGCGCCTCGGAGAGCTCGAGGTAGGCGAACTTCGAGTCGTACTCGTACATGCCGGTGAAGAAGATCGCGGCGACGCGGAAGGGCCTCGTCTTGGGCTGCATCCCCGCCGGCCCGAGATCGCCGAAGGGCGAGATGACGTTCACCGTGTCACCCAGTCCCACGTGCAGCGTGCGGGAGAGCTCGCGGCCGATCGCGAGGCCGGGGAGCACCTTGCCCTTGGCCTGGCCGCCCTCCGACGGGATGGGGCGGGAGAGATCCTCGATGCGCCCCTCCTGGATTGCATGGGGCAGGTCGATGACGGTCCCGACGGTGGACGGGTCGACGCCCTCCACCACCGCGCCGGTCAGGTTCTGCCCCGCCGACAGCATGACCTCGTTGTAGAGGAAGGGCGTCGCGCCGACGATGCCCGGCACCGCCAGGACTTGTTGCCGGACGCTCTTCCACTCGGTGAAGTCGTTCTGCCCGTACTTCAGCACCATGCCGTGCGAGCGGGTGCCGAGGATCTTGGCCTTCAGATCGCCCTCGAAGCCGCTCATCACCGAGAGCACCACCGTGAGCGCCCACACCCCGATGGCGACGCCGCCGATGGAGATGAGGGTCATGAGGAGCGTGGCCGGCATCCGCGGGCGGAGCACGAGCTCCCCGTGCTCGGCGGCTGCGCGCGCGCGCCGCTCGCGCAGGTAGGACGTCGCCATGGCCACCAGCAGCCCGGGAACGATGCCGGTGACGACCAGCAGGAACAGCGCGAGGAGCGTGCGCGGCGCGAGCTGGAGGTGCCCGCGGGCGACGAAGATCTCGTAGGAGAGCGATGCGTCGAGTCGTCCCGAACCGAGCAGGAGGAAGCCGAGCGCGGCGCCGGCGAAGGCGGCCGTCCCGGCGAGCAGGGCGGTGGCGAGGAGCCCCAGCACGAGGAAGAGCGTCCCCTGCGCCTCCCAGGACGCCACCGCGAGCGAGCTGGCCCCAAGGTGCGGCAGGACGAGGAGGAGCGGACCGAAGAGGAGCGCCAGCAGGAGCAGCGTGGCGGAGGCGATCTCGTAGAAGCCGATGCGCCGCCCGGCCGCCGCCCCGGCGATGCCGCAGCCGAAGGCGAGCAGCCCGCCCGCGGCCACCGCGAGGCCCGTGGCGAGCCCGGCCGGCAGCCCGGCGCGGTCGGCGAGCAGGACCTGGCCCAGCGCCGCCAGGACGGGCGCGCCCACCACCCCCAGCACCGCCAGTGCGAAGGTCGGTCCTGAGAAGACGCGCGGCGACCGAATGGGGACCGGCTCGCTCAGTCTCCCCTCTTCATCAAGGGAAAGAGGATGACGTCGCGAACGGAGGCGGAGTCCGTGAGGAGCATGGTCAGCCGGTCGATGCCGATGCCCTCGCCCGCCGTGGGCGGCATGCCGTGCTCGAGCGCGCGGATGAAGTCCTCGTCGTAGGGCATGGCCTCCTCGTCGCCAGCGGCCTTGGCCTTCATCTGCGCCTCGAAGCGCGCCCGCTGGTCCACCGGGTCGTTGAGCTCGCTGAACGCGTTCGCGATCTCCATGCCCGCCACGAAGAGCTCGAAGCGGTCGACGAGGCGAGGGTCGGAGTCGCGGCGGCGAGAGAGGGGGCTCGTCTCGATGGGAAAATCGACCACGAAGGCCGGCCGGTCCTTGGGCAGCTCGCGCTCGGCGAACGCCTCGAAGGCGAGGGCGATGGCCTCGCCCGGGGAGCGGCGCGCCGCCTGCTCCAGCTTCCACGCGCCCTCTGCGTCGTTCTCCCGCGCCGCGGCGGCCGCCACCGCCTGGGCGAGCCCCTTCCCGGCCAGCGCGTCCTCCGGCGAGAGCCCCAGCGCGCGCGCGCCCTCCTCCAGCATCGAGACGCGCGGGTACGGCGGCGTGAGGTCGATGGCCTGCCCAGCGAAGGTCACCACCGGCCCGCCCGTGACCTCGACCGCCAGGCGATGGAACAGCTCCTCGGTGAGGGCCATGAGGTCCGCGTGGGTAGCGTACGCCTGGTAGAACTCGACGGAGGTGAACTCGGGGTTGTGGCGCCGGTCGATGCCCTCGTTGCGCCAGATGCGGCCGATCTCGTAGACGCGCTCGAGCCCCCCCACCACCAGGCGCTTGAGGTGGAGCTCGGTCGCGATGCGGAGCTTGAGGTCGAGGTCGAGCGCGTTGTGGTGCGTCGCAAAGGGCCGCGCAGCGGCCCCCCCGGCCTCCTCCGGCTTGTGGAGGGTGGGCGTCTCCACCTCCAGGTAGCCGCGGTCGTCGAGGAAGCGCCGGATGGTGGACACGACGCGCGCCCGCTTCCGGAACGTCTCGGCGACGCCTGGGGTGACGATGAGGTCGACGTAGCGCTGGCGATACCGGTCCTCGACGTCGGCGAGCCCGTGCCACTTCTCGGGAAGGGGCCGCAGCGCCTTCGTCAGGATGGTGAAGCGGGAGGCCTCGACGCTGAGCTCGCCCGTCTTGGTGCGGGTGGCGGGCCCTTCCACGGCGACGATGTCCCCCACGTCGAGCAGCTTGAGGAGCTCGAACCCCTCGTCCCCCACCTTGTCCTTCTTCACCCAGAGCTGGATGTCGCCGGATCGGTCGGCCATGCGCAGGAAGGCAGCCTTCCCGAAGCTCCGCACCGCCAGCACGCGCCCAGCCACCGACCAGCTTCCCGGATCGGCGGCGATGATCTCGGGCGGCGCGTCGCCGTAGCGGGCGGCGATCTCGGCGGCGAGGTGGCGGGGAGCGTGTCCGTCCGCGAACGGGTTCACGCCGCGCTTCCTCAGCTCGTCGGCCTTGCGCAGGCGCTGCGCGACGATCTCGCGCTCGGTGGTTCCCAGCTCCTCTGCCATGTGCGGGGCCTCGACCGCCCCGGCGCTGCGCCGTCGCGAAAGGGATCACACCGGCCGGTACACGCGCCAGTCGATCTCCGGGAAGATGTTGTCCTTGCCCTCCACATAGCCCAGCCAGGTCTCGTCGATCTGGCCGGCGCGCACCTGATCGTGCAGCCGGGTGAACCGGAGGAGGTGCTCCTTGGTGCGGCGGATGGCGTACTCCACCATGGTGCCCGTCTTCATGATGAAGGCCCAGTCGGACGACTGCGCCAGGAGGAGCTCGCGGGCGGCCTGGTTGAGCGCGCGCCGGGTGAGCCCCTCCGCCTCTGGATGGTCCTTGGCGAGCGCGATCATGCGCTCCGCCGCCTTGTGGAGGTGGCGGTAGATCCAGTCGTTGGAGCCGTCCAGCCACACGCCCGCGTAGCCGCCCGCGCCCCACGAGCAGAGCGGGGGGGTCGCGACCTGCTGCTCGGGGTTCTCGCGGAGGTAATCGCCCGGCGTCGCGAGCCGGAAGGTGCGCTGATCGAAGGCGACCTTGCGGATGAGCGAGTCGATGAAGATCGGCCCCTCGTGCCACCAGTGGCCGTAGAGCTCTGCGTCGTACGGCGACACGACGATGGGCCGGACCCCGCCCATGCGCGAGGCGAGGTGCTCGATCTGCCGCTCGCGGTTGAACATGAAGTTGCCGGCGTGCGCGGAGGCCCGCTCGGCGGCGCGACCCGGATCGTACGGCTGCTTGTGTGCCGTCTTTCCGGTGATGCGGAAGTACTTGATGCCCACGTTCTTCCGCTGCCCGGTGGGCTGCACGTAGTCCTTCACGTAGTCGAAGTCGAGGTCCCAGCCGATGTCCCGGTAGAACTCGCGGTAGTCGGCGTCGCCCGGGTAGCCCGACTCGGCGCTCCAGACCTGCATCGACGACTCGGGATCCCGTCCGAAGGCGGCCGGCCCGCTCGGCGTGTAGAGCGGCGCGTACACACCATAGCGGGGCCGCGGCGTGGCGTCGGTGATCCCGTGCGTGTCGACGAAGAAGAAGCGGATGTTCGCCTCGGCCAGGAAGCGGTCGAGCCCGGGGTAGTAGCCGCACTCGGGCAGCCAGATGCCGGCCGGGTCGCGCCCGAAGTGGCGCCGATGGTGCGCCACGGCCACGCTGATCTGCGCGCGGACCGCCTCCGGGTACATCTGCATGAGCGGCAGAAAGCCGTGCGTCGCTCCACAGGTCACGAGCTCGAGCCGCCCCGCGTCCTCGAGCCGCTTGAAGGCGGCGACGAGGTCGCGCTTGTAGCGGTCGTTGAAGAGGCTGGAGAGCTCCTTGAACTCGCGCTCGTAGTGCAGGGCGAGAGGGTGGAAGGTGGGGTCGTTGCGGGTGCGGTGGACCTCCTTCGCCGCGAGCTCGCAGAGCTTCTCCATCCGCCGCGCGTAGCGCGTCATGAGCATCTCGTCGCGCAGCATGGCGACGAGCGGCGGCGACATGGTCAGCGAGATGCGGAACGGGATCCCCTCGTCGGTCGCGCGGTCGAACACGCGCAGGAGCGGGAGGTAGGTCTCGCTGATGGCCTCGTAGAGCCAGTCTTCCTCCAGGAAGTCGTCGAACTCGGGATGGCGGACGAAGGGGAGATGCGCGTGCAGGTGGATCGAGAGGTAACCCAGGACGTCGTGGGGCATCTAGCTCTCCCCGCCGTCGTACCAGCCCCAGGGGGCAGCTGGCGAAGAGGCGGTGGGCGACGTCGGCGCGCCTGGCGAGGAGGGCCGTCCCCCCATGCCCCCTGCGCTGCCGCCCCATGCGCGCCCGGTGAAACGCGTCCAGTCGGAGAGGCGCGCGAGCTGTGCGCGGATCTCCTCCGAGAACGAGCCTCCGGCGCGGTCCTCCCGGAGGACCGCCTGGAGAGGCTCCGCCCAGAGGATGCGCATGAAGCGATCGTTCACCACCGGAGAAGGGCCGGCCGGAGGCAGCATCATCTCGTTGGACGGATTCGGGAGCATCCGGTCGTTGCCTTGCCGGTCCACCAGGTGGATCTCTGCGCGGTAGATCCTCCCTGGGTCGAGGTCGTGGACGAAGTAGCTGCGCGACTCCAGCGCGAAGTCCACCGTGCGGATCCGCGTCCAGCCCCCGTCGGCCTCCCGGCCGAACACCCAGATCTGCGGGCGCCCGCCCTCGAGGCCCTGCCAGGCCGAGCGCAGCGTGGCGTCGGCGTGGTCCCAGTAGACGTACAGCGTGGTGGGATCGCACGGCAGCGCCACCAGCGCGTCGTCGCCATAGCTTGGCGGGAGCTCGCCGAGGTGCTCCTCGTACACGGGAGCGGGCGCGACGCTCCGCCGCTCGGCACGGGTCGCCGGGAGCGAGTCTTCCGTCATGGGGTGCGGCGCGTTCTGCGCGGCCGCTTCCCCAGCGATGCGCGCGATCATGTGGCCTTCCGAGCCTGCCTCCCCCGCAGAGCCGGCGGCCTCCCCTTCGTCCGCGCCGGGCTCCTCCTCTTCCCTCTTCTTACGGGCCTTGGTGGCGGCAGCGCTCTTCTGGACGGTCTCGACCACCGCTTGCGCCGTCATCGCCGTCGCGACCAGGACGCGCGCGGCCCCGGTCGCAATCTCACGCCCCACGCCCGCCCCTTCGCGCACGGCGTCCATCGCCTTGCCGGTGACCTTCGCCGCGCGCCCACCGGCGTCCTTCACCCGCGCCGCTGCCTCGCCCGTCGCCTTGGCCGCGCGCCCGCCGGCGTTCTTCACCCGCGCCGCCGCATCGCCCGTCGCCTTCGCCGCGCGCCCGCCGGCGTCCTTCACCCGCGCCGCCGCATCGCCCGTCGCCTTGGCCGCGCGCCCGCCGGCGTCCTTCACCCGCGCCGCCGCCTCGCCCGTTGCCTTGGCCGCGCGCCCGCCGGCGTCCTTCGCCCGCACCGCCGCCTCGCCGGTTGCCTTTGCCGCCCGCGCGCCGGCGTCCTTCACCCGAGCCGCCGCATCGCCGGTTGCCTTCGCCGCCCGCGCGCCGGCGTCCTTCGCCCGCGCCGCAGCCTTGCCCGCCGCCTGCGTCACGTTCTTTTCAGCGCCCTGCAGCGCCTGGACGAGGTCACCCTTCGTCTCGAGCCGGGAGTGTCCTCTCCCGAGCACCTTCCGCGCGAGGTCGCGCAGCGCGTCGATCGTCATGTTCTTCAGGTCTGCCATGGCTCTCCCCCTTGAAGCAGCCGCCCCGCGGAGCGTCAAGGGCTTTCCGGTCGTTCGACGAGGGCGACGGTGCCCCCACGGCGGACCGATCTAGTCGTACGACGCGCCGCGTTCTCGCTTTCCGTGCAGGTCGGTGAGGGGGGTCCGCTCGCCCGGTTAAGATGCGTGCCGATGCCCATCCGCCCAGCCGCGCTCGCGCTCGCGCTCCTCGCCTCCGTGGCGCGCCCCTCGCTGGCCCTCGGCCAGGGGGCCCCCACCGGGGACGGGCATCCCAGCCCCCCACCGCGCGCGCCCTCCTCCCGGCATTACGTGGTGGAGAAGATCCGGCTCGATGGCCTGGACAAGACCCGGCCGTCCGAGGTGCGGCGGCATCTCGGCGTCGAGGAAGGCGAATTGCTCGACGATGGGGCCGTGCTGCTCGCCAGGCTCCGCCTCCTCCAGCTCGGCTGGTTCTCGCGCGTCGAGACCCGGGTGGAGCGCGGCAGCGAGCGCGGCAGGGTGGTGCTCGTCTTCTCGTTCACCGAGCGCAACACCCTCATCGTCTCCGACCTCATCATCGGGTCGACGGCTCCGCAGCCCATCTACGGCGGACTGGGGCTCGCCCAGGGCAACTTCCTGGGCATGGGCCTGGGGCTCTCCGGCGCCTTCGTGTACGGCGGATCTCCGCGCGACCAGCCCCTCGCCCCGGCGCGCTTCGCGCTCCGCGCCGCGTTCTTCGACCCCGCGTTCACCGCCGCCGGCCTGCCGCTCGTCTTCGGGGTGTCCGGCCTCGCGCTGCACGGCGAGGAGCTCACCTGTGGCGATGCTGCCTGCAGCGCCTACGCCGGCCGGTACGGCTCTGCGCCCCGGCTCCGGTACGAGCGGGTGGGCGGGGAGGTGACCTTCGGCATTCGCCCGGGCCCCTTCGAGCGGCTGCTGGCGGGCTACCGGGTGGAGCGCGTCACCTCGGAGCGCGTGGCGGGCGCGGCCCGCGATCCGGGCGGGCCGGGACCGAACGTGCGCCCTGGGCGCTCGCTCGTCTCGGCGCTCACCGGGATGTACGAGCGCGACACGCGCGACGACCCCTTCTTTCCCACCTCGGGGACGCGGCTCGCGCTGAACATCGTGCTGGGGTCCCTCGCGCTCGGCGGTGACTACGAGTACAGCCGCTACCTCCTCCAGCTGGAGAGCGACCACGCCATGCCCCGCGGCCACGCGCTCCGGCTGCTGGTCGCGGCCGGGGCAGCCCAGGGCGACGCGCCCTTCTTCGATCGATTCTACGCGGCCGACTTCGCCTACTTTTCGTTGGGCAACGCGGTGGGCAGGGCGCTCGAGCTCAATTTTTCCACCGACGCCCGCTATGACGCCTACCTCGGGATGCTGGGGGCCGAGTACGGAGTGCCCCTCTGGACCGGCACGGGCTTCTTTCACCGGGGATACCTCGCCCTGGGTGGCCGATGGCTGTACAGCGCGGCCCGGCCCAACGCGGGGCGAACCCGCGCCTCCCGCATCCCCTTCTCGGCCGACGTCGCGGTCCGCCTCGACACCCCCGTGGGCAGCTTCAACGTTTCCATGGGATACGCGCTCGACAACATCCTGTGAGAGCCCGCGCGCGGCTGGCCGCCCTGGGCCTCCTCTTCCTCCTCCCTGCAGCGGCGCTCGAGCCTCCGCGCACGCTGCCGTGCACGATCGAGTCGAGCGGCGGGCGCCTGATGGTGTCGGTGGATCTGCTCGACGCCTTCCCCGCGGATCTCCAGAAGCAGGTGTCGAACGGCCTCATGAACGTCATCACCGTCCAGGTGGGGCTCATCTCGGAGCGGGACGGGGAGGTTACGGCGCTGTACGCCCGCGAGCTCGACGTTCTCTACGACGTCTGGGAGGAGACCTATGGCGTCACGGTGAAGGACGCCTCCTCGCCCTCCGGCCGACGCCTCGTCTTCGACTCCTTCCCAGCGCTGCACGCGTTCCTGACCCGCCCTCGCGGCGTCGATCTGGGGCCGGTGGAGAGTCTGCGCGAGGGAGGCTGGGTCGTGCAGACGCGCGTCGAGCTGAACCCCGTCTCGCGGGAGCTGCTCGATCGCACCCGGGAGCTCCTGGCCCATCCCGCCACCGCGGGACGGGGGGGCGGACCCTCGCGCAGCGTGCTGGGGGCCATGGCGAGCTACCTCCTGCGCGGCTCCGATCCCGCCGGCGAGGTCCACGTCTTCCGCTCGGGTCCGTTCAGCTCGGCGGCGGTCGCGCCCCGGTGAGCGCACCTCCCCCTGCCCCCCGCCGTTCCACCGGCCGGCCTCGCCTGCGCCCCTCGCGCTTCGAGCTGGAGATCGCGGGCGCGCTCGTGCTCGCGGCGGTGGTCCCGCTGCTCGCGTCGATGTGGCTCGCGCGCACCCTCACCCGCGAGAACCTGGAGGTCGCCCTCAACCCGCGCGTGGTCGAGCAGCTCGAGTCCACCCCGGGGCTCTACCGGGACCTGTTTCAAGCCCGCAAGGGGCTCTACGTCGAGCAGGCGCGCGGCATCCTGCGCGGGCTCCCCTCCGACCGTGCCCGGCTGACGGAGTTCCTGGCCAGCGCGGTGGAGCGGACGCCGCGACTCCGGCGCGCGGCGGTCCTCGACGAAGGCGGGGCCGTCCTGGCGGAGGCGGAAGCCTCCCAGCCCAACCCGGAGGGCGAGTGGCGACCTGCGCCCGCCCGCGTGGAGATCCCCGAGGCCGCCTCTCGCCACCTCCCCGCGGGGGCGGTGCTGGAGTGCACCTTCGCGGTCGAGGCGCGCTTCTTCGTCGAGCTCTCGGAGGCGCGGGAGCTGGGCGAGGTCTACCAGAGCGCCGAGGCGCTCCGCTCCGACATCCAGCGCAGCTACCTGCGCGCGTTCGCAGCCCTGCTCGTGGCCTGGGCGCTGGGGGCGGGCCTCGCGGGGGGCATCCTGGCGCGCCGCACCACCCGCCGCGTCTCCGAGCTCGTCCGGGCGGTGGGCCAGCTCGCCAAGGGAGACCTGACGGTGCAGGTCGAGGCCGGCCGCGCCCGCGACGAGATCGCCGGCCTGACGCGAGCCTTCAACAGCATGGTGCGGGAGGTGCGCGAGGGCCGCGACCGGATCGTCTATCTGGAGAAGATCTCCGGGTGGCAGGAGGTGGCGCGGCGGCTCGCGCACGAGATCAAGAACCCTCTCACGCCCATCCAGCTCGCCTTCCAGCAGCTCGAGGCCCGCTACGGCGGCCTCGGGCCCGGAGGCAGGGACCCCGGCTTCGAGCGGCTCCTCTCGGATGCGGGCGAGATCGTGCGCGAGGAGATCGGCACCCTGCAGCGGCTGGTAGAGGAGTTCTCGTCCTTCGCGAAGCTCCCCGAAGTCCGCCCCGAGCCGGCGGAGCTGGGCGAGTACGTCGAGGAATTCCTGCGGACGAGCCCGCAGCTCACGGAGGGCGCTGACGTGGAGGTGCAGCAGGGCAGCGGTCCCTGCCCGGTGGCCATCGACCGGGCGCTCATGCGCCGCGCGCTCTCGAACCTCGTGCGCAACGCCATCGAGGCGGCGCGGCCCGGGCGAGCGCGGGTTTACCTCGGCGTCGCCAGGGCGCGGGAGCGGGCGGTCCTGACGGTGGCGGACGAGGGGCCTGGCATCCCACCGGACCTGCGGGATCGGATCTTCGACCCGTATTTCACCACCCGCCAGGAGGGGACCGGGCTCGGGCTCGCCATCGTGAAGAAGATCGTCCTCCAGCACGGGGGAGAGATCGCGGCAGGTGCCCGGCCCGGAGGCGGGGCGTCCTTCGCCATCGCCCTGCCGATCGCCGTGCCTCTCGACCCGCCTCTCGCCGGGTCGTGAACGGCACCGGCGGCCCGCCTGCCGGTTCACCGGTGGCGCGTGGCGGTGCGTTCCCTTAGCTTCGCCCGCATGCCCCACGCGCCCAGTCTCCCCCTCGCGGATCACGTCGCCCTCGTCACCGGCGCCACCTCGGGCTTCGGCCGCGCCATCGCGCGCCGCCTCGCCAGGGAGGGCGCCAGCGTCATCGCCTCGGGCCGACGCCGCGACCGGCTGGACGCGCTGGTGACCGAGCTGGGCGGCGCCTCGATGGCGCTCGTGCTGGACGTCCGCGATCGGGCCGCGGTGGAGGCGGCGGTCACCTCCTTGCCGGGGGCCTTCGCGGCGGTGACCATCCTCGTCAACAACGCGGGGCTGGCGCTGGGGCTCGAGCCCGCCCCGCGCGCCTCGCTCGACGACTGGGACACCATGATCGACACCAACTGCAAGGGGCTCGTCACCTGCACGCGCGCGCTCCTCCCCGGGATGGTGGCGCGCGGCCGCGGGCACGTGGTGAACATCGGCTCGGTGGCGGGCTCCTATCCGTATCCGGGCGGCAACGTCTACGGCGCCACCAAGGCCTTCGTGCGCCAGTTCTCCCTCGCGCTCCGCTCGGACGTGCTGGGCTCGAACGTGCGCGTGACGTCCATCGAGCCGGGCATGTCGGAGACCGAGTTCTCGCTCGTCCGCTTCGGCGGGGACGCGGAGAAGGCCAAGGCGGTGTACCGGGGCATCCAGCCGCTCTCGGCGGACGACGTGGCGGACGCGGTGACCTGGTGCGTCTCGCGCCCGCCGAACGTGAACGTGAACACGATGGAGCTCATGCCGGTGAACCAGGCATTCGGGCCCTTCGCGGTCCACCGCAAGGAGTGAGGGACGACATGCGCCGCGCCATCGGCCTCGCTGCCCTCCTCGCCGTCCTCGGTCCGCCGGCCCTCCCGGCCGCGGCCGACCCGACCCTCCCGTTCGAGCGCTACACGCTGTCCAACGGGCTCACCGTGATCCTGTCCGAGGATCACCGCCTGCCCCAGGTCGCGGTGGACGTCTGGTACCACGTCGGTGCCGCCAACCAGACGCCGGGCAAGAGCGGCTTCGCGCACCTCTTCGAGCACATGATGTTCTCCGGGGCGAAGCACATCGGCCCGGCCCCCTTCAAGATCCTGGAGGGCATCGGGACGAGCGCCGGCGCGATGGCGAACGGCACGACCGATTTCGACCGCACCAACTACTTCGAGACGGTGGCAGCCTCGGAGCTGCCGGTCGCCCTCTGGCTGGAATCGGACCGGATGGGGTTCCTCCTCGACACCCTCGACGCGAAGAAGCTCGCCGTGCAGCGCGACGTGGTCTCGAACGAGCGGCGCCAGAACTACGAGAACCGCCCCTACGGCACGTCGTTCCTGCGCACCTGCGACCTCCTCTACCCCGCGCCGCACCCATACTTCGATTGCGTGATCGGCACCATCGCGGAGGTGCAGGGTGCCTCCATGGAGGATCTGCGCGACTTCTTCCGCACCTGGTACACGCCCGACAACGCGACCCTCGCGATCGTGGGCGACTTCGACCCCGCCGAGGCGAAGCGGCTCGTGGAGCGCTACTTTGGCCCACTGCCGCGCGGGCCCGGCGCGCGGCGTCCGGCTCTGCCGCAGCCGCGCCTCGAGCGCGAGGTGCGCGAGCGCGTGGTCGACGCCGCCGCCACCGTGCCCGCGGTGCGCGTGGCCTGGAATGGCATCGCGCCCTTCTCCCCCGACGAGCCCGCAGGCGACGTGCTGCAGCTCGTGCTCGCCGGCGGCAAGACCTCGCGCCTCTACCGCTCTCTCGTCTTCGAGAAGCGGCTCGCGAGCAAGGTGTTGGCCGACAACGAGGCGCTGGGGCTGGGAGGGTGGTTCGAGGTCTTCGCGGTGGCGCGAGCGGGCCACGCGCCCGAAGAGCTGCTCGCCGCGATCGACGCCGAGGTGGAGCGGCTGCGAAAAGAAGGGCCCACGGCTGCGGAGGTCGAGCGCGCCAAGCGACAGCTCCTCGCGGGGCTCTACCGCGGCCTCGAGAACATCGGCGGCTTCGGGGGGAAAGCCGACCAGCTCGCGCGCTACCAGACCTTCACCGGCGACGCGGGATACCTGCCCCGGGACATCGCGCGCTACCGCGCCGTGACACCCGAGAGCGTCCGCGACTTCGCCCGGAAGTATCTGCCGCCCGACCGGCGCCTGGTGCTCGAGATCGCGCCGGCGCCCAGGTCCGCGGCGGCGGGAGGTGGACGATGAGCCGCCCTGCTCCGGTCTCCGCGCTCCTCCTGGCGGCGGCGCTGTCCTGCGTCCACCGCGCCGGCCCACCCGCGGCGCCCGCCCCGGCCGCCCAGGGCGGTACAGCAGGCTCCGCGCCCTCCCAGGACGCCGGGCGGGACGACGGATTCCGCGCGGCGCAGCCACCTCCGCTCGACCGCCCGCTGCGTTTCGACGCGCCCGTGCCGGTCCAGCGCCACCTGTCGAACGGCCTGCGCGTGCTCGCCGTGGAGAACCACGCGCTGCCGCTCGTGACGGTCGAGCTCATGGTCCCCGCCGGCGTCGATCGCGAGCGCCCTGGCCAGGCAGGGCTGGCGGAGCTCACCGCCTCCGCCCTGGTGGAGGGCACCCGGCGCCGGAGCGCGACGGAGCTCGCCATCGCCATCGAGGACCTCGCGGCGCAGCTCGGAGCATCGGCGGCGTTGGAGGCGACCACGGTTCACCTCTCGTGCCTGGCGGAGGCGCTCGAGCCCGGGCTCGACCTCCTCGCCGACGTGGTGACCGCGCCGGCATTCCGCGAGGAGGACGTCTCGCGCGTGAAGGGCGTGCACCTCACCGGGCTCGCGTTGAAGCGAGGAAGGCCCGCTGCCCTCGCTCACGACGAGGCGGTGCGGCTCCTGTTCGGAGAGGCGAATCCGTGGGGACAGCCGGCAGGGGGGACTCCCGCCACGGTCCGCTCCATCAGGGCCAACGACCTGGCTGCCTTCCACGCGGCGAACTACCGGCC
>JBBQEB010000059.1:0-20543 GCA_038320275.1 Myxococcales bacterium | reverse complement strand
CTCGAGCTCGCGATCGCCGTGAACGTCCGGGGCGCGAGCCACGGCGCCGAGCTCGCGAAGGCCACCGGTGCGGCGCTGGTGCACGTCTCCACCTGCTTCGTCGCGGGCAATCGCAGCGGCGTCGTGTTCGAGGACGAGCCGGTGGCCGGCTACTTCCCGCGCCGCGAGGGGGTGGAGGGCCGCCCCTCGGCGCCCACCTACGACGCGCGCGACTTCGACCTCGCCCGCGAGCTCGCGGACTGCGAGAAGCGCATCGCCGAGGTGCGCGCGTCCGCGGAGGACGCCGCGCTTTCGGCCGAGCTGCGGGCACGAGCGCGCGAGCGGTTGCGGGAGGAGGGGCGCGATCCCGCCGACGAGCGCGCGGAGCGGCTCGCTCTCGGGCGCGAGAAGCGGCTCTGGCTGTCGCAGCGACTGGTCGAGCTGGGCGCGGAGCGCGCCAAGGCCTGGGGCTGGCCCAACACCTACACGTACACCAAGTCACTGGGCGAGCAGGCCATCGCCGCGAGCGGCGTCAAGTACGCGCTCGTGCGTCCCTCCATCGTCGAGACAGCGCTTCGCTACCCGTTTCCGGGCTGGAACGAGGGCTTCACCACCAGCGCCCCGCTCGCTTTCCTCAGCCTGAAGGGCCAGCGCGTGTTCCCCATGGGCGAGCACGCCATCCTCGACATCGTCCCGGTGGACCTCGTCGCGGCCGGCACCATCGCCGTCGCGGCGGAGGCCATCGCTGGCACCCCCGAGCCGGTCTACCACCTCGCCTCCAGCGACGAGAACCCGCTGCACGGCCGGCGCGCGCTGGAGCTCATGGGGCTCTACCGCCGCAAGTTCTACCGGGAGCGCGAGGAGGGCAACCCGCTCGTCAACGCGCTGCGCGCGCGCTTCGAGCCCTATCCCGTCTCGCGCGGCCACTACGAGCGCTTCAGCACGCCCGCGTTCATGAAGCTGGCCCGCGGGGCGCGGCGGCTCTTGCGGGAGGAGGCTCCGCGATGGGGAGCTCCCCGGGCCTCGGCGCTGGCAGGGCTGGCGGCCGACAGGCTCGACGAGGTGGAGCGACAGCTCGGCCAGACGGAGCTTCTGTTCAGGCTCTTCATGCCCTTCGTCTGGGACAACCGGTACGTGTTCCGGTGCGCCAACGTGAGGCAGCTCGTGGCGCGGCTCGCCCCCGCCGACCGGGCGAAGCTCCTGTGGGACCCGGAGAAGCTCGACTGGCGACACTACTGGCTCGACGTGCACGTGAAGGGGCTCGAGGAGTGGGTGTTCCCGGGCCTCGAGGAGGAGTCGAAGAAGAAGGTCCATGCGGTGAAGGCGCACCGCGACCTGCTCGAGCTCCTGCGCGCCACCTGCGAGACCCACCGGAACCGCGTGGCGCTGCGCATGGACGGCGAGCGCAAGGACACGTACACGTATGGTGAGCTGCGCGCGTGCGCCCTGCGCGTCGCCGGAGCGCTGGCGGCGGGCGGCCTGGAGCGGGGGGACAGGGTGCTCCTCGCCAGCGAGAACCGTCCGGAGTGGGCGGTGGCGTACTTCGGCGTGCTCCTCGCCGGCGGCGTGGCGGTGCCGGTGGACGCGCAGCTCTCCCCGGGCGAGCTCTCGAACCTGACCCGCTCCGCTGGTGCGAAGGTGCTCCTGCTCTCCGACGCGGTCGCCGAGCGGCTGGGGGACCTCGGGGCGCGATCGGACGCGGGCGGAGCCCCCAGGCCGCTCCTCCTCGCCGAGGCCCTGACCGGAGACCCCGCCCGCGCTCCCGCGCACGTCGCGCAGCCGGACGACGTCGCCTCCATCCTGTTCACGAGCGGCACCACCGGGACGCCCAAGGGCGTCATGCTCACCCACCGCAACTTCGCGAGCCTGGTCGCGAAGCTCGCGGGAACCTTCTCCATCGGCGCCGGCGACGCGCTCCTCTCGGTCCTGCCGCTCCATCACACCTTCGAGTTCACCTGCGGCCTCCTCACCCCGCTCTCCCGCGGCGCGGAGATCTCCTACCTCGACGAGCTCACCGCCGACACGCTCGGTGACGCCCTCGAGAGCGGGCGCATCACCGCCATGATCGGCGTGCCCGCGCTCTGGTCGCTCCTGCACCGGCGCATCACGCAGGAGCTGTCGGCTCGGCCTGGCTTCGTGGAGGCGGGCATGAAGGCGCTCATGGGCGCCCACGCCAAGCTGCGCGACGAGGCCGGCGTGAACCTGGGGAAGCTGCTCTTCTGGCCGGTGCACCGAAAGCTCGGGGGCCGGCTGCGCATCCTCGTGTCTGGGGGCTCGGCGCTCGCGCCGGAGGTCCAGCAGGCCTTCCACGAGCTCGGATTCGACCTCTTCGAGGGGTACGGGCTCACCGAGGCGGCCCCGGTGCTCTCGGTGACCGCGCCCGACGACCCGGCGCCCGGCACCGTGGGCAAGGCGCTGCCCGGCGTGGAGCTTCGCATCGAGGAGCCCGACGGGAGCGGCGTGGGCGAGGTGCTCGCGCGCGGACCCAACGTGATGGCGGGGTACTACCGCCCGGGCGAGGGCGCTCCGGAGATCGACCGGGAGCTCACCTCGGCGGTGCTCGACGGCGGCTGGCTTCGCACCGGCGACCTGGGCCGCCTCGACGGCGAGGGCCGGCTCACGCTGGCCGGGCGGAAGAAGGACGTCATCATCGACGCGGACGGCCGGAACGTCTATCCGGACGAGCTGGAGGAGCTCTACGCCGAGGAGGACCTCGTGCAGGAGCTCTCCGTGGTGGGGCTCGCCGACGCGCGCGGCGAGAAGGTCGCGCTGCTGGTGCGGCCCGCGTGGAAGGGGCGCGAGCGCGCCGAGGTGCGGAGGAGGATCGACGAGCACGTGCGCCGCGTCTCCGCCGGGCTGCCGTTCCACAAGCGCGTCAAGGTCTGGTACCCGACCGACACGGAGCTCCCGCGAACCTCCACCCGCAAGGTGAAGCGCCGCTGGGTGGTGGAGGAGCTCCAGCGACTCGACGCCGCCGCCCACAAGGGCGCGAAGGCCCGCGGGGCGGCGCGCGAGGGGCGCTCCGACCGCTGGCTTCTCGATCTGGTGGCCGAGGTCTCGCGGCGCCCGCGCGCCGAGGTCACGCACGCGAGCCAGCTCGCGGCCGAGCTGGGCTTCGACTCGCTCATGCTCACCGAGCTCGCCGCGGCGCTCGAACAGGCGGGCGTGGGCGGCAGCGCGGTGGACAACCTCCATCAGCTCGGCACCGTGGCCGATCTCTCCCGCGTGGTGGCCGCGGCCAGGCACCGTCCGGTGGAGGACGGCGCTCGCGCCGCGGCGCCGGAAGGGCCAGCTCCCGCGGGCGACCTCGAGGTGCCCGCTCCGCTCGCGGCGCTGGGCCGGCGGCTCCTCGGGGCGGGGCAGCGCTTCCTCTACCGCGAGATCTACGAGACGAAGGTGCGCGGCGAGGCGAACGTCCCCGTCGATCGGAATTTCCTGGTGGTGGCGAACCACGCCAGCCACCTCGACATGGGGCTCGTGAAGGTGGCGCTCGGCGAAGCGGGGGAGAACCTCTCGGCCCTGGCAGCCCGCGACTACTTCTTCGACACCCCACTCAAGCGCGCCTACTTCGGCAACTTCACCAGCCTCATCCCCATGGATCGCTCGGGCGCCATCCGGCAGAGCCTCCGCGCCGCCGTCGCCGCGCTGCGCCAGGGCACGAACCTCCTCATCTTCCCGGAGGGCACCCGCTCGCGGGACGGGTCCATGTCGGAGTTCAAGGCCACCGCCGGCTACCTCGCGCTGCAGTCCGGCGTCGACGTGCTCCCCATCTACCTGCACGGCACGCACGAGGCGCTGCCGGCCGGCTCGGCGAGGCCCAAGCGCACGAAGCTCGAGGTGCGCATCGGAACGCCCATCCCGGTGGCGAAGCTGCGGAGCCTCACGCGCCACCTCCCCAAGGGCGAGGCCCACAAGGAGGCGACGCGGGTGATGGAGGAAGCGGTGCGGAAGCTCGGCGGCGCGGCGGCGGGGCCGGCTGCGAGCGCGACCGCGAGCTCGACCTCGACCTCGACCCCCACCGCGAACCCGACCCCGAACCCGACCCCGACCCCGACCGGGACCGCGACCGCGAACCCGACCTCGACCTCGACCCCGACCCCGACCCCGACCGCGACCCCGACTCCGACCGCGACCCCGGACGCGACCCCGCCCCGACCGCCGAAGACCTCGACCCCTCGCGATCCCAAGCCCAAGGTCCCCAGGTGAACCTCCTCGTCACCGGCGGAACGGGCTTTCTCGGCTCGGCGCTCCTCCCCCTTCTCAACAGCGCCGGCCACCGCGTGCGCCTGCTCGCCCGCGGGGAAGCGGCGGCTGCGCAGGCCCTCGGGGCGGACGTGGTGCGCGCCTCCCTGCAGGACCGCGAGGCCGTGCGCGGCGCGCTGGACGGCGTGGAGGCCGTGCTCCACCTCGCGGGTCAGGTGGCCTTCGACGCCGCCCATCCCGCCGCGCTCTACGAACTGCACGTCCAGTGCACGCGCACGCTCCTCGAGGACTGCGCCGCGGCGGGCGTGAAGCGGTTCGTGCTGGCCTCCAGCTCGGGGACGATCGGCATCTCGCGCGAGGAGAAGGTGCACACCGAGGCGGACGACTACCCGCTCCAGGTGGCCGCCGGCTGGCCGTACTACCTCTCCAAGATCTTCCAGGAGAAGACCGCCCTGCGGTTCTTCCGCGACACCGGCCTGCCCATGGTGGTGCTGAACCCATCGCTGCTGCTCGGCCCCGGCGACGCGCGGCTCTCCTCCACCGACGTGGTCTGGAAGTTCCTCGAGCGCCGGGTCCCGGCGATGCCTTCGGGCGGCCTGTCCTTCGTCGATGTGCGCGACGCCGCCGGCGCCTTCTCCGCTGCGCTGGAGCGAGGGCGTCCCGGCGAGCGCTACCTGCTCGGCGGCGCCAACATGACCTTCGCCAGTTTTTTTGCCCGGCTGTCGCGCATCTCGGGCGTGCCCGCCCCGGTGCTGCGCCTCCCCTCCCGCGTCAACGTCGCAGGGGCGCGCCTGCTGGAGAAGCTCCACGCCTGGCGCGGCAGCGAGCCCGACCTCTCCGCCGAGGAGGTCGCCATGGGCGAGAGCTGGTTCTACGTGGATTCCTCCAAGGCGGAGCGGGAGCTCGGCTTCGACGCCCGCGATCCGCAGGAGACGCTGCGCGATACCGTGGCGTGGCTCGACCGGAACGTCCGAGGCAAGGGCAAGGCCACTCCGCGGACGGTGGCGCAGCTCGCCGGCCGGTGATGGGGTAGGGCTGGGTCACGCGCCGGCAGGTGCGACGGTCCGTGAAGCGGCCCGCTGCCGTCAGCGCGTGGAGGCTCGAGACCCCCAGCCGCGAGGCCGTCGGCTCACATCACGCCGCCGCCCGTGTCGCTCAGCTTCCGCACCGAGGCCACGTTGCACCGCTCCCCGCAGGAGGGGCAGACATCGTAGATCATCTCCTTCACGACGAGCACGTCCGGGTGTCCCTCGGCGGGGGCGATGCGCGCGCCGCAGCCCGGGCAGCTCAGCTCCGCCACGCGCGTGGAGCGCGCGAGGACCTGCGACCGCCGGTTCTCCGGAGCGCACCGGCTGCACTCCAGGCCGTACAGGTAGCCCCTCTCCTCGCGCGGCGGCGTCGCGTCGAGGTCGGCGCCGCAGTACTGGCAGAGCTCGTCGGAGGGCTGGATCATGGATCTCCGAGCGTCTCGCAGCGCGCGATCCCGGGACGTGGAGGCACCGCCCGGATTCGAACCGGGGAATGAAGGTGTTGCAGACCTTTGCCTTACCAACTTGGCGACGGTGCCATCCGGGCCAGCAGGAGCAGCGTTGTAGCGGACCCCGCCGGGTGGCGTCAACGCGCTCCAGGAGCGAAAGACCTGGCGGCCATCGCGCCTGCCGGCGCGAGCTCGAGCGACGCCGCGCTGACGTGGACTCCACGGCCGCGGAGCGCGTTCACCAGCCCGGTCAGCTCGCTGCGCGCCGGTCGCTCCGCCCCGCGGCCCGCGCGCAGCACGATCTCGATCCCACCCTTCGCGTGAACCAGCCGGATCTGGACGTCCGATCCGAACCGCAGCTCCACCGTCGGGTTGCCGCCACCGAGCCTTCTCGACTCGGCGGCGACGCGGTCGAGCGCGGCGGGTGCGAGGAGCCCCTGGAACGGTGGTGGCGCGAGCTCGCGCGCGCCGGGGGCGGAACTCTCCTGAAGCCTCGGCGGGGCCAGGGTGGTGGCGCCCTCGTCGTGGGCCGCTCGCCGGGCGCGAAGTCCCGACGCGAGCCCATCCGCCCCGGTCCTGCGTGCCATGAGAACGACCGCAGGGGCGGCGGCGCAGGGCGAGGTTCCGAACGCGGGCGGCGGTCGCGCCAGCCCGGCGCGCGCCCGGGCCAGGGCCAGCGCGAAGAGGCTCGCGTCCGGAACCTGGGTCCGCGGCGCGGGCTGCCGCTCGGCAAGGGGGCCTGGGCTTCGCGGCGGCGTCGCATCCATGGGCCCGAGACATCGCATGATCTGTGCCCACCTCCCCCAACCGGGCTGGCGGCCGTGCGACAGAGCCCACGTGGTCGCGCCTCCACGGGCTTGGCGGAATGGCGCGCCGCATCCACTCTCAGCCCAGGCCACTACGGGCTGGGGGTGTCGTATGTCGATGAGCCGATGGTGGATCGCGCTGAGTGTGCTGGCGCTGGCGGCCTGCGGTGGCTCGAGCGGGGGCGGGAGCCCGGCCGTCGTCGCGGGTCTCGCCGTGGACGGCGGAGGCCTGGCGGACGGAGGCGCGGGAACGGTCGATGGCGGCGCCTCCGATGGTGGCGCCGGTGCGGATGGAGGGGCGACCGACGGGGGGAGCCTCGACGGCGGCCCGACCGACGGCGGCCTTCTCGACGGTGGCCCTCTCGATGGTGGCCCGGTCGACGGCGGCCCGGTCGATGGCGGCGCCCCGGACGGTGGTGGCGTCGCGCTGGCGCCGCCCATCAGCAAGGATGGCTGGACCTTCTACGGCACGGGCCAGGGGCTCTCGAACGACATCTGGGACGTCTCCGCCGACGAGGGCGGCAACGTCTACGTGGCGGGTTGGGACGCCCTCTACGCCAAGGCGCGCGCGGACCAGGGCTTCCAGAAGTTCGACGCCGTGAACGCGGGGCTCACCAAGAATTGCTACCAGGGGGTTCCCTACGACGGCGATCCCGCATTCGCGGCATCGCTCAATCACACCGCTCATCCCACCGGACCCGGCCCGGCGGTCGCGTGCCCCGTGATCTCGGTCGCCGGAGCCGCGCCCGGAACCGCCATCATCGGCTTCAAGGGACACGGCACCGACGAGGATCAGGATGCCCTCTGGGCGCAGTTCTCCGGGGGCGCCGACGTGGTGAGCTTCGACGGAAAAAACCTGCTCTCGCGCACCCGCCACGTGCTCATCGCTTCCCCGCCGCATACCGTCTGCGCGGACATCCCCTCCGGATCGACGTCGCCGGTTGAGCGC
This sequence comes from Myxococcales bacterium, assembly GCA_038320275.1. GTDB lineage: Bacteria > Myxococcota > Myxococcia > Myxococcales > Anaeromyxobacteraceae > Anaeromyxobacter_A. The sequence continues at coordinate 13,129 of JBBQEB010000059.1, read as the reverse complement.
CACGCCGACACCTGCCAAAATGGCGAGGAGTTCTGGGAGCTCGGCCGCAAGAAGCTGCGCCAGGTGCAGCGCATCGCGGTCAACCACGAGAGCGCGTCGATGCAGTATGGCGATGTCTGGATGGGCGGCACGCACGCCACGGTGGCGGTTCTCCTCGCCAACACGGGCACCCGCGGCTGGGTGGACAAGAGCGCGGACAGCTCGAAGTGGTACCCGCAGATGCAGGCGTATGCGTCCACCTGGGCCGACACGAAGAACGTGTGGGAGCACGACCACCCGGCGTTCTACTCCCCTGCAACGAGCATGTTCTACACGGGCTATGCCTGGGGCGTCGCCATCAACCCGCGGGACGGCACGGCCTGGGGCTCGAACGGTTATCGGACTGGCTTCATGCAGGGCTACGGAGCCGACCTGTCCAACTCCAACTGGTACATCGGGCCGGGAGGCCTGCCTTTTCATTGGTACGCGTGGTGGGGCGACAGCACGAAAGTCCCGGAGCAGGTCCTCAACGACGACACCCAGTCGCTCTCTTTCTGCGATGATGGGACGCTCTGGATCGGCTCCTCCACGAACGGCCTTCTCCGCCGATCCGCCGACGGCAAGACGCTGGACTACATGGCGATCCCGAACTCGGGCACCTACGGAACGGGCGTGCTCGCCGTCGCCTGCGATCCCGCCGATCCCACCGGCAACACGGCATGGGTCGGACTGAACTGGGGAGGCGTCATGCGCGTGCAGAACGGGAAGTTCACTCCCTTCACCGCCAACGAGCCCGCGCTCGGTTTCCCTACCTTCGCGGGGCAGCCGGTCCGCTCCATCCAGATCGATCGCTGGGTGAGCCCGCGCATCGTGTACTTCGCGTACTGGCCGTCGAAGGACGCCGCCGGGGCGGTCACCAAGGGCGGAGGCGTCGCAAGCTACTCCGGTCCGTGAACGGCCCCCGGCGGGCGCCGCCGGGGTCAGGACACGAAAAGGGCGCGCCGGCGAGCGCGCCCTTTGTTTGTCGAGGCGGAGCGGCGGCGGAGGTTACTTCCCGTACTCCATCGTCACCACCTCGCCCGGCCGCGCCGGCCCGGTGAGGAGCGCGAAGGCGTCGGTGAGGATCCGCTTCTGGAGCTCGGGATCGTTGGGCCTCCCCAGAGAGTGGCCCGCCACGAAGCCCTTGGGGCAGAGCGCGCGCGGGGGCCGCGCCTGAGCGGTCTCCTCGGGCTCCACGGTCACCACCACCGTGGGGATGCCCAGCATCTCGATGGTGCGCTGCACGGTGACCACCGTGCGATGGCAAAGGCGTCAACCACCCGTGAGCAGCACGATGTCCGGCCGCGCCCGGTCGACCTCGCGCGCGAGCTGCGGGATGGTCTTCTCGCGCAGGTCGCGGAGCGCCATGCTGAAGCCCATCGTGAAGTGGCGTTCGGTGAGCCCGCCCACCCGCTTCTCCGCGGCGAGCTCGCGCACGCGGTCGATGGGGAAGATGCAGTTGATGTCCGCGTCCGCGCAGGCGTGGTCGAAATGCTCGTCGTCGTAGGTGAGGTCCGACCCGTTCGCCTCGCCGGAGATGACCCGGTAGCTGGCGTCCCCCTCGACGTTGAACGGCGCATCCTTCTTCTCTCGCACCGACGCCGTCGAGACGATGCACACCGACGCTTCCTCGATCTTGCCCTTGAAGGGCGTGAACGGGACGCAGTAGCGCGACAGCTCGAGGGGCTTCGATTCGGTCTTCTCGGCCATGTCTCCGGTCACCCCTCGAGCGTTCGCGAGTCGGTCACTTCAGCTTGTCGAGCGCTGCCATGATCTTGTCGGTGGGCGGCTGCTCACCGATGTCGTGGATGTCGATGTAGGCGATCTTTCCCGCCTTATCGATGACGAAGATGGAGCGCTCCATGAGCCCGTCGCCGCGCAGCACGCCGTACTGCTGTGCCACGTGGCCGTACGGATAGTTATCGGCGAGCAGCGGGTACGACAGCCCACCCATGCTCTTGCCCCAAGCTTCCTGCGCGTGAACGACGTCCGTGCTGATACCCAGGACCTGGGTATTGCGCCGCTCGAACTCGGAGAGATCCTCCTCGTACGAGGGCATCTGAATCGTTCAAACAGGTGTGAACGCGGCAGGGAAGAACGCCAGCATCACGTTCTTCTTGCCGCGGTAACTCGACAGCCGGATCTTCTTCTTCTCGGCGCCCTTCCCGGCCGTGTCGCCGGTCGCCTGCAACTCGAAGTCGGGCGCCTCTTCGCCGACCGCGAGCTTCCACAATGCTTTTGCCATGACACTCCTTCCGCGTTGGGAAAACCCGGTTCGATACGTAACGCGAGTCACGGAGCGTCACCACTACGGCCTTGTCGCACCCCGAAAAGGTCGGTGCCCTGGTCATACACTCGCTGTTAAGCGGAGCCCATGGCTTCGATGGACCTCCTGACTCGCTTCGCCGGGAACGTCCGGCGCCTCCGCCTGAAGAAGAAGATCTCGCAAAAGGCGCTGGCGGACAAGGTCGGGATCTCTGTCTCTTACGTCTCGATGCTGGAGCGCGGGCAGCGTTCCCCGCCCCTCGAGACGATCGAGGCCATGGCGCGAGCGCTGGGCGTCACGCCAGCCTCCCTGTTGACCGCCGGCAAGTAGGGGGCCGCTCCCACGCCCGATGCGCCGGGCCCGCGGGCGGTTAGGATCCCTGACCCCATATGCCGGCGTTTTCCCGCAGAGACTTTCTTCGAGGCGCGCTCGCGACCGCGGTCGTGGGCTCGGCCATGCCGGCATCTGCGGAGGGCGAGGGCCTTGGCGTCGAGCTGCCGGTGCTCACCGTCCCGGGCCTCGACCCCGCGCACGACGGCCTCAAGATCGCGCAGCTCTCGGACCTTCACGTGGGGCCCCGCACGCCGCGGGAGCGCATCCGGGCCGCCATCGCCCGCGTCAACGCCTGGAAGCCCGACCTGGTCACACTCACTGGCGATTATCTCTGCCGCGACGAGGCGGGCGTCGGGCTCATGCGCGAGCAGCTCGGCGGCATCGAGGCGCCCTGCGTCGCGGTGCTCGGAAACCACGACCACTGGGTCGATCCCCGCGGCGCTGCGCGCGCTCTCTCCGCGCACGGGTACGCCGTGCTGCGCAACGAGAATACCGCCCTCACCCTGCGCGGCGCGCCTTTCACCGTCATCGGCATCGACGACCTCCTCACCGGAGAGGCGCGCCCTGCGAAGGCGCTCGCCGGCGCCGGGGAGGGCTCGCGGCTCGCGCTCGCGCACGGCCCGCGCACCGCCGATCTGCTACGGGCCCGTGGCGAGCCCCTGGTCTGCCTCTCCGGTCACACCCACGGCGGACAGATCCACCTCCCGCTGCTCACCCGCTTCATGCTGCGCACCATGGCGCACGAGCCGTACGATCGGGGCCTCTTCAGGCTCGGAGAGGTGCAGCTCTACGTGAATCGCGGCGTCGGCAACTCCGCCTTCCGCATCCGCCTCGGCTCGGACCCCGAGGTGGCGCTCATCACCCTGCGCGCACAAGAGCCGCCCCGCCTCACCTCACCGGAGAAACGCACATGACCGAGGCGCTGCAGGCACCCCGAAGCACGGAGCGAGGGCGGCTCGACGAGGCGCTGGACCGGCTCCGGGCTGGAGCGCGCCCGTGGGCCACCCGGCCGCTGGCCGCTCGCATCGCGCTCGCGCGCTCCATGCTGCGCGGCGCGGCGCGCATCGCGGAGCGCAGCGTCGCGCTCGCCTGCGAGGCGAAGGGCATCGCGCCCTTCACGCCGCCCGAGGGAGACGAGTGGATCGCCTCGCCCTACGCCACGCACCGCTTCCTCCGCCAGACGGTGCGCTCGCTCGTCATGCTGGAGCGGAACGGGAACACGCCCATCGCTGGCACCAGCGAGACCCCGGACGGGCGCATCGCAGTGCGCGTGTTTCCGGCAAACCGGCTCGACGCGGCGCTCTTCATGGGCATCCGGGGCGACGCCCACCTGGAGGAGGGCGTGACGGAGGAGGAGCTGCACGCATCGCGGGCGCGCTTCTACAAGCGGCCCGACCACGCGGGGAAGGTGTGCCTCGTCCTCGGCGCCGGGAACGTGAACTCCATCCCGGCCGCCGACGTGGTGACCAAGATGTTCAACGAGGGCAAGGTCTGCCTCCTCAAGATGAATCCGGTGAACGCGTACATGGGGCCGCTCCTCGAGGAGGCCTTTGCCGACGCGGTGGCCGGCGGCTTCCTCGCCATCGTGTACGGCGGCGCCGAGGAGGGCTCCTATCTCGCGCAGCACCCTGCCGTGGACGAGGTGCACATCACCGGCTCGGACAAGACGCACGACCTCATCGTCTGGGGCCCGCCGGGGCCGGAGCGCGCCGACCGCATCGCGCGCGGGGAGCCGCTCCTCGCGAAGGACATCACGAGCGAGCTCGGCAACATCACGCCCATCCTGGTGGTGCCCGGGCGGTGGACCGATCGCGAGCTGGCGTACCAGGCCGACAACGTCGCGGGGATGGTGACGCACAACGGCTCGTTCAACTGCATCGCCGGCAAGATGCTGCTGCTCCCCAGGGGCTGGCGTCAGCGGCAGCGGTTCCTCGACCTGGTGCTGGAGCGGATGGCGCTGACCCCCGCCCGGCGCGCCTGGTATCCCGGGGCCGAGGCGCGCTACCGCGCTCTCACCGACGGCCGCGCCCGGATCGAGCGGCGGGGCGGCGGCGACGGCGCCCTGCCCTGGACCCTCATCTCCGGGCTCGACCCCGAGGCGGCGGCCGAGTCGGCGTTCACCACCGAGCCGTTCTGTTCCGTGCTCTCCGAGGTGGACATCGGCAGCGACGAGCCGCTCGAGTTCCTGGACGCTGCGGTCCGCTTCGCGAACGACCGGCTGTGGGGCACCCTCGCCGCCACCATCGTGGCCTCCGGCCGGACGCTGGACGAGCCCACCACCGCCTCGGCGGTGGAGCGCGCGGTCCGCAACCTTCGCTACGGTTGCGTCTGCGTGAACCTCTGGCCCGGGCTCGCCTACACCTCCGGGACGGGCCCCTGGGGCGCATACCCCGGCGCCCCCCTGCGCGACATCCAGAGCGGGCGCGGGTTCGTGCACAACACCCTCATGCTCGAGCACGTCGAGAAGCTCGTCGTGCGCGGCCCCGCCTGGAGCCCGATCAAGCTGCCCTACTTCCCCAGCCACCGCACCGCGCACGTGATGGGGCGGCGCCTTGCCGAGCTGGAGACGGACGGGAGCTGGTCGCGCGTGCCGGGCATCGTCTCGGCCGCGCTGCGAGGGTGAGGGCGCGCCCTCACCCTCGCCCTCACCACACCTCGCAGCGCTTCTCCGGGGGACGCACCATCGCGCTCCCCGCCGGGCAGGAGAACGCCTTGGCGAACTCCGGCAGGTTGGAGAGGGGCCCGTTGACGCGCCAGCGCCCGGGCGAGTGCGGGTCCACTGCCGCGTACATGCGCGCCTGTTCCGGGCGCGTGCTCTCGCACCAGGCCTGTGCAAAGCCCAGGAAGAAGGCCTGCTCTGGCGAGAAGCCTGCCACCGGCGCCTCGGGCGGCTTGCCCTTGCGCGATGCGGCGTAGGCCGCGTGCGACAGCTTCACCCCGCCTAGGTCCGCGATGTTCTCGCCCAGGGTGAGCCGGCCGTTCAGCTTCACCTCGTCCACCGCCGTGTAGCCGCTGAACTGGTCGGCGACGCAGGAGACGCGCCGGTCGAACTCGGCGCTCACCGACGGCGTCCACCAGTCGGTGAGGTTCCCCACCGCGTCGTACTGGCGGCCCTGATCATCGAAGCCGTGCGTGAGCTCGTGGCCGACCACCACCCCGATGGCGCCGTAGTTGACGGCCTCGGGCGCGCCCCGCGCGTACATGGGCGGCTGGAGGATCCCTGCGGGGAAGGCCATCTCGTTCATCGAGCCGTCGTAGTAGGCATTCACGGTGGGTGGCGACATTTCCCACTCGTTGCGGTCGAGGGGCTTGCCGATCTTTGCGAGCTGCCGGTGCTGCTCGAACGCGCGAGCGGCGAGGACACTCGCGAAATACGACGATCGATCGAGCGTCAGCGCGTCGTAGTCGCGCCACCGGTCGGGGTAGCCCACCTTGTTGGCCACCTTGGCGAGCTTCTCGCGCGCGCGCCCACGGGTGGGACCGTCCATCCAGGCGAGGCCGTCGAGGTCTTTGCCCATGGCCGCCTCGACCCCTGCGACGAGCTCCTGCGACTTCACCTTCCCGTCCGCCCCGAAGTAGCGCCGGACGAAGGCCTGTCCCAGCGCCTCACCCAGCGCCTCGTCGGTCGCGCGCACGCAGCCTTTCCACCGAGCCACTGGCTCCTTCGCGCCGGTGAAGTTTTTGCTGGAGAAGGCGAACCGCTCGTCGAAGAACCGCCTCGGCAGAGCCCGGGCGGTGGAGGCCGCGGCCAGCACCTTCCAGCGGAGGTATGCGCGGATCGTCGCGGGGGGCGTCTTCGCCAGCACCTCGTCGAGGCGCGTCAGGGCCCGAGGCGTGGTCGCGTTGAAAGCGGTCAGGTCGGGGTACCCCAGGTCGCGCAGGTAGTCCTTCCAGGGAAAGCGCGGGGCCGCCCTCTCCAGGCCGACGAGATCGACGCGGTTGTAGACGCGCTTCGGGTCGCGCTGCTCCACCCTGGTCCAGTGCGATTCTGCGAGGGAGCGCTCCAGGGCGTAGACCGCCTCCGCCTCGCACCCGGCGCGGGGCCCATCCTCGCCCGCGAGGACGAGCATGCGCGCCAGATGCTCGCGATAGCTCTGCTGGATCGCCGCGCTCTTCGGATCATCCTTCAGGTAGTAGTCTCGGTCGGGAAGCGAGAGCCCACCCTGCTCGACGACGCCGATCACCTGCGTGGCGTCCTTGGCGTCCTGCTCGCTCCCGATGGAGAAGAACGCGCTCACCCCGTGGGCGTGCAGCCTCGCCACCTGTACCGCCAGCGCCGGAACGTCGGCCGCGGCGTCGATGTGGGCCCACGCGGCCTGGAGGTGCTCGACCCCGCGCGCCTCGATGCCCGCCTCGTCCATGCAGGCCGCGTAATAGGCGCCCACCTTGGCGCCGTACCGGTCGGCAGGGTCGACCTTTCCCGCCGCGTCGGCCTCGGCGATCTCGCGCAGCCGGACCAGGTTGGACTCTTCGATCACCGAGAAGCTGCGGTTCCAGCGCGACCGGTCCGGAGGAATGGGCGTGCGAGCCATCCAACCTCCGCACGCGTAGCGGTAGAAGTCGTCGCACGGCTTCACGGTGGCGTCGAGGATGGCCGGGTCGATCCCGGGCACGGCAGGAGCCGGCGCTGTGGCCTGGGCGGGCACTCGCGCCGCGGCTGCCGGGCTTTTGCCTTCCGGCGCGCCGGCCTGACCAGCCGGTGGGCTCGAAGTCTTGCAGGAGGCGAGCGCAAGCAACGCGAGGGCGGCGGCGAGCTTCGTCTGGGCCAAGGGAGCCTCCGGGCGGCGGGCGCGGGCGTGGGCACAGGTTCTACGGCCTGTGCCGCCGGGCATGGCGCGCTCGGATGGGGCGCGCTCCGGCGTGGTCAGAGGCGCGCGCTACCTTCTCCACCATGCCGCTCCAGGTCACGCTCATCGATCACGCCCGAGACCCCCTCACCAAGCTCTACGGGGCGTATCGCACCTGTTACACGCCCAAGACGCCGCGCGAGGTCTGGAGCGAGATCGGCGACGGCCGCATCTCCCAGGAGACCATCCGCGACTTCATCCAGGAGCGGCTCAAGACCGGGCACGCCTCGCCGCTGGAGCAGGTGGTCTTCTGGTTCGGGATCTCGGGGGTGTCGCGCTCGCTCTCGCACCAGTTCGTGCGCCATCGCATCGGCATCTCGTTCGAGCAGCAGTCCCAGCGCTACGTGAAGTACCGGCAGGATCGGCTCGACTACGTCACGCCCAAGACCTGGGTGAGCACGCCCGGCATGAAGGACGAATACGACCGGCTCATGGCCGAGATCACGCGCGTGTACGGCCTCGCCCTCGAGCGCGGCATCCCCGCCGAGGACGCGCGCTTCGTCCTGCCCAACGCCACGCCCACCAACTTCCAGATCATGGTGAACTTCGCGGAGCTCCTGCACATCGCCGACCTACGCCTGTGCTGGCGGGCGCAGTGGGAGATCCGCCACATGGTGGCGCTCATGCGGCGCGAGGTGGCGAAGGCCATCCCGGAGGTCGCGCAGTACATCCAGCCCAAGTGCGGCGACCGCCGCACCGGGTACTGCGACGAGCCGGTGAAGGACTGGGAAATGTGCCCCATCGGCAAGGTGAGGCCGCACAAGGAACAGATCTTCCGGGTCTTCCGGGAGTACGCCTCGGGCAACCTCGTCCCGCTGCAGGAGGCCGACCTCCGGCGGGTCGAGGACGCCGGCAACGAGGAGGCGTGAGCCTCGCCCGCTCGGCCTCGCTCGCCGTCCTGGCCTTCGCCGCTTTGCCGCTGGCCGCCTCGGCCCAGACGGTTCACCTGTACGATCGCGCGCAGCGCTCTCCCGCCGGAATCGCCGTCCCCAACGCCAGCGTGGCGGGGGCCGAGGAGCCGACCGCCCTGCAGATCAATCCCGCCGGCACGGGCTTCGTCGACGACTTCACGCTCCTCTATTTCCACGAGGGGCGAAGCGGGACCGGGCACGCGGGCGACGGCTTCTGGGCGTCCCAGGGGCTGGGCCCGGTGGTCCCCACCCTCGCCATGCAGTGGATCCGCCCTGTCGAGGGCGGCGGGTCGCGGTTTCGCAAGACCTCCCTCGGCCTCGCGCTGGCCGCCGGCCAGACGGCGTCCTTCGGGCTGGCGTGGAATGCGTACGCCTCACCGCAGCGCGACCTGGACGCTCTCTCCAGCCTGGATATCGGCCTCACCCTGCGCCCCTGGCGCCACCTCTCGCTGGGGCTCTCGGCGCTGGGCATGAACGGGAGCCTCGGCGGGCACCGCCTCCCCATCCGCTACGCCGCCGGGGCGGGGACCCGCTTTCTGGACGACGCGGTCACCCTGACCGCCGACCTCCTCGGCACGGACCGCGCGCGCGACGATCTCGCGCTCGACGCGCTGGCGCTGGGCGCACAGGTGGAGATAGGCCATACGGGGATCGCGGTGGGTGGCCAGCTCCAGCTCCCCCTGGAGTCCCGGCTGAAGTGTGGCGGCTGCGGTCCACAGCCTGCCACCTATGCCCTCCTCACGCTGGCGGTCCACGGGGCGCACGTGGGCCTCGTCGCAGGGGGCGGCGGCGGCGAGGGCGCGGACTCCAGCTGGCTTCTCGGCGCGAGGCTCTCGTCCCAGCGCTACCGCGCCCTCGCGGGCAGGGGCTCGACGGTCCCCGTGGTCGACCTGGCGCGGGCGCTGTCCCCCTCGCGCTCGCTCTTCGGAGGCGATCGGGACCCCTACGGCACGCTGCTCCGCCGCCTCGCCGAGGCGCGCGACGATGCAGGCGTGCCCGCGCTGGCCATCAAGATCGACAGCCTGCCGGTCGGGCGCGGCCGCATCGAGGAGCTGCGCGCGACCCTGCTGCAGGTGAAGGCGAAGAAGCCGGTGCTGGCGTACCTGTCCGGCGGTGGGATGAAGGAGTACTACCTGGCGACCGCCGCGTCGTCGGTGCTGGCGCCCACCGCCACCGCCCTGTTTCCGTCGGGCCTCTCCTCCTCCACTTCGTTCATCAAGGAGGGACTCGACAAGCTCGGGGTGGGCTTCGACGTGGTGGCGGCCGGGCGCTTCAAGAACGCCCCCGACCCGCTCGTTCGCACCGGCATGAGCGAGGCCCAGCGCGAGGCGACGGACCGCATCCTCGACGACGTGTTCGGCCGCGAGGTGCGCGCCATCGCGCTCTCCCGCGGGCTCGCCGAGGCGCGCGTCCGGGAGCTGGTGGACGTCGGCATCTTCAGCGCCGAGGAGGCCCGGGCTGCCGGGCTCATCGACGGGGTGGCCTGGCCGGACGAGCTCGACGCCGCCGCCTCGCGGCTCGCCGGCCGCAGCCTCCACCTGGCGGAGCGACTCGAGCGCGCGCCGGAGCGCGCCGCCCAGCGATGGGGCTCGAGGCCGGTCGTGGCGATCATCCGGGTGGAGGGCGTCATCGCGGGCGGAGAGAGCCGGTCCGAGCCGCTGGCCGGGGGCATCGCCGGAGCCGAGACGCTGTCCCGCCTCATCGACCGGGCCTCCTCCGACCGCGCCGTCACGGCCATCGTGCTGCGCATCGACTCGCCCGGCGGAGACGGGCTCGCTTCAGACCTCGTCTGGCGCGAGGTGGCCCGGGCGCGGCGCAAGGGGAAACCGGTCATCGCCTCCATGGGCGACGTCGCGGCGAGCGGGGGCTACCTGGTGGCGGTCGCGGCGGACGCCATCCTGGCGGAGCCCTCCACGCTCACCGGCTCCATCGGCGTGTTCGCCGTGAAGCCGGACCTCTCGGGCCTCCTGCACAAGCTCGGGGTGAACGAGGTGACGCTGCGGCGGGGGTTGCACGCCGACCTCACCTCGCTCACCCGTCGCTGGACGGCCGACGAGCGCGCCCTGGTGGAGAAGCAGGTCCTCTCCTTCTACGGACTCTTCCTCTCGCGCGTGGCCGAGGGGCGGCACATGACCATGGAGGCGGTGGACGCGGTGGCGGCCGGGCAGGTGTGGACGGGGGCGCAGGCGATGTCTCGCGGGCTCGTGGACGGGATGGGGTCGCTCGAGGACGCCATCCTCCTCGCGAAGGTGCGTGCCGGGCTCGCGCCGGATGCGGACGTGGAGCTCAGGAACGTGGAGCCCGAGCGCAGCGTCCTCTCCCGGCTCACGGGCGGCCTCGCCGCTCTGTCCTCCTCGCCCGTGACGGATCTTGCGGCCGCGGTGCCCGAGCTCCGCGCGGCAGCGCTCCTCCTCCAGATAGGGCCCGTGGTCGCGCTGCCGATGAGCTCCACCGGCCTCCACGGAGGGCCGGACAGCGCGCCCCGCGCTCCGTGAGAAGCATCCCGCGCTTCCGCTTCGTCGCCAGTTTTGGTATGAACAGGTTGTAAGCTCTCCGTTTCCGCTTTAGGTTGCAAACGACGAGGGGATGCCCCTCGGACGCCGGGCTCCCCACACGGTCGACGCGCCACAGGATGAATCGGCGAAGTCGCGGGGAACGAGGGGCGGGGCTCGCGGAAGTGGCATTCGTCCCGCGGTCCAAAGCCGTACCCAGGCCAGGCAAGTACCGCCGCGGCGAGCGACACGCCCCGTGGCCGGAGCAGACAAGAGCATGACCGAGAACGAGCAGATCCCGGTGCCGGGCGACGCGCCCGCTCCCGCCTCTCCCGTCCCAGCGGCGGATGCTTCCGACGACGGGCGCGATCCGGCCGACGACGGACCGGACGGCCTGGACGAGCCAGAGGGTTCGGACGGCCCCGAGATGCCCGATGGCGCCTCCCAGGCCGGTGGCGCGCCGGGCCCAGCTGGACCGGGCGGCACGGGCCGCAGGCGCAGGCGTCGGCGCGGCCGGCGCGGACGTGGCAACCTGCCGGGCGGCGCGCCCGGAGCTCCTGTTCCCAATGGCGCGGCGTCGCCCCAGGGCGGAAACGGTGCCGCGGGCGCAGCTCCCCAGGCTCAGGCTCAGGCTCAACCCGAGGTGACCGAGGAGGTCGAGGGCGTGCTGCAGTACGAGGGCAAAGGGCTCGGCTGGCTCCGCGATCCCAAGCGCAGCTACCTCGCACAGCCCTTCGACGTCGAGGTGCCGCGCTGGCTGGTGGAGCGCATGCACCTCCAGCCGGGCGTGCTCGTGAAGGGCGCCGCCACGGTCCGCAACATGAAGCGCGTCCTGGCCCGCGTGGACCTGGTCGAGAACGCCGACCCCATCGCCGTCGCGCGGCGCACCCACTTCCACAATCTCACCGCCACCGACCCCACCGAGAAGCTCCTCATGGAGACGCGCTCGGAAGAGCTGGTGGGGCGCGTGCTCGACCTCATCGCGCCCATCGGCCTCGGTGCCCGCGGCCTCATCACCTCGCCGCCGAAGGCCGGCAAGACCATCATGCTGCAGCGGATCGCGCAGGCCATCACGGCCAACCGGCCCGACGTGCACCTCATGGTTCTCCTCGTGGACGAGCGGCCCGAGGAGCTCACCGACATGCGCCGCAACGTCCAGGGGGAGGTGGTGGGATCGTCCAACGACCGCCCCGCGGAGGAGCACATCCACGCCGCCGAGATGGCCATGGAGCGGGCGCGCCGCCTCGTCGAGGGCGGCAAGGACGTGGTGGTCCTGCTCGACTCCATCACCCGCCTCGCGCGCGCCTACAACCGTGAGGTGGAGTCCTCCGGCCGCACCTTGACCGGCGGCGTCGACAGCCGGGCGCTGGAGCGCCCGAAGCGGTTGTTCGGTTCTGCGCGCAAGGCGGAGGAGGGCGGCTCGCTCACCATCATCGCGACCGCGCTCATCGACACCGGCTCGCGCATGGACGAGGTCATCTTCGAGGAGTTCAAGGGCACCGGCAACATGGAGGTGGTGCTCTCGCGACAGCTCGCCGAGCGACGCATCTTCCCGGCCATCGACATCGCCGCCTCGGGCACGCGCAAGGAGGAGAAGCTCTTCCTGCCCAAGGAGATCGACAAGATTCGCAAGCTGCGGGCCGCGCTCGCCTCCATGAAGCCGGTGGAGGCGATGGAGCGGCTCCTGAAGAAGCTGACGGAGTTCGATACCAACGACGAGTTTTTGGGGAGTTTCTGAGCGGCCCCGGAGCGCATTGCCCTCTCCCCGGTTGCGCTTCGCCCGGCACCCGGGGGTAAGATGGCGCGCGCCAGCCGCTGCGCACGCGCATGGACTCCGACCTCGTACTGATCGTCGACGACGACGAGCTCATCCTCCGGGCGCTCGCGCGCATCCTCGATGCCGCCGGGTTCTCGACGCGGTGCTACCTCTCGCCCGAACAGGCGCTGGAGGAGATCCCCGCCCTGCGACCGGTGGTCATCATCTCCGACTACATGATGCCGGGGATGGACGGGATCACCTTCCTCAAGGGCGCGCGCGCTCTCGCGCCCGAGGTGGCGCGCATCCTGTGCACCGCCGCCGAGGACTTCAAGGTGGCGCTGCAGGCGGTGAACTCGGGCGAGGTGTACCGCATCATCTCCAAGCCGTGGCACCAGCAGGAGCTGCTCGCCACCGTCGCGCAGGCCGCGGAATCGGCGCGCCTGCACCGCGAGAACGAGCGGCTCACCGCCGAGGTGCAGTGGCAGAACGGACAGCTCCGGCAG
>JBBQEB010000058.1:0-20672 GCA_038320275.1 Myxococcales bacterium | reverse complement strand
CCGGGGCCAGCGGCTCGGGGGCGAAGAAGGCGCGCAGCGTCGCCTCCAGCTCCGCCGCTGGATCACCTTTTCCATCGGGAGCGAGAAAGAAAGCCGGCCCGTCCGCCTGGCCGTCGGGCGCGCGGAAGAGGCGCGGCTGCCAGTGCCCGAGCCGCATCCAGGGGCGCCCCTGCGCGATGCTACGCGCGCGGGCGGCGGTGAGAAGCTCGGGGAGGTAGCTGGGATCGGGCTCCCCGGCGCGCAGGGGCGCGACCGGCAGGGCGAGGGCCGCGGCGAGCGCCGCGAGAAGAGCTCTGGAAAAGGACATGCGCGCCGCGGGGAGCCGGTACCCGGCCCCCGCGGCGAGGGAGCTTAGCCGATGGAGCTGCAGGCGAGCGACTTGTCGCTGCGGAGCGTCGACATCACGGCGCCCGAGACCTGCTCGACCGGGGCGGCCTGGCCCGGGAAGAGGGAGCTGAAGTTCTTCTGCAGCACGACACCCACCGCGCTCGAATCCTTGCAGCCGGCCAGATTGGAGAGGGTGCTGATGGTCTCCCCGGAGCCGCGCGCCGCGTCCTTCGCCAGCGCCTCGCGGTTGCCCTCGATGAAGGTCTTCGTCCCGGCCGTCCCGACGGCGCTGGTGCCGCAGTTGGAGGTGCCGAAGGTGATTCCGAAGGTCTGGCTACCGAACGTGCCGTTCGTCGTCGCCGCCAGGATCTGGATGGCGCCCCTCTGGTCTCCGAAGACGAGGGAGCCGAGGCCGCAGCCTGCCGTGCCGTACCCGCCCTTGTTCGTGCCGACCTCGACGGCCTGGGCGCTGCCTGCTCCGACGATCAACGCACCGATGACGAGGATCCGTGCTGCGCTCATTCATTCACTCCTTGTTGAAGGTTGACTGCGGTCAAGATGCATACCTACGGTTGACCTCCCGCGCGCGGAATGCCAGGAGCCCTTGAGGGGTCGGCGGTCGGCGCTCGCTTGCCGAGCACCGTCCCGTACGCGACGCCGGCGACCCCGAGCACGGCGCCTGCCAGCGCGGCGAGCTGAGGCCGCTCGCCGAGGAGCGGCACGGCGAGGGCGAACTGCGCGATGGGCGTGAGCTGCAGCCACACGGAGGCCTCGGGCACCGAGAGCACTCCGTAGGCCTGCGTCATGAGGAGCTGCGCGCCAAAGGCTGCGAGGCCGACGAGGAGCGCGCCTCCCCAGGCCCAGGGATCCGCGGGCCATGGCGCGAGCGCGAACGGCATCACCACCGGGAGGCCCGCCAGGCAGAACCAGAAGAAGATCGTCATCGCGTTCTCGGTGCCGCGCATGGCCCGGATGACATTGGCGCTCGCCGCCGCGAACACGGCGGCCCCCAGCGCCGCGGCCTCCCCCCCCCCGAGCCCCACCCGCAAGGACCCTTCCCCCAGCACCAGCGCCACCCCTCCCGTCGACAGCAGAAGCGCGAGGAGGAGGTGCACCGTGGGCCGCTCGCCGAAGGTGAAGACCGACATCCCCGTCGCGAGGATGGGAAAGAGGTTGTAGAGGAGCCCCGCCTCGCCGGCTGGGATGCGCGAGAGCGCGGCGAAGTAGAGCACCACCACGATGCCGCCCGAGATCCCGCGCGTCACCAGGAGCCTTACGTTCCCCGGGCGGTAGAGCCCCGGCCGGAGCCGGAACGCCGCCAGCGAGAGGATCGCGCCCACCACGAAGCGCACCACCGAGAGGTGACCCGCGGTGAATCCGCCCACCCCCCGCGATAGCCGGCGTGCCAGGACGGCCATGAGGCCGAAGCACAGGGAGGAGCCGACGAGCTCGAGCCGGGCCAGGGCGCGCGGGCTCACGCGGCCCGCCCGTGGGCGCGGGGCGCGTGCGGGTGGGCCCGCGCCGGCGCATGGCTGGAGGGGCTCTGCGCCATTAAGGATGGCCCTCCATGAGCGAGCCCGAATCCATCATCGTCAAGGGGGCGCGCGAGCACAACCTGAAGTCCGTCGAGCTCGAGATCCCCAAGAAGAAGCTGGTGGTCTTCACGGGCGTGTCGGGGTCCGGCAAGAGCTCGCTCGCTTTCGATACCCTCTACGCCGAGGGCCAGCGCCGGTACGTCGAGTCGCTGTCGTCCTACGCCCGCCAGTTCCTCGGGCAGATGGAAAAGCCCAAGTACGACACCATCCGCGGCCTCTCGCCCACCATCTCCATCGAGCAGAAGGCCGCCTCCAACAACCCGCGCTCCACGGTGGGGACCATCACCGAGGTCCATGACTACCTGCGCGTCCTCTACGCGTCCATCGGCGTTCAGCACTGTCCGAAGTGCGGGCGCCCGGTGGGCAAGCAGACCGCCCAGCAGATCGTCGACGCCATCCTGGCGATGCCGGAGGGCTCGCGCGTCCTCCTCCTCGCCCCCCTCGTCCAGAATCGCAAGGGCGAGTACCGGGACCTCCTCGGGGATGCCCACAAGCGCGGCTTCGCGCGCGTCCGCGTGGACGGCGTGGTGCACTCGCTGGAGGAGCGGCTCGCGCTCGACAAGAAGCTCAAGCACGACATCGAGCTCGTCATCGATCGCCTGGTGGTGAAGCCCGACCTCCGCTCGCGCCTCACCGATTCCGTCGAGACCGCGCTGCGCGAGGGCAAGGGCACCCTCATCCTGGCGGACGTCGCCCGCGAGCAGAAGGTGGGGCCGGGTGTCGATCCGGAGGAGTACAAGACGCACGATCGGTTCTTTTCGGAGCAGAGCTCCTGCCACGTCTGCGGGCTCTCTTTCGGCGAGCTCGCGCCGCAGAACTTCTCCTTCAACTCGCCGATGGGCTCCTGCCCGGAGTGCCAGGGGCTCGGCACGCGCGCCGAGATGGACCCCGACCTCATCATCCCCGACCCGTCGCGCACCATCCGCGAGGGCGCCGTCGAGCCCTGGGCGAGCGGGATGGAGAAGGGCGAGGGGTGGACCTTCGAGTTCGTGGAGCACCTGTCGCGCTCCCTCGGGCTCGACCTCGACACGCCCTGGGCGAAGCTCGGCCAGGCGCAGCAGCGGCTCGTCATGTACGGCAACGAGGGGACGGTCCGGGCTCGCATCGTGTGGGAAGGCGTGGTGAACCAGCTTCACCGCCGGCTGAAGGCCACCGGCTCGGAGGCGATGCGGCGCCACTACCTGCGTTACTTCTCCGACAAGCCCTGCCCCACCTGCTCGGGCGAGCGGCTCAAGCCGGAGAGCCGCGCGGTGCGGGTGCTGGGCAAGGGTATCGTCGACGTCTCCCGGCTCACCATCGTCCAGGCGCACGCCTGGCTCGGGGGCCTGGAGCTCACGGGCACGCAGATCCGCATCGCCGAGGAGCTCCTGAAAGAGATCGGCAACCGGCTCAAGTTCCTCCTCGACGTGGGGCTCGGATATCTCACCCTGGAGCGGCCGGGACCGTCGCTCTCGGGCGGTGAGAGCCAGCGCATCCGGCTCGCCTCGCAGATGGGCTCCGAGCTGACGGGCGTCATCTACATCCTGGACGAGCCCTCCATCGGACTGCACCAGCGCGACAACGGCAAGCTGCTCGCCACGCTGAAGCGGCTGCGCGACATCGGAAACTCCGTCATCGTCGTCGAGCACGACGAGGAGACCATGGAGGAGGCGGACTGGCTCGTCGACTTCGGGCCGGGCGCGGGCGAGCACGGCGGGCGCGTGGTCGCGCAGGGGACGCCGGCCGAGGTGAAGGCGAACCCGGCCTCGCTCACCGGGGCCTATCTATCCGGCCGCCGCGAGATCGAGGTGCCGGAGCGACGCCGCCCTCCCAAGGGCGCCATCACCGTGGCCGGGGCGACCGCCAACAACCTCAAGGACCTGACGGTGAAGTTCCCGCTGGGCACGCTCACGGCGGTGACGGGCGTCTCCGGCGCGGGGAAGTCCACGCTGGTGAACGCCATCCTGCGGCCGGCGCTCATGCGGCTGCTCTACGGCACGCGCGAGATGCCCGGGAAGCACCAGGCCATCCTCGGCTACGAGGTCATCGACAAGGTCATCGACATCAACCAGCAGCCCATCGGCCGCACGCCGCGGTCGAACCCGGCGACGTACACCAAGGTCTTCGACTGGGTGCGGGAGGTCTTCGCGCAGACGCCGGAGGCGCGCGCCTTCGGGTACCAGCCGGGCCGGTTCAGCTTCAACGTGAAGGGCGGGCGGTGCGAGGCGTGCCAGGGCGACGGCATGAAGCTCGTCGAAATGCACTTCCTCGCCGACGTGCTGGTGCCCTGCGAGGTCTGCGGCGGCAAGCGCTTCAACGAGGCGACGCTGCGGGTCGGCTTCAAGGGCAAGAACGTGGCCGAGGTGCTGGAGATGTCGGTGCACGAGGCCATGGGGCACTTCTCCAACCACCGCGAGATCCTGCGCATCCTCCAGACGCTCGACGACGTGGGGCTGGGCTACATCAAGCTGGGCCAGCCCTCCCCCACCCTGTCCGGCGGCGAGGCGCAGCGCATCAAGCTCTCGCGCGAACTGGCGCGGGTCGGGACCGGCAAGACCCTCTACATCCTCGACGAGCCGACCACCGGCCTGCACTTCGAGGACGTGCGCAAGCTCCTCCACGTGCTGGACCGGCTGGTCGAGGGCGGCAACTCGGTGGTGGTGATCGAGCACAACCTCGACGTCATCAAGTGCGCGGACTGGGTGGTGGACATGGGGCCTGAGGGGGGCGACGCAGGTGGGCTCGTCATCGCGGAGGGCACGCCGGAGCAGGTGGCGGAGGTCTCGGAGAGCTCCACCGGCCACTACCTCGGCAAGGTCCTGCGCCATCACCGGAGCCGGAGGCCCGCCAGCGAGCGGAGCGCGTGAACCGCTCTCCGCAGCCGCCGGGCTGACGGGTTGATCCCGATCAAGGCCGCAGCCCGCCGAAAGGGGTAGGACGTTGGCCAAACCCTTCGGAGAGACCGATGCCCACCACGCACGAGAACCTCAAAGTCGCCTTTTCGGGCGAGAGCCAGGCCAACCGCAAGTACCTCGCCTTCGCCATGCAGGCGGAGAAGGACGGGCTTCCGCAGATCGCGAAGCTGTTCCGCACCGCGGCCGATGCGGAGACGATCCACGCGCTCGCGCACCTCAAGAACATGGGCGGCGTAGGGTCGACCCTGGAGAACCTGCGCGCGTCGGTCGCGGGCGAGACCTACGAATATCGGGACATGTACCCGCCCATGGTGGCCGAGGCCGAGAAGGAAGGGCACAAGGCGCGCCACATGCTGGCCTGGGCCAACCAGGTGGAGAAGGTGCACGCCGGGCTGTTCGGGCAGGCCCTCTCGGCGCTGGAGAGCGGCGCCGACCTCACCCAGATGGACGTCTACCTGTGCCCGGTGTGCGGCGACATCGAGTTCGGCGTGCTACCCGACAAGTGCCCGGTGTGCGGAGCCCCGGCGTCGAAGTACCAGAAGATCAACTGACAGCGGCCGAGGCCGCTCGCGGTCATTTCTCCGGCTTGTCCGCCCCGCAGTTGGCGCACCTGCACTCGCCCTTCTTGCAGGTGCAGCCTTTCCCGCCCTTGGCGCAGGCGCAGGTCGTGCCCGGCTTTTCGCCCTTCTGGGCGAGCAGTGCACCCGCGGAGGGCGCAAGGGACAGCGCCAGCGCGCCCGCCAGGGCGAGGGCGAGGCTCGACAGGGAACGATCCGCCATGCAGCCTCCAGGAGTGGGACGACGACCGAGCGTAGGGAGGCGGCGCGGGCGGTGTCAAGGACGAGGGGCAGCCCGCGCGCGGCCCTGGAGGCCGGGGACGATCCGCATTAGACAAGCGCCCGATGAGCACCCTCGACCCCGACGCGCTGCTGGCAATGCTGCGCGATCCCAACCGTGAGACGCAGGAGCTCGCGACCGCCTCAGGAGCGCCGCGTGAGGCGGCCGCGCGCGCCGCGCGCATGGTGCACGGGATCGCGCGCGCCAAGGCCGAGGACCTGAAGGAGCTCCCGGCCGCGCTCGCGCTCGCGGTCTTGCGGGCCGCGGCGGCCGCGGGGCGGGCCGATCTCCTCGCCTCCGCGGTGAACCACCCCAGCAAGGAGGTGGCCAAGGACGGGAAGCGCGCCCTCTACCTCCTGCGCTCGCGCGGCGTCGAGGTTCCCGAGGCGCGGCGAGCCGCCCCGCCGGCGCCCGCTTCGCCGGCGGAGCCGCCCTTGCCCTGTTTCGCCTCCGTGGTGGACGGTTCCGGCGAGCGAGCGCTCTGGATCGCGCGCGCCGTGCCTGGCAAGGGCATCGAGGTCGCGCAGGCGATCCTCTCCGACATCCGCGGACTTCGGCAGCTTCAGCTCGGCATGCTCGGGCGCAAGGAGTACCGGCAGTTCTCGAAGGACATCCTGGCGCGTGGGCGCGCCCTGGGCGTGGGGGAGATCCCGGCCGCGGAGGCGAAGGGCCTCGCCGCCGAGGCCCGCAAGCTGAACGACGCGGCGGGCGCGGAGGTGCCCGCCGGCGCCGACGGCTGGCTCGCCCGCATCGGTCCAGGCACGCCGCCCGCCGATCCGGCCGAGCTCTTCCCCCCGCTGCCGGCCGAGGAGGAACGCCGAGCCCTGGCGGAGTCGGGCGGGCTGACCAACCTGCCGCTCTTGCGTGGATGGCTCCCGGACGAGGAGGAACTGCGCCGGCTCGCCGCCAAGCTGGACGAGATCGCCGCCTCGACGCTGTTCCTCGACGAGCGGCAGCGGGCCGAGGCGGCTCGCGGCGCAATCGCGCAGTCCGCGGCGGGATGGCTCGACCCGACCCGGCGGCGCCTCGTCGCGGCCAGGCTCCACGAGGTCGCGGGGCATCTCGTCCGCGCGGGCGACCCGGCTCACGCCCACAGGGCCGCCGCCTGCGCGCGGGCGCTGCTCGCGGACGCTTCCCCTTCGCAGATCCCGTTCGTCATCGGGCTCTTCGATAAAGCCTTCCCCGACCTCGGCTTCGCGCACGGTTCGGCGGAGAGCGCGCCCGCCGAGGGAGGGGACAGTCCGCTCATCGTCCCCGGAATCCGCTGAGATGCCCGAGTACAGGAACCCCAAGCCGACGGTGGACATCGTCATCCTCCTCGACGGAGATCGGGTCGTGCTCGTCGATCGGAGAAACGCTCCGCTGGGCTGGGCGCTTCCGGGCGGGTTCGTGGACGAGGGCGAGGGGCTGGAGTCGGCCGCGGTGCGGGAGGCGCGCGAGGAGACGGGGCTCGAGGTTACCCTCCTCGAGCAGCTCCACACCTACTCCGACCCGCGCCGCGACCCGCGGGAGCACACCATCAGCACGGTCTTCCTGGCGCGCGCCTCGGGCTCTCCGCGGGGAGGCGACGACGCCGCGAGAGCGGAGGCCTTCGCGTGGACGGCGCTGCCCTCGCCGCTCGCCTTCGACCATGGCGAGATCCTCGCGGATGCGCGCCGGTACCTCCTCACGGGCGCGCGGAGGCGCCTCGGATGAGCGAGCCTTCGGGCGCCCCGGAGCGCCTCGCTCGCCTGTCCGACGACGACGGCGCCGCGCTGCTCCGCATCGCCGAGGAAGCCCTGCGCCACCACCTTGGACTGGGCCCGCCGCCCGCGCTCCCGCAGGAGGGAGCTCTCGCGGCGCCGCGTGGCGCCTTCGTCACGCTCCGGCGCGGGGGCGCGCTGCGCGGCTGCGTCGGCACCTTCACGCCGTCGGGATCGCTCGGGGGCACCGTGGCGCGCATGGCGGTGAGCGCCGCCTCGGAGGACCCTCGCTTTTCGCCGCTGGCCGCGCGCGAGCTGCGGGGCCTCGACGTCCACGTCACCGTGCTCCATCCGCGACGCCCCATGAACGATCCGTCGGACCTCGTGGTGGGGCGAGATGGCGTCCTCGTCCAGCGCGGGCTGCACCGGGGAACCCTCCTGCCGCAGGTGGCGGTGGAGGAGGGCTGGGACGCCCTCACCTTCCTCCGGCGCACCTGCCTCAAGGCCGGTCTGCCCCCGGATGCCTGGGAGGATCCCGCCGCCACGGTAGAGCTCTTCGCAGCCGAGGAGCTGTCGCCGGCGGCGGCCGAGCTCCCGCCATCCCCCGGGGAGTCCCATCGGTGATCCACCGCCGGGCCGCGTGATAAGGAGCCTGCGATGAGTCACCTCTTCGGCGCGTCGGCGAGCGGCGCGGTCGTCCTCCTGCTCGTCATCGCGGCGTTCGGCGCGCTGGTGGTCATCCACGAGCTGGGCCATTTCGCGGTCGCGCGCCTGTGCCGCATGCGTGTCGAGCGCTTCAGCGTGGGGTTCGGCCCGGTCATCCTGCGCGGGCAGCGGCGGGAGACGGAGTGGGCCGTGTCGGCGGTGCCGTTCGGAGGGTACGTGCGCATCGCCGGCATGGGTCCCACCGACGAGGTGGCGGAGGGCGACCGGGGGGCGTACGCCAACCAGCCGGCCTGGCGAAGGTTCGCCGTGATCGCCGCCGGCCCCGCGATGAACTACGCCTTCGCGGTGCTGCTCGCGATCGCCATCGTCGCGAGCGTCGGGTTGCGCCAGCTCGATACCAGCGCCGCCTTCGGGGGCGTCGTGGCGGGAGGGCCTGCCGAGCGCGCCGGCCTGCGCGCCGGCGATCGAGTGCTGGCAGTGGACGGGCGGCCGGTGGCGAGCTGGGAGGCCCTGGTGGCCGAGATCGTGGCGCACCCCGGTCGGCCGGCGGCGCTCACCGTCGCCCGCGGGACCGCGCCGCCCTTCACCCTCACCGCCACACCGGACGATGCAGGGGGACGCGGCCGGCTGGGGGTGGAGCAGCCGGTGCGCCTCGTCAAGGCGGGAGCGCTCGACGCCGTCGCCGCCGGCGTGCGGCTGACCAACGCGCGCGCCGGAGAGATCCTGGCCGGGCTGGGACAGATGGTCACCGGGCGGCAGCGCGCCGAGCTGCGCGGGCCGGTGGGCATCGCGCAGGAGATGGCCCACAGCGCGCGGGCCGGCGCGGCGCCGTTTCTCAACCTCGTCTGGTTCATCTCCATCGCGCTCGCGCTCTTCAACCTCCTGCCCATCCCCGCGCTCGACGGGGGCCGGCTGGTGTTCCTCGTGTACGAGATCGTGACGCGCCGGAGGGTGAATGGCCGGGTGGAGCAGGTGGTGCACCTCGCCGGCTTCGTGGCGCTCTTCGGGCTCCTCATCGCGGTGACGCTCTTCGGCGACCTGGCGAGGCTGTTCCGGCGCTGACGGTCTCGCGGCCCGTTCGCGCGGCGCGCGGCGCGGGGCTCCGGTTATCCTTCCGGCGTGGCCCACTCCATCCTCTACTTCGCCGCGGCCCGCGAGGCAGCCGGCCTGGCCCGCGAGCGCGTGGAGCTCGACCCGGCCCCGCGCACCGTCGCCGAGCTGCGGGACCGGCTCGCGGAGCTCCACCCTGCGCTGGCGCGCGTCCTGCCCCGCTGCCGCCTCGCGGTCGATCAGGACATGGCGGACGACGGCGACCCGGTGCCCGAAGGCGCGGAGATCGCCGTCATCCCCCCCGTCTCGGGCGGCGCGCCGTCTTGCCTCGTGGTGGAGCGCCCACTCGATCTGGCCGAGGCGGTGGCGGCGGTGCGCGGACCGGGGCGCGGCGCGGTCGTCACCTTCCAGGGCGACGTGCGCGCGGCGACGCAGGGGCGCGCGGTGGTTCGCCTGGAGTACGAGGCGTACCTGCCCATGGCCGAGCGCACGCTGGCGCACATCGCGGCCGGCATCGAGGCGGCGCACGGCGCCGCGGTCGCCATCGTGCACAGGGTCGGAACGCTCGCTCCCGGCGAGGCGGCGGTGGTGATCGCTTGCGCCGCGCCCCACCGCACGCCTGCGTTCCGAGCCTGCGAGGAGGCCATCGAGCGGCTGAAGCGCGAGGTCCCCATCTGGAAGCGCGAGGTCTTCGAGGATGGCACGAGCTGGGTTGGGCTCGGCCCCTGACGTCGGAGGGGAGCGCCGAGCCGCGAGGCGGTGATACTCTTCAGCGGGCGCGGGAGGGCGGTTCATGAAGGTGCTCATCGCCGATGACGACCGGACCATCCGCGCGCTGCTCGGGGACATGATCACGGACCTCGGGCACGCCGTGGTGGCCGCGGAGAATGGCGCGGACGCGGTGGAGCTCGCCGACCGCGAGCGGCCGGACGTCGTCATCCTCGACTTCCTCATGCCGAAGCTCTCCGGCCTCGACGCTCTCAAGGAGATGCGCGCGCGCGGCCTCACCATGCCGGTCGTGCTCCTCACCGCCATCAGCGACTCCTCCATGCGCGAGATCGAGGGCAGCGACGCGCCGGACGCCATCCTCGAGAAGCCCTTCAAGCGGAAGACCATCGAGAAGGCGCTCGCCAGGGCGGCGCGGCTCGAGCTGCCCGATCCATGAGGCTGTTCCGCTCCATCCTGGCCCTGACGCTGCTCGCGAGCGCCGTGCCCACGCTGGCGCTGGGTTGGCTTCTCTATCGAGCGGTACAGGGCGGCGGCGCGGCGGCGGGCGCACTGTCCATCCGGGCTGCCCTGCTCGCCTCGGCGCTGGCCCTCGCCGCTGCCCTGGCGCTCTCGGCGATGTTCGCCCGCACGCTCACCTCCCCGGTGAAGGCCTGCGTCCGGGGGGCGCTCGCCGTCGCGAGCGGCCGCTTCGGCCAGCAAGTTTCCGTGTCCGCCCGAAACGAGGTGGGCGAGCTCGCCTACGCCTTCAACTACATGTCGCGCGAGCTCGCCTCGTACGACGCCGAGAACCGCCGGCTCATCGCCGCGCTGGAGGCGGGCTATCTGGCCACGCTTCGGAGCCTCGCCTCCGCCATCGACGCCAAGGATCCCTCCACCCGGGGCCACAGCCAGCGGGTGGCGGAGCTGTCGGTGGAGGTCGGCCGCGAGCTGGGGCTCGACGCCGACGCGCTCAGGGCGCTCTCCTACGGCGGCCTCCTGCACGACGTGGGAAAGATCGGCGTGCCGGAGGCCATCCTGAACAAGGCCGGCAAGCTGGGGTCCGAGGAGCTGGCGCAGATGCGCGCCCATCCGGACATCGGCGCGGAGATCCTGCGGGACGTGGCTTTCCTCGCAGCCGCAGCGCCGGCGGTGCGGAGCCATCACGAGCGCTGGGACGGCGCAGGCTACCCGGATCGGCTGCGGGGCGAGGCCATCCCGCTCGTGGCCCGCATCGTCAACGCGGCGGACACCTTCGACGCCTGCACCTCCGCGCGTCCTTATCAGCGCGCCATGGACGTAAGCGAGGCGATCGCCATCGTGACGAGCCTTCGCGGCGCGCAGATCGATCCCGCGGTCTGCGACGCCCTGGTCCGGGTGGTGCGGCTGTCTGCGGGGGCCGTTCTTCCCGAAAACCATACGCTCGTGGCCCCTCCGGCCGCGCGAGGAGCCCTATGAAGCTCGTGGTCATGGACCTCGACGGAACGCTCATCGATTCGAAGCTCGACCTGTGCCTCGCGGTGAACCACGCGCTGGCGACGGTGGACCTGCCCCCACGCTCGCTGGAGGAGGTGGCGAGCTTCGTGGGTGACGGTGTCGCCCGCCTGGTGGAGAGGGCGGTCGCGCCCAGGGGGGAGCTCTTCGAGCCCGCCCTGGCAGCCTGGTGGGAGCACTACGAGGCGCACCTCCTGGATCACACCGTCTTTTTTCCAGGGATCGCGGAGCTTCTCGCCGCCGCTCCCGTTCCACTCGCGGTCCACACCAACAAGCCCGGCCGGCTCGCCCGCCGGATCCTGGAGGGGCTCGGCTTCGGGGAGCGCTTCGTCGAGGTGATCGGCGGGGACGAGGCGCCGCGCAAGCCGGACCCCGCCGGCACCCGGGACCTGCTCGCGCGCCAGGGAGTCCTCCCCGAGGAGGCCGCCCTGGTCGGCGACAGCCTGGTGGACTTTGCCACCGCCCGGGCGGTGCCGGTCCGCTTCATCGCGGTGGGCTGGGGACTCGTCCCGCCGGCAGAGCTCCTCGCGGCGGGCTCGCCTCGCCCGGTGGCCGATGCCCGGGAGCTGCGCGCCGCGCTGGGCTGGTGATCCGAAAGCTCGCCCCTCCCGGCACCGCATGCGATCCTCGCCGCCATGCGGAAGCTTCTCGTGCTCCTCCTCGCCCTGGGCGCGCTGGCCGGTGCCGCGGCCTTCCTGCCTCTGCGCGGCGCGACCCTCCTCGAACGCTGGGCTGTGGCTCCGAGCACCCGCGACTTCGCATCCCGCGGGGTGGCCGAGGTGCGCGCGTCGCTCTCGGGCCGGACGGTCGCACAGACCGGCGCACCTGCCGTGGCGCGAGGTCCGGAGGAGCGCCACACCGCAGCCGATCAGGCGGCCCTCGACCGGCTCGTGACGGAGCGCACCCGGCGCTGACCGCGGCGCACCGCTCCCGGCCGGGCGGCACTCCGCCGCGCTTGCGCGAGGCTCGGCGCTCGGGTTATCTACCCGCCTCGCGCCCGCCTTCCGGGCGCTCGACGTCTTCAGGAAAGACCATGGCCGAGAACGAGACGCAGCCCCAGACCCCGCCGGCAACGGCCCGAAACAAGGCGCCGGCCGCGAAGGGTGGCGGCAAGAAGTCCTGCACCGTGGAGGGCTGCAAGCGCGGCTACCGTGCCAAGGGGCTCTGCTTCTTCCACTACAAGGCCTGGCGCCGGGGCGAGATGGAAAGCCGCCCCGCGCGCTACGACACCTGCGGCAAGGAAGCTTGCAAGAAAAAGGTCGTAGGACACGGCATGTGCCAGGAGCACTTCGAGGCGTGGAAGAAGAGCCGCAAGGGCGCGCAGGCGGCCGCCGCTCCCGTGGCCGCGGGCTAACGACGTCCGCAGCTCCGCGGGCGCTGTCCCTCCTTCGCGGCCCCGGCGCGGAATCCGAGCCTTTCCGGATCGCGCCCTGACGTTCAGTCGCTCCCTCGGCCCGCGTCGATCCTCAGCTTGCGCTCGAGCGCCTTGGCGCCGGCGAGAAGGAGCTCCGCCTCGCGCTGCGTCGGCTCGGCGCGGGCGAGGAGCTCCCGCCACTCGGCCAGGATGTGCGCGGGGTTCTGAGGATTCGTGTAGCCCGCCGCGGCGAGCATGGCGCCCAGCCTGCTCCAGAGCGCCTCGACCGTGTCGTGACGCGCCGGCGTCGCCGTCGCCGCGGCCCGCCCCGGCGCCTCAGGGGGGCGTTCACCGCCGGCAAGCGACAGCTCGTACGCGACCACCGCCGCCGCCTGGGCCAGGTTCATGGAGTCGTAGGCGCTGCGCGTGGGGATGTTGCAAACCGCGCTGCAGAGCCGCAGCTCGGCGTCGGACAGCCCGCGCCTCTCCTCCCCGAAGACGACCGCCACCTCCCCGCTCTCGCTGCGCGCGGCGAGCTCGGCCGCGAGCTCACGGGGGGAAAGCGACGGCCTGCCCTCGATCGTTCGCGAGGTGGTGCCACATGCGAAGGTCGTTCCGGCCAGGGCCGCGCGGGCGTCGAGGTGGACCGCCGCGGTCTCCAGCAGGCCCGCGGCGTGCCTGGCGGTCTTGCGCGCCCTCAGCAGCACCTCTTCGCGCGCGCTTCCCGGGCCGCCGCCGCGCGGCAGCCCCGTCCAGGAGGGCGGCGCCACGATGGACAGGCGGGTGAGCCCGAAGTTCATCATGGCTCGGGCCACCGACCCGATGTTCTCCGCCGAGGAGGGCCGGTGGAGCACGAAGAGAACGTTCAGGAGGTTCATCGCCGCCCTCGATCGGGAAGACCAGGAGGGCTGCGACGGAGGTGCCGCGCCCGGTTACACTCGCCCCGCGCGCGCCGCGGAGGCTGCGCGATGCTACCACCGAGGCCACCATGCTCTCCGAGCCGACCATCCGCGCCCAGCTCCCGCACACCCTTCAGCAGCTCGACCTCCCCGAGCTGGGAGAGCTGTACCGCGGCAAGGTGCGCGACAACTACGCGCGGGGCGATCGCCTGGTGATGGTCACCACCGACCGTGTCTCGGCCTTCGACCACGTGCTCGGCACCATTCCGTTCAAGGGCGAGGTGCTCTCGCAGCTCACCCTGTTCTGGTTCGACAAGGTGAAGGACATCGCACCCACCCACCTCCTCGACGCGCCCGATCCGAGCGTCATGGTGGTGAAGCGGGCGAAGCCCCTGCCGGTGGAGATCGTCATCCGCGGCTTCATCACGGGCTCCCTCTGGCGCGACTACCAGGCCGGCACGGCTGGCACGTACGGCATCGCCTGGCCGGAGGGCCTGCGCAGGGACCAGCGCTTTCACGAGCCTATCGTCACCCCTTCGACCAAGGCCGAGTACGGAAAGCACGACGAGCCCATCTCCGAGGCCGAGCTGCTCCGGCAGGGGCTGGTCGAGCCAGAGGTCTGGCGCGAGGCCGTGGCCATCGCCGGCAGGCTCTTCGCGCGCGGGCAGGAGTGGGCCCAGAGCCGCGGGCTCATCCTCGTCGACACCAAGTACGAGATGGGCATCGCCGACGGAAGGCTCATCGTCATCGACGAGATCCACACGCCGGACTCGTCGCGCTACTGGGTCGCGGACGGATACGAGGATCGCTTCGCCCGGGGCGCCGAGCAGGAGATGCTCGACAAGGAGAACATCCGGCAGTGGCTCATCCGAGAGCACGGGTTCTCCGGCCACGGCCAGCCGCCGCCGCTCTCCGACGAGGTGCGGATCATGCTCGCCGGCAAGTACATCGAGGCCTTCGAGCGGCTCACCGGCAGCCCGTTCCAGTCGCAGGTGGGCAGCGTCGCCGAGCGCATCCGGCAAAACCTCGCCGCGAAGGGCTACCTGCCCCGCTGAGCGCCTCGAAGCGGGCGCCTTGCGCTCGTCACGGCTCCTCTCCGAACACGCGCCGGAAGATCGTGTCGACGTGGGCGAGGTGGTAGTCGAGCGAGAAGCAGGCGTCGATCTCGTCTCCGGAGAGGGCGCGCTTCACCTCTGGGTCCGCCTTCAAGCCGGCCCGGAAGTCGGCGCCTTCCTCCCATGCCTTCATCGCGTTGCGCTGCACCCAGACATACGCCTCCTGCCGCGCGATCCCCTTGTCCACCAGCGCGAGCAGCACCCGCTGCGCCTCGTGCAAGCCTCCCGCGAGCTCGAGGTTGGCGCGCATGCGCCCTGGATGCACGCGCAGCCCCTCCACCAGGCCCGCAAAGCGCCGGAGGGCGAAGTCGAGCGCCAGCGTGGCGTCGGGGCCGATGACGCGTTCGACGGAGGAATGGCTGATGTCCCGCTCGTGCCAGAGCGCCACGTCCTCCAGCGCGGCCACGGCGTAGGAGCGCACCAGCCGGGCCAGGCCGGTGAGGTTCTCGGAGAGGATGGGATTGCGCTTGTGCGGCATGGCCGACGAGCCTTTTTGACCCTCCGTGAACGGTTCCTCCGCCTCCCGCACCTCCGTGCGCTGCAGGTGGCGAATCTCGGTGGCGTGGGCCTCGAGCGTGCTCGCCGCGACTGCCAGCGCGCAGAAGAGCTCGGCATGACGATCGCGCGCCACCACCTGGGAAGCGGAGCCCTCGGCGCCCTCCAGGCCGAGCTTCTCCATGACGAAGGCCTCGACGCGCGGATCGACGTTGGCGAAGGTGCCCACCGCCCCGGACAGCTTGCCCACGGCGACGCCGCGGCCCGCCCGCTCCAGCGCGTCCCGCCGCCGCCCCCAGGCGTCGTACCAGCCCGCCAGCTTGAGGCCAAAGGTGGTGGGCTCCGCGTGGACGCCGTGGCTGCGGCCGATCATGGGCGTCGCGCGATGCTCCAGTGCCCGCCGCTTCACCGCGGCGCGGACGCGGTCCACGTCCTCCAGGATGAGCGCGACGGCGTCCCGGAGCTGCACTGCGAGCGCGGTGTCGAGCACGTCCGAGGAGGTCATGCCCTTGTGCAGGTGGCGGGCAGGAAGCCCCGCCTTCTCCTCCAGGAAAGTGAGGAACGCGATGACGTCGTGCTTCGTCGTGCGCTCGATCTCGTCGATGCGCGCGGTGTCGGCCGCCGTGAAGACGTGCTCGCCCAGCGCGCGGAGCAACGCCTCGTGATCGGCGCTGGGCACGCTCCCCAGGCGCACCATCGCCTCGCAGGCGGCGAGCTCCACGTCGAGCCAGATCCGGAAGCGGTGCTCGGGCGACCAGATGCGCGCCATCTCGGGGCGCGTGTACCTCAAGATCACGGGGACCTCCCTCTACCGCATCAGACCTTCCCGGTGGACCCGAACCCGTGAACGCCGCGGCCGGTCTCGTCGAGCGCCTCGGCGAGCCGCACCTCCACCCGCGCCACCGGCGATACGACCAGCTGCGCGATGCGGTCGCCGCGCCCGAAGCGGACGGGCTCGGTCCCGAGGTTCACCAGAATCACGCCGAGCTCGCCACGGTAATCCTCGTCGACCGTGCCCGGCGCGTTGACGAGGGCGACGCCGTGACGCAGCGCGAGCCCGGAGCGGGCGCGCACCTGCCCTTCGTGCCCCGGAGGGACGGCAACCGCGAGGCCGGTGGGGACCAGCCGGCGCTCGCCCGGGAGGAGCGCGAAGGGCTCGTCCGCCCTGAGGTCGAGCCCAGCCGCCCCCTCGCTCGCGTACGCCGGGAGCGGGAGCGGCGGGCCGCGATCACCGACCCGCCGCACAGCAAGGACAGGCCTCACGGGCCTGCCCCGTAGGGCAAGCGCGGCGAGCCCCGCGGAGCGAGCGCGGGGCTCGGCATCACGGCTTGGGAGCTTCGCCGCCGGGAGCGGCCGGAGCCGCCGCGCCTTCGGCCGTCCGGGCCGCCTGCGCCAGCGCCTCCTTGCGGGAGAGGCGGATCTTCCCGGTGCGATCCATCGAGATGACCTTCACCAGGACCTCCTCGCCCTCGGAGAGAACGTCGGAGACGTTCTTTACCCGCTTGTCCGAGAGCTCGGAGATGTGGATGAGGCCGTCCGTGCCGGGGAAGATCTCCACGAAAGCGCCGAACTCGGCGATCTTGCGCACCGTGCCCAGGTAGGTCTTCCCCACCTCGGCGTCCTGGGTGAGATCCTTGATGCGCTTCATCGCGGCGGCGACCTTCTCCTGGTCGGACGACGCGATGGACACGGTGCCGTCGTCCTCCACGTTGATGGAGCAGCCGGTCTGCGCGGTGATCTCCTTGATCACCTTGCCGCCGGGCCCGATGACGTCCTTGATGCGCTCGGGGCGGATCTTGATGGTGGTGATGCGCGGCGCGAAGAGGCTGATGTCGGCGCGCGGCTTCGCGAGGGCCTTCACCATCTCGCCCAGGATGTGCTTGCGGCCCTCGGCGGCCTGCGAGAGCGCCCGCTCGAGGATGTCGCGCGTCACGCCGCCAATCTTGATGTCCATCTGGATGGAGGTGATGCCGGCCTCGGTCCCGCAGACCTTGAAGTCCATGTCACCGAGATGGTCCTCGTCGCCGAGGATGTCGGAGAGGATCGCGATCTTCTCGCCTTCCTTGATGAGGCCCATGGCGATCCCGGCCACCGGCGCCTTGAGCGGGACGCCGGCATCCATGAGCGACAGGCATCCGCCGCACACCGACGCCATGGAGGAGGACCCGTTCGACTCGGTGATGTCGGAGACGATGCGGATGGTGTACGGGAAGGTGGACTCGGGCGGGAGCACCTTCGAGAGCGCTCGCTCGGCCAGCAAGCCGTGGCCGATCTCGCGGCGGCCGGGGCTGCGCAGGAACTTCACCTCGCCCACGCTGAAGGGCGGGAAGTTGTAGTGCAGCATGAACTTCTTGAAGTGCATCCCGGTGAGCTGCTCCACCCGCTGCTCGTCCTCGGCGGTGCCGAGGGTGGTGGCGACGAGCGCCTGCGTCTCGCCGCGGGTGAAGAGCGCCGAGCCGTGCACGCGGGGCAGGAGGCCCACCTCGCAGGTGATGGCGCGGATGTCGCGCTCGCCGCGGCCCCCGATGCGCTTGCGCTCATCGGTGATCATCCGGCGCATGTAGTCGTACTTGACGTCCTCGTAGTAACCCTTGATCTCCTTCTCGCGCGAGGCGAGCGCGGAGAGCTTCCCGGCATCGCCGCCGGCCTCGGCCCGCAGGCCCTCCAGCACTTCCTTCTTCACCGCCGAGAGGCGCTCGTAGCGCTCGAGCTTCTCGTGGATGGCGTAGGCATCGCGGACCTTGTCCCAGGCGAGCGCCTTCACCTTCGCGCGCAGCTCCTCGTCGTTCTTGGGCGGCTCGAAGGTGCGCTTCGCGCCGCGGCCGGTCGCCGTGGCGAGCGCCTTCTGGGCTGCCAGGAGCTCCTTTACCGCCGCCTGACCGAACAGGAGCGCGTCGACCATGTCCTTCTCGGTCACCTCCTGCGCGCCGCCCTCCACCATCACGATGGCGTCCTCCGAAGCGGCCATCACGATGTCGAGGTCGGCGGTCGCCCGCTGGGCGAGGGTGGGGTTCGCGACGAGCTGCCCGCCGATGCGGCCGACGCGCACGCCGGCGATGGGCCCGTTGAAGGGCACGTTCGAGATCTGCAGCGCGGCGGACGCCCCGGTGAGCGCGAGCACGTCGGTGTCGTTCTCCTGGTCGAAGGAGATGACGCTGGCGATGATCTGCGTCTCGTTGGCGTAGCCCTCCGGGAACAGGGGCCGGCAGGACCGGTCGATGAGCCGGGAGGCGAGGGTCTCCTTCTCGGTGGGGCGGCCCTCGCGCCGGAAGAAGCTGCCGGGGATCTGGCCCGCCGCGAAGAGCTTCTCCTGGTAGTCGACGGTGAGCGGGAAGAAGTCGATGCCCTCCTTTCGATCCCTGGCCGAGACCACCGTCACGAGGACGATGGAGTCACCCATGCGGATCCAGACCGAGCCGTCGGCCTGCTTGGCCACCTTGCCGGTCTCGAGGAGGATCTCCTTGCCGCCGCACTGCGCCCGCTGCTGAGTGGGTGTCATCTCTCTCGTCTCCTTGGATGGAGCCGGCGCCGCCGTGGCGCGCGCCAGCTCGGGGGCCCGCGCCGGACCGTCGGTCCGGGGGCCGCGAGGAGCTTCGGTTCCTGACCGGGCGGCTCCTTCTCGCGGAGGAGCCGTCCAGTCGGAAACGGAAGCGCCCCGAGGTCGCGGGTGCTCTGTGTCGCCCCAACGCACGAGCGCCCCGGCAAACCGATGCCGGGGCGCCGCTTCGGGGAGCCTACTTCCGGATGCCGAGCTGGTCGATGAGGCTCTTGTACCGGTTGAGATCGACCGTCTTGAGGTAATCGAGGAGCCGCCGCCGCTGGCCGACGAGCTTGAGGAGCCCGCGGCGGCTGTGGTGGTCCTTCTTGTGCGTCTTGAAGTGCTCGGTGAGGTAGGTGATGCGCTCGCTCAGGATGGCGACCTGGACCTCGGGTGACCCCGTGTCCTTGTCGTGCCTGCGGTACTTGTGGACGAGCTCGACCTTCTTTTCAGCGACCATCGCCATAGTTGCTCCTGTGCTTCGTGAGCTCCGTGACCATCGCGGGGGCGAAGGCGTGCGCCGCGGGCGACCGTGAACGGATGGTGGGACGAGGCTGTTTAGTAGTGGATCGGTCTGCCCGCGTCAACGCGCCGGGCCCGTGAGGACGCGCAGCGGCCGCAGGCGCCCGGCCGTCCTCTCGCACACCGCGAGCAGCGCGCCGGACGCGTCGAGGGCGCGGCAGAGGCCGTCGGGGCCACCCGCCGCAGGGACCTGGCGCCCGCAAGCCAGCGCGCGCCCGTCCTCGACGGAGAGCTTCACGGCGGGGTAATCCCGGAGGGCCTCGGCACACGAGAGGACGCGCGCTTCGAGCGCCTCGGGAGCTTCGCGCGCCAGGCGCTCGGCCTCCTCCAGGCCGATGCTCTCGACCTCCCGGAACGGTCCGGCCGCGGTGCGGCGCAGCGCGGCGAGGTGAGCCGGAACGCCGACGGCGCGGCCCAGATCTGCGGCGAGCGTGCGGACGTAGGTCCCCTTCCCGCATCGGATCGCCATGCGCGCCCGGCGCTCGCCGTCCACCCCGTCGCCGAGCTCCAGGAGCTCGAATGCGTCCACTCTCACGCGCCGGGGCGCGCGCTCGACGTCCTCTCCGGCGCGCGCGGCCTCGTGCAGCCGCCTTCCTCCCACCCGCACTGCCGAGAACATGGGCGGCACCTGGTCGATCTCGCCCAGGAAGCGCGGGAGCGCCGCCTGGATGGCGGCGGCGGTGGCGAGGCCCGGGTCGCCCCGCTCGATCACCCGCCCTTCTGCGTCCTCGGTCTCGGTCGCGGCCCCGAAGGAGACGGTGGCGAGGTAGGCCTTGTCCCCGTCGGCGAGGAAGCGCTGGAGCTTCACGCCCTCGCCCAGGCACACCGCGAGGACGCCCGTGGCGAGCGGGTCGAGGGTGCCGGTGTGCCCGGCCTTGGCGCCGCGAAACAGCCGCCGCACCCGCGCGACCACGTCGAAGGAGGTGGGGCCGAGGGGCTTGTCGACGACGAGCACGCCCTCGGCCGGCCCCGCCCTCACTTCCAGCCTTCCTTCTCCTTCACGCTCTTGAGGAGGCGCTCGATCTTGTCCCCCTCCGCGACGCTCCCGTCGTAGACGAAGCGCAGGTGGGGCGTCCAGCGCAGGCGGAGTCGGTGCGCCGCCTCGCGCTGCAGGTAGCCGGTCGCGGCGGCGAGGCCCTCCATGGTGCTCTCGCGCGTGGGCTCGTCGCCGTGCACCGAGACGTAGACGGTGATGTCCTTGAGGTCGGGCCCCATCTTCGCGCCGGTGATGGTGATGAAGCCGGTGATGCGCGGGTCGCGCAGCCCGCGCGCGAGGAGCTCGCCCAGCTCCCGCTGGAACTCCTGCGCGACGCGCGTCGGCCGATCATGCGTCCCCATCGCTGTCCTCTCCCCACCCGGTGTCGCCGAGCGTCCGCTCTGCCCCGCCGTGCTCGCCGCCCCAGCCCTCGATGGTGAGGCTCCGGTCGGTGAGCTGCATCTGACCGCCGTGTATGGACGCGAGGAACCCCGTCACCTTGTCGAGCGTCTCGTTGACGAAG
>JBBQEB010000057.1:0-20851 GCA_038320275.1 Myxococcales bacterium | reverse complement strand
CTCTTCATGGAGATGGTGTAGGGCGTCGCTGCGAAGCAGCGGGGCGCAAGCATCCGCCCGGGCAGGCTCGTGAGGCGGGGCGTCTGCACCGGCCCGCGACACGAAGCCCTACCGCATGGCCGCGGTTATAACAGCGCGGTCCCAGAACGAGCCTCGGGAGGCGAGCACCATGGCGGAGACGAAGACCTTCGATGCGGTGGTGATCGGCGCGGGACCGGGCGGCTACGTGGCCGCCATCCGGCTCGCCCAGCTCGGCAAGAAGGTCTGCCTGGTGGAGAAGGAGGCGCTGGGGGGCGTGTGCCTCAACTGGGGGTGCATTCCCTCCAAGGCGCTCATCGCCGCTGCCAACCTGGTGGAGGACCTGCACGGCGCGGCCGAGCGCGGCATCGCCGCCGAGCCCAAGGTCGACATCGCGAAGCTCCGCTCCTTCAAGAACGAGGTGGTGAAGAAGCTCGTGAGCGGGGTCGGCATGCTGGAGAAGGGCAACGGCGTCGAGGTGCTGAAGGGCACCGCGGCCTTCGTGGCCCCCGACGCGATCGAGGTGACGGGCGCGGGCGGCGCGCAGCGAGTCCAGGCGGGCGCCTTCATCATCGCCACGGGCGCGCGGCCGGTGCAGATCCCGGGCTTCACCTTCGACGGCAAGGACGTCTGGAGCGCCAAGGAAGCCGTCGATCTGCCGGAGATCCCGAAGCGGCTGGTCGTCATCGGGGGTGGCATCATCGGGCTCGAGCTGGGGACCGTGTACGCCAAGATGGGCTCGCAGCTCACGGTCGTGGAGGCCCTGCCCACCATCCTCTCCGGCATCGACCCCGAGGCCGTCCGCATCGTGCAGAAGGGGCTCCGCCAGAGGAAGGTCACCGTCCACGTGAACGCCAAGGCGAAGGGTGTCGAGCGAAAGGACGGCGAGCTGGTGGTGAAGGTCGAGGTGGACGGGAAGGAGCAGTCCATCCCCTGCGACAAGGTCCTCGTGTCGGTGGGGTTCAAGCCCAACACCGATGGGCTCGGGCTCGACAAGGCCGGCGTGAAGGTCGGACCGCGCGGGTTCGTGGAGGTGAACGACCGCATGCAGACGAGCGTGCCGTCCATCTACTGCGTCGGCGACCTGTCGGGGATGCCGCTCCTCGCGCACAAGGCTTCCAAGGAGGGCGAGATCGCGGCCGAGGTCATCGCCGGGCACAAGTCCACCCGCGACTGGGTGGCCATGCCTGCCGCCATCTTCACCGACCCCGAGGTCGCCACGGTCGGCCTCGACGAGGAGGGTGCGCGAAAGGCGGGCTACGAGCCCATCGTGGGGAAGTTCGCCTTTGCCGCGCTGGGCCGCGCCATCGCCATCGACCACACCGAGGGCTTCGTGAAGGTGGTCGGCGACAAGGCCTCGAAGCTCTTGCTGGGCACCACCATCGTGGGGCCGGAGGCGTCCGACCTCATCGCGGAGGCAGCGCTGGCGCTGGAGATGGGCGCCTACCTGGAGGACGTTGCGCTGACCGTCCACGCCCACCCCACCTTGCCGGAGGCCTTCATGGAGGCGTGCAAGGCGGCGCTCGGCGAGGCCATCCACGCGCTCAACCGCCCCGAGCGCCCGCGCAAGGAGCCGAAGCCCGCCAGCGCGCCGGCGCAGGCGTGACCGCGAGGAGGACCCTCCGCGTCCACCAGCTGGGCCGGGTGGAGTACGTCGACGGGCTGCGCCTCATGGCCCTCGCTGGCGACGCGGTGCGGGCGGGGGCGCCGCCGGGGGTCGATCACCTCTTCCTGCTGGAGCACCCGCCGGTGCTCACCCTCGGGCGCGGGGCGGAGCGGCGCCACATCGTCGCTGCTCCAGCGTGGCTCGCGAAGCAGGGCTTCGAGATCCACGAGACCGACCGTGGCGGCGACGTGACCTATCACGGGCCGGGACAGCTCGTCGGATACCCGGTGGTGGACCTCGCCGCGAGGCCCGACGTGCGCAAGTACGTGGGCGCGCTGGAGGAGGCGATGATCCGCACCTGCGCCGACGACGGCGTCGAGGCGGGGCGCCATCCCGAGCACCGGGGCGTCTGGGTGGGCTCGAAGAAGATCGGCGCGGTCGGCGTGCACCTCGCGCGCTGGGTGACGAGCCACGGCTTCGCCTTCAATTACGCGCCTGACCTGACGCACTTCCAGGCCATCGTCCCTTGCGGCATCGCCGATCCGCGGCTCGGGGTGACGAGCCTCGCCGAGGAGCTCGGCGCGGGCGGCCGCGCGGTGCCGCCCGCGGTCGAGGTGGCCGCCCGCCTGGCGCGCCACGCCGCCCACGCGCTGGACCGGGAGCCCGAGGAGCGCTGCCCCGACCTCTTCACGGTGAGCGTGGTGCCGGTGGGGACCGACGGTCGGGTGCTCCTGCTCCGCCGCTCGCCCGAGCGCGGCGGGTTCTGGCAGCCGGTCACCGGGCGCATCGAGCCCGGAGAGAACGCCGGCGAGGCCGCCCGCCGCGAGCTCCGCGAGGAAACGGGCGCCGAGGCCTCGGTGGAGGAGCTCGGATACCGCCACGCCTTCGGGCTCGAGCGAGGCTTCGCGGGCGGCGGCGGGCCGGAAATTCGCGTCGCCGAGGAGACCGCCTTCGCCGCCAGGCTGCCGGCGAACTTCGCCCCGCGCCTGTCGGACGAGCACGTCGAAGGGGCGTGGCTGTCCGCGGCCGAGGCGCTCTCGCGGCTGCCGTTCGCCGGGCTCCGAAGGGCGGTGCAGCTCGCGACCGGCGGGACGGAGGGCTCGCAAACTCGCGCTCGGGCGCCGCTTCGCTAGAATGCCGCTCCCTATGATCAGCGTGGAGAAGATTGGCGGCACCTCGATGTCCCGCTTCGGCGACGTGCTCGACAACATCATGCTGCGCGAGCCCGCGCGGCTGTACGGCAGGGTGTACGTCGTCTCAGCCTACGCCGGCGTGACGAACGAGCTCCTGGAGCACAAGAAGACCGGGCAGCCGGGCGTGTACGCCCGCTTCGCCGCGCGGGGGGACTACGCTGGCGCGCTGGAGGCGCTCACCGGCAAGCTGGAGGACATCAACGCCGGACTGGGACCGCTCGGGCTCGACGTGGGGCGCGCGAACGACTTCATCCGGCGCCGCATGCGCGAGCTGAAGGGCTATCTCGACTCCATGCGCCACGTCCTCGCGAGCGGCTACCTGCGCCGCGAGAGCGTGCTCCTCGCCGCGCGCGAGATGCTGGCCGCCGTAGGCGAGGCGCATAGCGCGTTCAACAGCGTCGAGATCCTGCGCGCCCGCGGGGTGCAAGCCCGCCTGCTCGACCTCTCCGGCTTCGACGACGACGAGCCGCTCACCATCGACGAGCGCATCCACCGCTCCTTCACCGGGCTCGATCCGGCGCGCGAGGTGGTGGTGGTCACCGGCTACACCAAGGGCACCGAGGGCATCATGCGGGAGTTCGACCGCGGCTACTCCGAGGTCACCTTCAGCAAGGTGGCCGTCGAGCTGCGGGCGGCCGAGGCGGTCATCCACAAGGAGTTCCACCTGTCGTCGGCCGACCCGGAGATCGTGGGGCCGAACAACACGGTGGTGGTAGGCCGCACCAACTACGACGTGGCGGACCAGCTCGCGGACGTGGGCATGGAGGCCATCCATCCCAAGGCCGCCAAGCCCATGGAGCTCTCCGGCATCGCCATAAGGCTCAAGAACACCTTCGAGCCCGATCACCCCGGCACCCTCATCACCAAGGATTACGTCGGCACCGAGGCCCGCATCGAGGTCATCGCCGGGTCACCCAAGGTTCTGGCCGTCGAGATCCACGATCCTTCGATGGTGGGGACGGTGGGCTTCGACCAAGAGCTGCTGGAGCTCTTCCGGTCCCACGGGATCTCGTACATCCTCAAGGCGACCAACGCGAACTCCATCACCCACGTGGTCTGGGAGAAGTCGGTCGCGCCCGCCTTCCTCGAGGAGCTGCGCAAGCGCTACGAGGTCGTGACGGCGGTCCCCTCCGCCATCGTGTGCGTGATCGGCTCCAACATCGCCTTCCCCGGGGTGCTGGCCCGCGCCGCCCAGGCGCTCGCCGACAGCAAGGTGAACGTGAACGCCGTCTCGCAGTCGCTGCGCCAGACCAACATGCAGTTCGTCATCGCGCGCGACGACTACCGGAAGGCGGTGGTCGCCCTCAACCGCGCGCTCTGCCTGGAGAGACCCGGCGCTTCGACGTGATGCGGGGGGGGGGCGCGACCGTCCAGTTCGCGGTCCGCCCTGCATGCCCCGCGCGCTGGCGAGGGGGTTGCTTTGCGCCATGGGATGGCCCGCCGCCTCGCGCTCCTCATCCTCCTGTCCGCGACGCTCCTCCCCGCCGCTGGCCGCGAGCTGGCGCGACGTCCGGCCCCGTCCCGCCCCTGCGCCCCCGAGGGGAGAGGCGTGCCGCCCCGGGGCTGGATCGGGTGCGCCGCGGACCCTGGACCGTTCCGCGCCCTCAGCGGGCGCGAGCGGCTGCTCGCAGGCCTCCCGGTCGATCTGAACGGCGCCAGCGCAGAGGATCTCGCGACGGTGCCGGGCCTCTCTCCCCGGCTCGCCGCAGCCATCGTGGAGGACAGGGTCGCGCGCGGGCCGTTCGGCTCCGTCTCGGAGCTGGAGCGGGTGCGGGGGGTCGGCCCGGCAC
Source organism: Myxococcales bacterium (assembly GCA_038320275.1). Classification (GTDB taxonomy): domain Bacteria; phylum Myxococcota; class Myxococcia; order Myxococcales; family Anaeromyxobacteraceae; genus Anaeromyxobacter_A. The sequence goes on along the minus strand of JBBQEB010000057.1, from coordinate 16,244 downwards.
GCCTCGCGCGCGCTGCCGGGCGCCTGGCGGTCGTCGATTCGTCCGCGGGGGCGAGTCGAGCTATGGTGAGGTGACAGTCCGCCTCGAGGAGCTCGCGTGCAGATCCGCTGTGAGAAGTGCCCTGAGGTCTACGAACTGGACGAGAAGCTGGTGCCGCCCGGCGGAGCTCCCGTCCAGTGCAGCAAGTGCCAGACCGTCTTCAGGGTTTATCCTCCATCCGAGCGCCCTGTCGCGAGCGCCCATGGGCTCGTGTCAGGCGCCTCCGGTGACGAGGCGGGCGCCCACGCTGCGGGCGCTGCAACCGCTGCGGGCGCGAGCGGAGCACCTCCGGAGGGCGACGGGCGTGCAACGTCCGAAGACGCTGGGGCGCAGGGACCTGTTTCGGGGAGTCGGCGGCCCGCCGAGGCCCTGCCGCCCATCATTCCCCCGGCCGGATCGCGTGCCGAGGGGGCTTCCAGGGGACCCGGAATCGCGGCCTCGGGGAGCGTGCCCGGCCCGAAGCCGCAGCCGGCGGGGGGGGGCGGGGGCGAGGGCGCGGTCCAGCCGGGTCAGCTCTTCACCTCCGACGGGCGGCCCATCCGCAAGGTGTCGTTCCCCGAGGGGGAGCTCCGCGTCGCAAGTCGGCCCACCGCACCGCGCGTTCCTTCGCCGGGGAGTACTCCGCCCCGGCAGCTCGCTCCGCTGATGCGATGGGCCGTGCTCGTCGCAGTCATCGTCGCGCTGGCCCTCGCCGCCATCGGGTGGAGGCTCCTCAAGGGGACGGGCGAGCCCAACACCAACCGGCGGCCCGATCGCCATGGAATGCTGAGGAAGGTCCCCGTGGACCGCAGTGCGGGCGAGCCTGAGCGGAAGCTCCCTCCCGCCGCGCTGAGCTGACGGGCTTCTCGCGAACCGAGCCGCCTCACCGCTGCCACGTGGGAAGAAAGGCTCCTCCCCTGAGAGGAACGAAAGTGCCCATCTCCTGGGTTCCAGGCGCGCGCCAGGCTGGGATCGCTTGCCAGGCCGCTCCGGTGCGCTGGCGCGACACTTGCTTCTCACGAGCGCATGGAATTCGTCGTGCTCGCCTGCCTGGCACTCGTCGGCTACTCGTATCTCGGCTACCCGCTCGTGCTCGCAGCCTGGACAGGGGTCAAGGAGGCGATGGACGGCGCCCGCTTCATCAGCGGGGGGCCCGACCGGCGCGCCCAGCGGCGCGACGCCCGCTGGCCCACGGTGACGGTCCTCGTCGCAGCCCACGACGAGGAGAGCTGCATCCAGCAGAAGGTCGCGAATTGCCTGGCGGTCGACTACCCGCCGGAGCTCCTGGAGGTGGTGGTGGGCTGCGACGGCTGCACCGACCGCACGGCGGAGCTCGCCCGGGCGGCCGGCGGCGACCGGGTCCGCGTCGTGGAGAGCCCGCGCTCGGGGAAGGCCTCGGTGCTGTCGCGGCTCGTGCCCCGCGCGCGCGGAGACGTGGTCGTGCTCACCGACGCCAACGTCGAGCTCGAGCCCGGGGCCGTGAAGGCGCTGGTGAGGCACTTCCACGACCCGGCAGTGGGCGCGGTGGTGGGCCGGCTGCGCCTCTACAACCCGGCCAAGCGCGACTTCGAGGAGAGCCTGTACTGGAAGTACGAGACGGTGCTCAAGTACTTCGAGGGCAAGCTGGGCTGCGTGCTGGGCGCGAACGGTGGCATCTATGCCCTGCGCCGGCCACTCTTCCAGCCGCTGCCGGCGACCACCATCATCGACGATTTCGTGGTCCCGCTCCGGATCGCGCTGCGCGGGTGGCGCATCCCCTTCGAGCCCGAAGCCGTCGCCTACGAGGAGACCACCGAGAGCGTCGACCACGAGTTCGGCCGCCGCGCGCGCATCGGCGCCGGAAACTGGCAGTCGGTGTCGCTCCTGCCGGAGCTGCTCGATCCGCGAATCGGCTTCCTTCACTTCGCCTTCGTGTCCCACAAGCTCCTGCGATGGCTCGCCCCGGCCTTCCTGGCGGTGGCGCTCCTGCTCTCCCTGCCGCTCGCGGTGCGCGGCGGGCTCTTCGCGCGGGCGCTCCTCGCCGGGCAGCTCGGGCTGTACGGCCTGGCCCTCGCGGGGGCCATGGGCAAGGGAGGCAAGCTCCGCCGCATCGCCTCGCTGGCGCACTACTTCACCTCCATGAACGCCGCCCTGGCGGTGGGCTTCTGGCGGTTCCTGCGCGGCAGCCAGCGCGCCGCCTGGAATCGGACCGAGCGCGCCGCTCCGCCCCCCGCTGCGCCGCCGTCCATGGGCGAAGTGTGATGAACCGCGCCGCCGGGCTACCATGCTCCGGGCATGGACAGCCCCGACCTCCTCGTCACCGGACGAATCCACACCCTCCAGCCTGAGCTGCCGCTCGCCGAGGCGCTGCTCGCGCGCGACGGCAAGGTGCTGCGGCTGGGCACGGAGCTCGACTGCCGGCGCGAGGCCCGGCCCGGGACGAAGGTGCTGGCACTCGGGCGCGGCTGCGCCGTCCCCGGGCTCTCCGACGCGCACGGTCACGTCGTCCTCCAGGCGAGGGCCCTCGAGGAGGTGCGCTGCGGCGCCGCGCCCGACGCGGCGGCCTGCGCCGCCCTGGCGAGCCTTCGCGCGCGGGAACTGCCAGTCGGCGCCTGGGTGCGGGGGCGCGGCTGGGACCAGCACCGCTGGCCGGGCGGCGGGCTGCCCGAAGCCGCGCTCCTCACCGCGGCGGTCCCCGATCACCCGGCCGTCCTCGAGCGCGTGGACGGCCACGCCGCCTGGGTGAACGCCCGTGCGCTCGCGGCGGCCGGCATCGGGCGGGACACGCCCGACCCGCCCGGCGGGCGCATCCTCCGGGGCGCGCGCGGGGAGCCTTCGGGCGTCCTCGTCGACGCGGCCCAGAGTTTGGTGCTCTCGCGCATCCCGCATCCCGGGAGCGCCGAGCTGGAGCGCCTCATCCTCGCCGGCCTCGACCACCTGGCCCGGCTCGGGCTCACCTCCGTGCACGATGCGGGCTGCACCTCCTCGGTGCTCCGGGCCTACGCGCGGCTCGCGGCCGAAGATCGGCTCCCCCTGCGCGTGTACGCCATGATCGATTGCGGACAGCCCGAGGGGCCGCTCGCTGCCGAGCTGGCGCGCTGGCGGGCGACTCCCGAGGTGGGCAGGCTGACGGTCCGGGCGGCGAAGATCTTCGCCGACGGCGCGCTGGGCAGCGAGGGCGCGGCCCTCATCGATCCTTACCGGGGCCAGCCGGGCCATCGCGGCCTCGCGCTCCTCGACCCCGCCGCGCTGCGTGCGCGGGTGCGCCGGGTGGCGGCCGCCGGGTTCCAGCCTGCCGTGCACGCCATCGGCGATCGCGCCTGCCGGGACGTGCTGGAAGCCTTCCGGGCGGTGGCCTCGGAGCTTCCCCTGGCTGCGCTGCGGCCCCGGGTGGAGCACCTGCAACTCGTCCGGGCTGAGCACCTTCCCATGCTGGCGGAGGTTGGAGGCATCGCGTCCATGCAGCCAGCTCACGCCACGAGCGACGCTCCTTGGATCGGCGGGGTGCTCGGGGAGGGGAACCCTGCGCTGCGGGGCGCCTACGCCTGGAGACAGGTGCTCGAGGCAGGCATTCCGCTCGCCTTCGGGTCGGACTTTCCGGTGGAGAGTGCCGACCCGCGGCTGGGGCTCCTCGCTGCGGAACGGCGCGTCCCAGCCGGCTCCAAGGAGGCGTGGGCACCTGGCGAGCGGCTCACCCTCCGCGAGGCGCTCGCGGCCTTCACGCGCGGCGCTGCCTACGCGGCGTTCGCCGAGCAGAGCCGCGGCGCGCTGTGGGTGGGCGCCGACGCCGACCTGACGCTCTTCCGCGAGGACCTCCTCGCGGTGGAGGCCGAGCGCATGCCCGAGGTGCAGGTGCTGGCGACCGTGGTGGGCGGCCGGGTCGAGTACGCGGCAGGGTAGGCGGACACTACTCTCGCCGCAGCAGGTCCGAGACCCCCACCACCAGCGCGCCCGCGGAGGAGGGGCGGGCGTTCACGAGCAGCGTGTCGTTCACGTGCCGGCCGGTCGCCGGATCGACCGCGCGCCCCGGGGATGCGAGGTTCACCCGCAGGCGCAGGACGCCGCGGGCGACGCGGTGGAGCACGATGGCGGTGCCGTCCGGCTCGGTGGCGGTGACGAGCCCCACGTGCTGCGGCGAGCCGCCCGGCCGATCGGCGAGGAAGACGAGGTCGCCCACGGACGGGCGCTGGGTGGCGGAGAGGGCGCCCTGGCGGCGCGCGAAGGCGTACAGCCCGGCGGCGTCGCGGACCTCCTCGGGCAACCGAAAGCCGGCGCTGTCGAAGGCGGCGCGGACGAGCGCCACGCAGCCGTATCCATAATCGACGCCGCGCAGGACGATCGTCCGCCGGCCCGCGAGCGACGAGGCATCGGCGACGGCGCGGATCACGGATGGCGACGGCGAACCGGGCACCGGGCCGGCGCTCCTCGCGGAGGCGCCGGCCCGGCTTTCGCGGGCGGGCGGGTGCAGGGGGTCGCGGCGCGCGGCCACCTTGTGCGACGCGCAGCCTTGCGCGAGCAGGGCGAGCGCGGCGGCGAGGCAGAGCCATCGGGCCGACATGCCAGGCATGCTACCCGGCAGCGCCCGGGCGTCCACTTTCCGGCGAAGGCGGGGCGCCGCTACACCCATGGTTCACTCTACGTGACATCGCGCGCCGCCTGTCGGACCCTCGCGGTAGCCTCGCGGCGCGCCATGGCCCGCCGTTACCAGCTCGAGACTTTTGCCAGAGACCGCGGCGCGCTCGCCTACGCGGGGCTCCTCAACGACGAGCAGCAGGCGGTGGTCGAGGCTGGCGACGGGCCGCTCCTGGTGGTGGCTGGCGCGGGCTCGGGAAAGACGCGCACGCTCACCTGGCGCGTGGCGCGGCTCCTTCACGACGGCCTCTCGCCCGACGCGCTCCTCCTGCTCACCTTCACCAACAGGGCGGCCCGCGAGATGCTGCGGCGGGTCGAGGAGGCGGCGCGCGTCGACACGCGCCGGATCTGGGGGGGGACCTTCCACCACGTCGCCTTCCGCGTCCTGCGCGAGCACGCGCCCGCGCTCGGGTTCGAGAAGGGCTTCTCCATCCTCGACCGCGAGGACGGCCGCGACGTCATGGCCGCTTCCATCGCCGACTGCGGGATGGCGGTGGGCGCGCGACGCTTTCCCAAGGCGGACGTGCTCGTCGATCTCGTCTCGATGGCAGTGAACACGCAGGTCCCCCTCGCGGACGTGCTCGCCGACCGGCGGCCGCAATTCCTGCCACTCACCGACGACGTGCTGCGCGTCGCGCGCCGCTTCGCCGAGCGCAAGCAGGCGATGAACGCGATGGACTTCGACGACCTCCTCCTGCATCTGAAGGTTCTCCTCGCCGAGCACGAGCCGGTGCGCCGCCTCCTCGCGGAACGCTTCCGCCACGTCCTCGTCGACGAGTACCAGGACACGAACAAGCTGCAGGGGGACGTGGTGGACCTCCTCGCGAGCGCCCACCGCAACCTGTGCGTGGTGGGCGACGACGCGCAGTGCATCTACGGCTTCCGCGGTGCGCACTTCGCGAACATTCTCGAGTTCGGGACGCGCTACCCCGACGCGCGGCGCTTCGACCTCGTCGTCAACTACCGCTCGACGCCGCAGATCCTGGCGCTCGCGAATGCCTCCATCGCGTACAACGTCAAGGCCTACGAGAAGGAGCTCGAGAGCGTGAGGGCCGACGGGCCGCTCCCCGGGCTCGTGCCCTGTCGCGACGTGAACCAGCAGGCGCAGTTCGTGGCCCAGCGGGTGCTCGAGCTCCGCGACGAGGGCATCCCCCTCCCGGAGATCGCCGTCCTCTACCGCGCGCACCACCACGCCATGGAGATCCAGTTCGAGCTGGCGCGCAGGGGCATTCCCTTCGTGGTGCGCTCGGGGGTCCGGTTCTTCGAGGCGGCCCACATCAAGGACGTGCTCGCCCACCTGCGCTTCGCCGCGAATCCCGGCGACGAGCTCGCGCTCAAGCGCGCCCTGCGGCTGGCGCCGGGCGTGGGCAGCGCCACCGCCGACGCGGTCTGGAACGCGCTCGGCGCCCGGCGCAGGGGCGGCGCGGGGAGCGTCGATGAGCTCCTCTCGCCGGACGTCGCATGTCAGGTCCCGCCCAAGGGAAGGGCCGGCTACCGGGCGCTGACCGAGCTCTTGCGGCGCCTGGCCCACCCGCCCACCCGCGACCTCCCCGGCGAATCCATCGAGCTCGTGCTGGCGGGCGGCTACGAGGAGCACCTCCGCTCGGAGTTCGTGAACGCCGACTCGAGGGTGGAGGACATCCGGCAGCTCGCCGAGTACGCCCGGAGCTACGAGGACACGGAGGTCTTCCTGGCCGAGGTGAGCCTCCTCTCGGAGCTGTCGGCCGAGACGGTGTCCGAGGGCGGTGAGCCGGACGAGAAAATGGTCCTCTCGTCGGTGCATCAGGCCAAGGGGCTGGAGTGGCGGGTGGTGTTCGCCGTCTGGCTCGCCGACGGCCGCTTCCCGAGCGCGCAGGCGCTGCGCGATCGCGACGGCGAGGAGGAGGAGCGGCGCCTGTTCTACGTCGCCTGCACCCGCGCGCGCGACGAGCTCTACCTCTGCTTCCCGCTCGTCGCCGCCCCCCACGACCGGGAGCGGGTGGTGCTGAAGGCGTCGCGCTTCATCGAGGAGCTGCCCGGCGATCCTGCCCTCATGGAGCGCTGGCAGCTCGACGAGCCGTCCGCGGGTCCGCCGCTCCCGGCGCCTCCAGATGCGGCCCGCCTCGCGGCGGCCGAGGCGGTGACGCGCGCGCTCGCCATCCCCGCCCTCTTCGGACGGCCACCGCAGCCACCACAGGCGGGGCAGCCGCACTCCGCGCCCGGGACGGACGGGCCCGAGGGCGCGGACGACGACGTCCCGTTCTGATAGACATCCCAGATGGCCGGGCCGAATCTTCGAGAGAAGCCCATCCTGGGCATCGACCTCGGCACCACCAACACCTGCGTCGCGCACGTCCGGAACCGGGTGCCGCGGGTGGTCCCCACCGACAAGGGCAACCTCACCCTCCCGAGCGTGGTGGCGCTCTCCGCGCGCGGCGAAGTCCTGGTCGGCGGCGTGGCCAAGGATCAGCTGGTCACGAACCCGAAGAACACCATCTACGGCGCGAAGCGGCTCATCGGCCGCACGTTCGCGTCCAAGATCGTCCAGGACCTGCGCCGGGACTACGCCTACGAGATCGTGGAGGGGCCCCGCGGCGAGGCGGCGGTGATGCTGGGTGGCGAGGTGAGGACGCTCCCCGAGGTGAGCGCGCTCGTCCTCGCGCACGTGAAGTCCGTCGCCGAGGCGTTCCTGGGGAGCCCCATGGCCGAGGCGGTCATCTCGGTGCCGGCCCACTACGACGACAACCAGCGGCAGGCGGTGAAGGAGGCCGGGCGGCTGGCAGGCTTCGAGGTGAAGCGCATCGTGAACGAGCCCACCGCGGCGGCGCTGGCGTACGGCTTCAACCGCGGGCTCGACCAGCGCATCCTCGTCTACGACCTGGGGGGCGGCACCTTCGACGTCTCGGTGCTGCAGATCGCGGGCAACGTCTTCGAGGTGCTCGCCACCGGCGGCGACACTTTCCTCGGCGGGAGCGACTTCGACAACCGCGTGATCGACTTCGCGCTCGACGCCTTCTGGCGCGAGCACAAGGTGGACCTCGCCGGCTCACCCATCGCCATGCAGCGGCTGAAAGGCGCCGCCGAGCGGGCGAAGATCGACCTCACCCTCCTCCCCAACGTCGCCCTGGAGCTTCCCTTCCTGGCCGAGCGCAAGGGCAAGCCCCTCGATCTCCACCTGCCGCTCTCGCGGGCCATGCTGCAGGAGCTCACCGGCGATCTCGTCGCCCGCACCTTCGAGCTGTGCGACAGGGTGCTGGGGGAGAAGAACCTGCGGCCCGAGGACATCGACGAGGTCATCCTGGTGGGCGGACAGTCTCGCATGCCGCTCGTGGGAGACCGCATCCGGGAGCACTTCGGAAAGCCCGCGCGGAAGGGCGTTCATCCCGACGAGTGCGTGGCCCTGGGCGCGGCGCTGCTCGGCGATTCCCTGGGCGCGATGGACTCGGTGACCCTGGTGGACGTTCTCTCGATGTCCATCGGCGTCGCCACCTCCACGCACCGCCTGCGCAGGGTCCTCGAGAAGAACCGCACCATCCCGTGCTCGCACAGCTTCCGCCTCCCGCCTCCCCGCGAGCCCGGCCAGCCCATCGAGCTCGACATCTACCAGGGCGACTCGGACGACGTCCTCGACGACGAGTTCCTCGGCTCGCTGCGGCTGCCCGCGGCCGCCACCGGGCGGCGCATCGACTTCAAGCTCGACGAGGAGTGCCTTCTCGAGGTGAAGTTCGACGACCCGGTGCTGGGTCCTCGCGCGGTGGAGCTCGCCACGCACGGCACGCCCGAGCCGCTGCGGCGGGCGCTCGCCGAGCGCGCCGCGGGAGCCGGACCGGGCGGCGAGGGGCGGACCGGGCGGCACGGGAACGGGCTCTTCGGCTGGCTCAAGGGGAACACGTGATCTTTCCTTCCCACGCGTGGCTCGCCCGGCTCGTCGCCGAGGTGAACGCCAATCCCGACACGCCGCGCGCGCTGGAGGGGCTCGCGCCCACCGTGGGCGCCGTCATCGAGGCCCACCCGCCGGAGCTGCCGTCCCACTTCGCGGTCTACGGCGAGCACCGCGGTGGCCGCATCGTCTCCTTCCGCGTCCTCGCCGACGCCGACGACCTCCTCGAGCTCGAGCCCGACTTCGTGCTGCGCGCGCCCTATCCCGTCTGGACGGCGCTCCTCCAGGGCGAAGACCCGGTGAAGGCGGCCCTCTCCGGGCGCGTGCGCGTGCAAGGGGATCTGCAGGCGCTGGTGCGGCGGGCGCATCACAGGCACATCCTGGACGCGGCGCTCCGGCAGATCCCGACGGAGCTCGCCGGAGAAGGAGGATCGCGGTGAAGGAGCGAAAGCTGGCAGAAGATCTCTTCGAGAGCGGCGTGCGGGTGGCGGGGCGGGCGGCGGGCGTGCTCCTCGCACATCCTCGGGGGCAGGAGGCGATGGCCCGGGCGGTCGGCCTCGCTCAGCGGACCCTGCAGCTGGTGCAGTCGACCCAGGAGCGCGCCTTCCACCTGGCGGGCCTCGCCGCGCGGCCGGATTACGCCGACCTGCGCAAGCAGGTGGCGCGCCTCAAGCGCAAGGCGCGCGAGCTGGGGGAGAAGCTCGACGGGGGGCCGCCGCCCGACTCCAGAACGGGCCCGGGCAGCAGCGGTTCCCGTTGACACCCCCCGGAGCCATCGGCATACTCCGCCGCCGTTCCGGGCGCTTAGCTCAGCGGTAGAGCACAGCCTTCACACGGCTGGGGTCGCAGGTTCGAAACCTGCAGCGCCCACAGTCATTTCAGGCCCCCTTCCCCGGGGGCCTTTTCTTTGTGGGTCGACATCGGGGTAGACCAAGGCCTGGGTCGCCCACCGCCAAGAAAAACGGGAACCGGCGCGATGCCCGGTTCCCGTTTTCGACAGCGGGGCTGTGGAAGCGCCCCCAGGCTTCGACAGGCCGCCTGTCAGCGGATGATGAACTCCACGCGCCGGTTCTGCTCGCGGCCGTCGGGCGTGTCGTTGTCGGCGACGGGCTGCGAGGGACCGAAGCCGCGGGCGTCGAGCCTACTGGCGGTGACGCCCTTGTCCACGAGGTACTTGCGGACGGCCCGGGCACGGGCGAGCGACAGCTTGCGGTTGAGCTTGGCGCTGCCGGAGGAGTCGGTGTGGCCCTCGACGACGACGTGCTTCACCTCGTCGTGGCTCTGGAGCGCGGTCGCCACCTCGTCGAGGAGCGAGTCGGACTTCGGGTCGATGATGGACTTGCCGGTGCGGAAGAAGACCTTGTCCTTGAGCTCGAGCTTCTCCTTGGTCACCGTCACGCGCGGGGTCTCCGGCGCGGGCGGCGGCGTCGGGGCGGCCACCGTGTAGGCGGAGGTGGCGATGGGGCTATCCGGCGCGCCGGGAGCCGAGGCGATGGCCTTCAGGGTGGTGTTCCCCTCCACCGGGATGGGCGCCGAGTACACCGGCGACGACGCGCTGGGGTCGGTGCCGTCGGTGGTGTAGTGGATGACCGCGCCCGGGGTGGACGTGGAGAGCGTCACCATCTGGCGCCCCGTCATGGGCCCGCCGGGAGGATCGAAGGTGGTGGCGGCGACCGGCTCGGCCGGGGGCGGCGGGGGCTGGACGGGAGCCGCGACCTGGACCGGCGCGGGCGCGGGCTTGGGCGCGGCCTTGGGTGCGGCGGCGACCGCGGTTTCACCCGGTGTGCAAGGGAACTGGCACGCGTTGCCACAGGGCATGCAGATGGTGTTGGGCGCGCCTGGGGGAGAGGTCTGACGTGACGCCCCGGCGCAAGCTGCGCCGAGCACCGCGACCACCGTGAGCAGTCTCTTCATGCGATCGTTCTCCTTTGGGGTTCGATTGCGACCTTTGACCTGCCGGGGCCAGGTCACAGCACCCGGTCCCGGAGATCATCACCTGGAAAGTGCAGCTATACTCCTTGTTGAACGTGGCTGCCGGGCGAAAAAAGGTGCCAGGAGCAGGGGCCGCCCGCCGCGCGCAGCCCAGATCCTCGACAGCCATGGTGGGCGCGCTCCTCGCGACATTGCCCGGATGCATGCCGCCGGGCTGGGGCGCGGCCGCGCTGCTGCATCCTCGCAGGCAAGCTCCCGGACCGGAGCCAGCGCTCCCGCACCGCGATATCGCCTTCTGCAGCGCTGGCGCGACGCTGCGGGGGTGGCGCTTCGCCGCCCGGGAGCCGCGCCGGGAAGCGGCGGTGGTGTACCTGCACGGGATCTCGGACACGCGCGCCTCGGGAACCTGGCTCGCCGAGCGCCTGGTCCCGCTCGGCTTCGACGTGCTCGCGTTCGACCTCCGCGCGCACGGCGCCTCGGGGGGCGACGCCTGCACCTATGGAGTGCTGGAGCGCCAGGATCTCGCGCGCGCTCTCGACCTCCTCGGCGGCGTACGGGTGGTGGTGGTCGGCGTGTCCCTGGGAGGAGCCGTGGCGCTGCAGGCCGCGGCGGAGGACCGGCGCATCCAGGCGGTGGTCGCGGCGGCGACCTTCTCCGACCTGGAGAGCATCGCCCGCGACCGCGCGCCCTGGTTCGCGAGCGAGCGCCAGCTTCGGCGGGCCTTCCGGCTGGCGGAGGAGGAGGGCAAATTCCGGATCGCGGAGGCGAGCCCCGTCCTGGCCGCCCCGCGGGTGCTCGCGCCGGTCCTGCTCGTGCACGGCGCGGCCGACCGAAACACCCCTCCCGTGCACTCGGAGCGCGTCTTCAACGCGCTCGGTGGAGCGCGCGAGCTCCGCCTCGTCCCGGGCGCGCGCCACGCCGAGGCGCTGGAGCGAAACTGGCCCGCGGTGGAGGACTTCATCCTGCGCGCGGCGGCCACGCCATCTTCGAGTGCCGATGGGGCGCCGCCCCGCAGCGCGGCTGGCGCGCTGGCGCCGTGAAGGTTCGCCCGTCGCGAGCGAGCGCCGGCCCGGGAGAGGGGGCCGCGCGCGGTGTCGGGGCAGGCAGGGCCGCAAGGCTCGCCCTGGCCGCAGCGCCCGCCCTGGTCGCCCTGGCGGTCGTCGCCACCGACCTGCCGGCCCTGGGCCTCGGCTTCGCCTGGGACGACCTCCCGTACGTGCGCACGAGCCCGGCGCTCGGCGGTGGGGCCGGCGGTCTCCTGCGCGCGCTGCGCTGCGACCTGTACGCCTTCGCGAGCCCGCCCGATGCGCCCAGCGGCTACTGGCGGCCTGTGGCGACGCTGTCCTTCTGGCTCGACTCCCGTTTCGGCCAGGGTCCCGCCGCTCTCCACGCCGGAAGCGTGATCCTCCAGGCGGCCTCGGCAGCGCTGCTCGTCCTCTTGCTCCGCCGGCGGCTCGGGGGAGGGGCCGCCGCGGGCGTCGCGGGGGCGCTGGCGGCGCTCCTGTGGGCCGTCCATCCGGCCTCCGTCGAGGCGGTGGCCTGGGTGAGCTGTCGGTACGACCTCCTCGCCACGCTCTTCGCCCTCGCGCTCCTTCTCCTGCCGTGGGCGCCGGGCTACCGGAGAGCCGGGCTGCACGGGCTCCTCTTCTTGTGCGGGCTTCTCTCCAAGGAGGGCTTCGCAGCGATGGCCGCCGTGGTACTGGCGGACGACCTCGCGGCCCGGCGACCGGCGCGCGCAGCGGCGCCGCGGTGGTGCGCGGTCGCGGTGGCGCTCGCCACCTGGTGGGCCCTGCGCAGCGCGCTTCACATCGCGCCGATGGGGGCTCCAACGCCAGGCGAGGGAGGCCTTCGGATTCTCGGCGCGTTCGCGGCGTACCTCGGCCGTGCGGTCGCGCCGCTGCCTTTGACCATCAGTCATCCTGCGGCCGAGGCTGGACAGGCGATCCTTCTCGCCGCAGCGGGCGCGGCCGTCGCCCTCGCACTGGTCGCTCTCGCCTGGAAGAGGCGCGACCTCGCCCCGGCGGCCGCGCTGTTCCTCGCGCCACTCGTGCCGGCCGGCCTCGCGAGCGGGATCACCGGTCAGCTTCCCGAGCGCTACCTCCACCTCCCGTCGGCGGGGCTCGCCTGGCTCCTCGCCGCCGGAATCGCGGCCGCCCTCCGCCGCGCCCCTGCCTCCGGGCGCGCCCTCGCCGCCAGCACCGCGGTGCTCGCGCTCGGGTCGATGGCCGCAGTGCGCGCCCGCCTCCCGGCATGGGAGGATGACGCCAGCCTGTTCGCGTCGGCCGCGGCGGTGGACCCCGGCGATCCCCTGGCGAACCTCTACCTCGGCATCGCGGCAGGGCGCGCGGGCCGTCTCGATGAGTCCCAGCGGCGGCTCGCGCTGGCCGCCTCTCGCGCGCCCCGCTCCGCCCGCGCGGCCAACGCGCTCGCCTGGGCGCGCCTGCGCTCGGGTGACGCGGCAGGAGCGCTCGCCGAGGCGGGGCGGGCGGTGGCGCTCTCGCCGGCGTGGCCCGAGGCGCGCCTCAACCTCGCCTCGGCGCACCACCTCGCCGGGGAGCACGCGGCGGAGCTCACCGAGGCTTCACGCGCGGTGGCGCTCTCGCCCGGCTTCCGCGAGGCGCGGATCACCCGCGCTCTAGCGCGCTGCGAGCTGGAGCGGAGCGCGGCCTGCGAGGCCGACCTCGCGTCGATGGAAGCGGAGGGCGTGCTCGGCGGAGCCGACGCCCTCGTCGCGGGCGTCGAGGCGGCGCTGCGTCGCGGTGACGGTCCGCTCGCGCGCGCACGCCTGGGGCGCCTGCGCGAGGTAGCGCCTTCCGACCCGCGCCTGCCCGTGCTGGAGCGAGCGCTCTTGCGTCAACGCTGAGGCTGTGGGACCGCGCCCGCGAGGTGGAGCCCCAAGGGAAGCGCTGCTACAAGGGGGCATGCGCGTGGGATACCTCGGCCCTCCCGGCACCTTCAGCGACGAGGCGGTGGGGCGGTGCGACCTCGTCTCGGGCGCGGAGCGGCGCGACTACCCCTCCATCCCCGAGGTCTTCGAGGGGCTCCTGCGCGGCGAGGTGAACTTTGCCCTCGTGCCCATCGAGAACTCGCTCGAGGGCAGCATCCCGGCGACGCTCGACCTGCTCCTCCACCGGCCCGGGCTGCGCATCTGCCGCGAGGTTCTCCTGCCGGTGCGTCAGAACCTGCTCGCCGCGCCCGGCCTCGCGCTGGGCGACGTCCGCCGCGTGCTCTCCATTCCCATCGCGCTGGCGCAGTGCGGGATCTTCCTGAAGTCGAAGCTGCCCGGGGTCCCGCTGGAGCCGGCGCTCTCCACCGCCGACGCCGCCCGCCACGCCGCCCGCGAGGAGGGCGTCGCCGCGGTCGCCTCCGCTGCGGCCGCCGAGCGCTACGGGCTCGAGGTCCTCGCGGACGGGATCCAGGACAGCGAGGGCAACGCGACCCGCTTCGTGCTGGTGGGGCGCGAGGACGAGAAGCCCACGGGCCGCGACCGCACCAGCATCGCCTTCACCCTCGACCGAGATCGGCCCGGCGGGCTGTACGAAGTGCTGGGGGAGCTGGCGCGGCGCGGGATCAACCTCTCCCGCATCGAGAGCCGCCCCAACAAGCAGGCCCTGGGGCACTACGTTTTCTTCGTGGACTTCGAGGGTCATCGGGCCGACCCGCGGGGCGTCGAGGCGATGGCCGGGGTGACCGCGCGGGTCCACGCGCTGCACCTCTTCGGCTCCTACCCGCGGGCTTGAGCGCCTTGGCGGACCGCCCGGCCGGCGGCCTCGAGGTGGGCCGCGCCCGAGCCGCAGCAGCCGCCCACCCAGCGTGCCCCGGCGCGGGAGAGCTCCAAGACCCAGGCTCCGAACGCCTCGGGGGTGAGGAGCGAGCCGGGCAGCCCAGCGGAGGGCTTCGCGATCAGCGGAAGGGCGAGGCGCGACGCGGCCGCACGGAGGAGCCCCTCGAGCGGAGCCCCGGGGAGAAGGCAGTTCGCCCCCACCGCGACGGTGCCCTGCGCCAGCTCTTCCAGGCAAGCCAGCGCGGGCTCGCCGGAAGCGGCGGCGAGCGCGCCGCCCTCGTCGCGGAACGTGAACGTCGTCACCGCCGGAAGTCCTGCCGCACGCGCGGCCGAGAGCGCAGCGCGGGCCTCCGGCAGATCCCAGTGGCTCTCCGTCCAAAGGAGGTCGCACCCCGCCGCGGCCAGGGCGCGGAACGGCGCCTCGAAGCGCTCCCGAAGCGCCGACTCGGGGGCACTTCCGGCGAGCAGGGTGGGGCCGACGGCGCCGGCCACGCGCGCGCCGGGCGCCGCGGCGCGGGCGAGCTCCACCGCGCGCATCGCCAGGGCCTCCAGCCCCTCCTCCACCCCCTCGTCGCGCAGGCGCGGGCCGGCGAGGTTGAAGGTGCAGGTGAGCACCACCTGGGCCCCGGCGGCAGCGTGGGCCCGGTGCACCGCTGCGATGGCCTCCGGCCGCTCGAAGAGCCAGGCTTCGGGCAAGGAGGGGAGTCCCGCGTCCAGGAGGGCGGTGCCCATGCCCGCGTCGAGGAGGAGCTGGCTCACGCGGCGAGCTCGAACTCTTCGAGGTGGTGCGGCACCTCGGCGGTCCAGCCCAGGGCCGCGAGCCGCGCGCGGGTGGCCTCCAGGCCGGAGGGCTCGCCGTGCACGCAGAACACCCGGGCCGGCGGGCGCGGCAGGCTCGCCAGCCAGCGCCCCACCTCGTCCTTGTCCCCGTGCGCCGAGAAGCCGGAGATGGTGACGACCGAGGCGCGCACCGGCACCTCCTCGCCGAAGATGCGCACCGAAGCCGCGCCCGCCTGCAGGCTCGCGCCGCGCGTCCCCGCTGCCTGGTAGCCGACGAGCAGGACGGTGGTGCGCGCGTCGGGGAGCCGGCGCGCGAGGTGGTGCAGGATGCGGCCTCCGGTGGCCATTCCCGAGGCGGAGATCACGATGCAAGCGCCCTCCACCCGGTTCACCGCCTTGGACTGCTCCGGCGATCGCGCGAAGGTGAGGCGGGCGGGCCGCAGCGGCTCGACGCCTGTCGAGAACAGCCGCGCCATCTCGTCGTCGTGGTCCTCGCGGTGGGCGAGGTAGATCGGGGTCGCGTCGCAGGCCATCGGCGAATCGACGAAGACGGGCAGCTCGGGGATGAGCCCGTCCGCCTCCAGCGCGCGCAGGTGGAACAGGATCTCCTGGGTGCGCCCGATGGCGAAGGATGGCACGAGGAGCGCCCCGCCGCGCTCGGCGGCGCGCAGCACCTCGCTCGCGAGCTCCGCGCGCGCATCGCCGTGGTGGAGCCTGTCACCATAGGTGCACTCCACCAGCACGTCGTCGGCGGCGCAGGCGGGGTCGGGGTCGGGCAGGATGGGCGCCCCGTAGCGCCCCAGATCCCCGGAGAAGAGCACCCGCCGGCGCGCCCCGCCCTCGAGCGGGACCTCGAGCTCCACGGTGGCGCTCCCCAGGATGTGGCCGGCGCGGTGAAAGGTGATCGCGGCGCCGGTCTGGATCGCGGTGCGGGCGCCGTAGGGTAGGGGGACGAGCTGCCGGAGCGCCTGGAGCGCCTCCGCCTCGCCGTAGAGCGGCTTCGCGTTCGGCGCGTGGCGCGAGCTACCTTTCTGGTTGGCCCAGCGCGCCTCCTCCTCCTGCAGCCGGCCGGAGTCCGGCAGGAGGAGGTGCGCGAGGTCCCGCGTCGCCGAGGTGCAGTAGATGGGCCCTCGAAAGCCCTGCCGGACGAGGAGCGGTACCGCACCGGTGTGGTCGATGTGCGCGTGCGTGAGGACGAGCGCGTCGATGGACGAGGCCGGCACGGGGAACGCGTCCCAGTTGCGCAGACGCAGCTCCTTC
>JBBQEB010000056.1:0-20853 GCA_038320275.1 Myxococcales bacterium | reverse complement strand
CTGAGGTCGGCGCCGAGGTGGCTCTTGAACTGGCCCACCTCGCCCGGTCCCACGTCGGTCAGATCGTTCTCCCCGTAACCGGCCGCCGAGAGCGCCTGGAACACGCGCCAGCGCAGGTACGCCGACGCGCCGGTGCCGAGGAGCGCCGGATCGGCCGCGGCCGCGACCGTGTGGCTCGTCGCCGACGGACCGAGAAGCGTGAGCTGCGCCGCTGCCACGCGGCCATCGGGCAGGACGGCGTGATCGAGCCGGCAGAGCCCCCGCCCCTGAAGGCTTTGCACGAAGCGCCGGAAGGGCTCGCGCGGCAGGTAGGCCTGGAAGCGCTTCCGCTCACCTGTGGCGCAGTGGAGCGCGTAGAACGGGTCGAACTCGCCGTCCTCGACCAGCCGCACGCCCCCCTCCTCTGCGCGCTTCAGCAGCCGCCGGACGTTTCCGTCCATACGCGCCCGGAGCGCAGCCGGATCGGCGAGGGGCGCCACGTAGGTGTAGGCCGGCGAGGCCGACCAGCCTTCGGCGAGCAGCGCTCGCACGTCCTGGACGGTGGTGCGGCAGCGCAGGGTGGTGCGTGCGAGCCCGCGCCGGCGGAGCTCGGCGGCGAGGGCGGCCAGCGTCTTCGCCGTGCGGCTCGCCGCCTCGGCGGGGTTCTTGGTGGCGTACCGGCGGAGCACCGGGCCGTTGTAGTAGAGCAGCGGCCGCGGCTGGACGACGGCGCCCCAGCGCGTGCCGCGCTCGTGGAGGGCGATCCCGCCAGCGAGCTCCTCCCCGTGTCTCACCCCGAGCACGACGAAGCGCCCTCCGGCCGCCGAGCACAGCGCGTCGAGGTACTCCGGGAGGCAGTACGCGCTCCCCTCCGGCGACGACGCGACGAGGGCGCGCCAGGCCGCGAGATCGCGATCGCGCCAGAGTTCCGCCACGGTGATGTCGCTGCGCAAGACGCCCGCCTCCCCTTCGCCTACGCCCCCGACCGCCGGAACAGCTCCACCACCGCCGCCTCGCGCCCAGCCACCCGCGCCCGCCCGCGCGCCCATTCCCGCAGCGCCTTGATGGGCTCCTCGTACGTCCGGTAGAGGGGCACGATGTCCTGCGCGAGCCGGCGCAGGTCCTGGGAATCGAGCTCCCGCCCCTGCGCGAAGGCGCGATGCAGCGCGCCCACCACCACCTGCTCCAGCTCGGCGCCCGAGAAGTCGGCGCAGGCCTCGGCCAGCGCCTGCAGTTCGTGGCGCTCGGGATCCCGTCCGCGGCGGGCGAGGTGGAGCGCCAGGATGGCGCGCCGCGCCGGGAGGTCGGGCAGGTCCACGAAGAACAGCTCGTCGAACCTGCCGCGCCGGAGGAGCTCGGGAGGCAGCCGCGTCACGTCGTTCGCGGTCGCCACCACGAACACGGCGCTCCGGTGCTCCTGCAGCCAGGTGGAGAATGCGCCCAGGAGTCGCGCGGCGCGGGCATCGCTGCCGGGCCCGGGAGCGCTCCCCGCGAAGCCCTTCTCGATCTCGTCCACCCAGAGCGCGACGGGGGCGATGGACTCCGCCGCCTCCAGCGCCTGCGCCAGCCCCTCCTCCGCGCCGTCACCCGCGCCGAGCACCCGCGGCAGGTCGAGGCGCAGCAGCGGCACGCCCAGCAGCTTCGCCACGGCCTTGGACGCGAGCGACTTGCCGCAGCCCTGTACGCCGAGGAGCATCACGCCGCGCGGCGCCGGCAGGCCGAACTGGCGGGCCTCCGGCGTGAACCCCTGGGCGCGCTCCGACATCCAGGCCTTGAAGGCCTCCAGGCCGCCCAGGTCGTCCGGCCCCTCCGTCGCCTCGACGATCTCGAGGCCGCGGTCGCGTGCGAGGAGCCGCTGCTTCTCCTGCAGGACGATCTGCACCGCGGCGGGGCCGAGGGCGGGGTCCGCCTGTGCGGCGCGCGCGAACGCGCGCTGGGCCTGTCCGAGAGCGAGCCCGGCGGCTGCGGTGAGGAGCGCCGCGGGGGCACCGGCACCGGGCGCGGCCGTCTCCAGGGATCGGGCGAGCTCCTCGCGGCCGGGGAGCGGCAGCCGCAGCGTCGCTGCCTCCGCGACGAGCCCCTCGGGGAGGCGCAGGCGGGGAGCAACGATCACTGCGGAGCGACCGCGCGCGCCGAGGGTGGGAAGGAGATCGCGCAGCCGCCGGGCCACCGCGCGGTCCTCGAGCTCGAGCTGAAAGTCGAGGAGGAGCGCCACGCAGCGCCCGAGCCCCTCATCATTCGCCAGGGCGTCGAGCGCGGCGAGCGGCTCCCGCGCCTCCGGGGCGAGCGGGTCGAGCCCCCTCGACCGCGACCAGACGAGGAGCCTGGGCGCGCTCTTGCCGGCGCTCCCGGAGGCGAAGGCGGCGCGGCAGAGCGCCACCGCCCGCTCCTCCTCCTGCGTGACGACGTACAGCAGCCGCGCGCCCGCGCGATGCAGCGAGGCGAGCTCGTCGGTGAAGGCGTTCACCGCCAGCCCTCCGCATCGGCGGTGCCGCGCATCGCCTCCTCGAAGGAGGTCACGCCTGCTGCGACCTTGCGAACGGCGTGGTCGCGAAGGGACCGGAGGCCGTCCTGGCGTGCGGTGCGCTGGAGCACCTCGGGGGTGGCGCCGTCGGCCACCAGGTGGCGCAGCCGCGCGTTGAGCGGAAGGACCTCGAAGATCCCGGTGCGCCCGTAATGGCCGGTGAGGCGGCACTTGGCGCACCCCGCGCCTCGGCGCGCCAAGAGCTCGCCGGCCCAGTCCTCCGGGTGCTTGACGCCCAGCTCGGCCACCTGATCGGCCGTGAGCGGAACATCGAGCGCACAGGCGGGGCAGACCTGCCGCACCAGCCGCTGCGCCACCACGCCGGTGAGCGTCGCCCCGATGAGGAAGCTCGGCACCCCCAGGTCCCGCAGGCGCGCCACCGCGCCCACCGCGTCGCTCGTGTGCAGGGTCGTGAGCACCATGTGGCCGGTGAGAGCGGCCTGCACCGCCTGCGCGGCCGTCTCGGCGTCGCGCACCTCGCCCACCATGATGACGTCCGGGTCCTGCCGCAGGACGTGGCGCAAGGCCTCGGGGAAGCTGGTGCCGGTCTTGGGGTTGGCGGCGATCTGGTTGAACCCCTCGTGCACCATCTCGATGGGGTCCTCGATGGTGACGACGTTCGTCTCGGGCGAGGCCAGGGCCTGCAGCGCCGAGTAGAGGGTGGTCGTCTTCCCGCTGCCGGTGGGACCGGTGACGACGACGAGCCCGTGCGGGCGCAGGAGCCAGCGCTCGAACGTCTCGCGCTCGTCGGGGAGGAAGCCAAGCTCCGACAGGTCGCGGACGAGCACCTCCGGGTCGAGGATCCGGATCACGATCTTGTCGCCGAAGGCGGTCGGGATGGTCGAGACGCGCAGCTCCATCTCGGCGTCCCCGCGAGCGGTCCGGATGCGGCCGTCCTGGGGACGGCGGGCGGAGATGTCGAGCCGGCTCATGATCTTGAACCGGTTCGCCATGGCGCCGTGGACGCCCTTGGGGATGCGGTAGACGGGGTGGAGCGTCCCGTCGATGCGCATGCGGATGATCGACTCCTCGCGCCGCGGCTCGACGTGGATGTCGCTCGCGCGCTGCTCGAAGGCGTGGTGCAGCAGGTACTCCACCGCCGCCACCACCGGCTCGCTGGAGGCCTCCAGCGCGTCGAGCGCGGCGAGGTTGACGAATTGCTCGAGGTTGCCGAGGTCGGGGCCGCCGCCCTCCAGCCGCGTCTGCGCCTCGCGGATCTGCTCGCGGAAGCCGTACACCTCGGCGATCGCGCGGTGGATGTCGGATGGCGCGGCCAGCACGGGCTCCACGGGCCCACCCGTGAGGCCGCGCAGGCTCTCGAAGAGCTCGCGGTCGAACGGGTTGGCTGCCGCCACCAGGAGCGTCCCGTCCCGGTGCTCCAGCGGAAGCACCGCGTGTCTGCGCGCGAAGGGCCGCGAGAGGGTGCGGGTGATGAGCTGGGCGTCGAGCTTCAGCGGATCGATCTTGCGGTACGCGATCCCGGCGGCCTCGGCCACGGCGTGGGTGGCCTTGTCCTCGTCCACCGCCTCGCCCTCCTGCCGCGCGTCGCGGAACTCGAAGGAGGCGATGAGCTCGAGGGGCGACAGCTCCGCCCGGCGCAGCGCGCGGCCGCCGTTCACCCTCGCGCTCTCGCGCAGGAGCCTCGCCCGCTGGGCGGGCTCGCGCGCGAAGGCGGTACGCCGGGCGTCCTCGGTGATGATCCCGCGCTCCGCGAGCACGTTGGCCACGTACTCGAGCGTGAAGTCGGCGGCGCGGTGGGCTCTCTGCAAGGCGAGGCAGTCTATCCCGGGGGGGCAACTCGCCCAAGGAACTCGCTTCCAGCCGGGCGCGCTCCCGTGCGCGTGGAGGTGCGGGTCGTACCTTGGAGCAGCTCGACCGCGGTACGCCTACCGGCGTGCGCCCGCTCCGGGGTGCTGCTACCCTGGGAGCCTGTGAAGAGATCCCCTTCCGTCGCCGCGGCGCGGCGGTTCCCAACGGGATGGAACCTCTGCGCGATCACCCTGGCGGTCGCGGCGCTGCTCGCCCCGATCACCGCGGCGCGGTTTGCGCGCGCCGCCGCCCGCGAGGACATCGATCCGCCCTCGGAGGTGTGGACCGCCCTTGCTCACGACTGGCACCACGGCGTGCCGTATCGACCGATGTTCTCCAGCGAGGGCTACGGTGGAACGCGGTACTTCCCGGGCTTCGTCGCGCTGCAGGTGGCGGCGATGCGCTATCTGCCGCCGGTGGCGAGTGGCTTCGCGGTGGGAGCGCTCGCTCTCGCGTTGCTCCTCGTGGGTTCCTACGGGCTGCTGGGGTCTGCCGGCCTCTCGCCGCTCGCGCGGGCCGGAGGGGCCTGTCTCGCGCTCATGTCGATCGCGGTGCAGGAGGAGGCGGTCGCCACCCGGGCGGACCTGCTCGCGGTCTCACTCGGCCTCTGCGGCCTGTGGGCGACTGGGGTGGTCTCCGGCCGCCGTGCCGGCCGCCTGCGCCTCCTCCTGGCGGCCGCGCTCTTCGCGTTCGCGTGGTTCACCAAGTGGACGAGCGTTGCAGCGCCGTGCCTCGCCTTGGTCGTGCTGTGGCGCAGGGGCGATCGCCGGGCATCGGTCGGGCTCCTGCTCGGATGCGCCGCGTGGTCGCTCGTCCTGGTGGGCGCAATGCAGATCGTGACGCACGGGCGCTTCTTGGAGATCATCCTGGCGTGCGCGACGGGGCGCAGCAGCGCGGGCGACGTTCTCCGGATGCCGTACCGCCTCCTGAAGAACGTCGGCACGCTCATGCCGCCCACCATTCCGCTGGTGCTCCTCGGGCTCGCCGCCGCCTGCGATCGTGCTGCGCGGGAGAGGGCTCCCGTCCTGTTCGGCTACGCCCTCGCGGCGCTCGCCGTCACCGCCGTGGTTCACCTCGGGTACGGCGTGGAGCACAACCACCTCATCGAGCTGGAGGTCGCGGCCGCCCTGGCCATGGTCACCTGCCTGGCAGCGGGCGTGATCCATCGTCAGCTGGCTGCGCTCGTCCTCGCGGCGTGCCTCTTCTTCGAGTTCAATCTCCTGCTGGAGCCGGGATGGGGGCTCCTGCGGAGCCGTACTTCCGTCACGCGCCGAGCGCGCTACGACGCGGTCTTGCCCCTGCTCCGCTCGCGGCGAGGCCCGCTGCTCTCGGAGTACCCGCTCCTGCCCATCCTCGCGGGGGAGCGGCCGTTCCTGCTCGATCCCTGGATGTTCGGGGTCGTCGAGGCGCGCCGGCCCGGACCCGCCGCCGACCTCCGTGCACGCGTGGCGCGCGAGGACTTCGGCGCGGTGATCCTGTCCGGCTCACCCCTGACCGAGGTAGGGCGCCAGGCCATCGACGCCTGGTTCGGGCCTGGTGTGGGAGAGCTGATCGCTAACCACTACGCGATGGCCTTCGCTGCAGACGCCTTCTACGTGCTCCTCCCGCGACGCGATCAGGCCGCCGGCCGTGTGCAGTAGGCGGCCGGCCCCCGCCTACCCCTTCACCGGCCGCGAGGTGGGCCGGCGCTTCTTGCCGGCCCGCTTGCGCGCGTCGCCCGCGCTCATGTCGTCCCGGGTGGCCACGAGCCGCGACTTCTCGCTCTCGTAGAGCTTCATCGCGCCGCGCAGCACCTCGAGGGCGAGCTTCCTGCCCTGCGGCTCGGACACCATCACGCGCTTGTGCTCGAGGCCCTTGTAGTCCTCGAAGAACCGCTTGAGCTCGCGCATGCGGTGGACCGGCATCTCGGTCACGTCGGCGTAGGAGCTGTACTCCGGGTCGTCGTTGTGGACGGCGATGAGCTTGTCGTCCTCGCCCTTGTCGTCGCGCATCTTCATCACGCCGATGACCTTGGCCCGCATGATGGAGAGCGGCTGGATGGGCTCCTGGCAATACACCAGGATGTCGAGCGGATCGCCGTCGTCGCAGTAGGTGCGGGGGACGAAGCCGTAGTTGGCCGGATAGTGGACCGCGGAGAAGAGCACCCGATCGACGATGAGCAGTCCAGAGGCCTTGTCGAGCTCGTACTTCACCTTCGAGCCGGTCGAAATCTCGATGATGGCCGGGATGGGATCCTCGACGTAGCGGGGAAGCTCGACGTCGTGCCAGGGATGCATTGCCACGGGTGGTCTCCTCTTGGGCGAGGGGCAGAAGGTACTCCAGGCTCCGCGCGATGGCCGATTAAATGCCGCCGCCGAACTCGAATCCGGCCTCCCGCACCTCGGCCTGCGTGACCCGGCTGCCGGGCGGAACGCCGTGGGTGAGCCAGACGTTGCCGCCGATGGAGGAGCCCTGGCCAATGGTGATGCGGCCGAGGATGGTGGCCCCCGAGTAGACGACCACGTCGTCCTCCACCACCGGGTGGCGGTCGACGCCCTTGATCGGCTTGCCGCCCTCGTCCAGCGGGAAGCTCTTCGCGCCCAGCGTGACGCCCTGATAGATGCGGACCCGGTTCCCGATGATGCAGGTGGCGCCGATGACGACTCCTGTGCCGTGGTCGATGAAGAACCGCTCGCCGATCCGCGCGCCGGGGTGGATGTCGATGCCGGTCTCGCCGTGCGCATGCTCGGTGATCATGCGCGGGATGAGGGGAACGCCGAGCACGTGCAGCTCGTGGGCGATGCGCTGGCTCGTCACCGCGTGCACGCCGGGGTAGCTGAAGATCGCCTCGTCCTTGATCTCCAGCGCGGGGTCGCCCTCGTAGGCGGCGTCCACGTCGGAGGCGCACAGCTGGCGCACGGCCGGAAGCCTCGCCAGGAAGGCGCGCGCGACGCGGCTCGCCTCCACGGCGCAGTGCACGCAGGTCTCGTAGGCGTGCCGCTCCGCGAACGCGATGCCCCGGCGGACCTGCTCCTCCAGCGTCCCGAGGATGCGCGAGAGCTTGGCCCCCACGTAGTAGTGGAGGCTCTCGTCGCGCAGGTCCGGCGCGCCGAAGTAGCCGGGGAAGAAGACGGCGCGCAGCTCCTCCACGCAGCCGATGACCGCGTCGCGCGACGGGAGCACCAGCCGCCCACCGGCGCCGCCGTTGCGCGGCACGAGCCCTGTGGCCGCCTCGCAGAGCGCGTCCACCACCGGTGCCAGGGCCACTCCGCCTCGTTCGACCTCGCTCACGAAACCTCCTGCCGCGGGGAGCTCGAAGATACCGGTCGGGGCAGCTCCGCGCCGCCTTCCGCGGCTGCGATCGCCGGGCCGCCGACACCGCCGGTGGCCTCGTCGCCCTCCCCCCCGGCAGCGGCCTCCTCCGCCAGCGCCACGTCGATCTCGGCCTCGGTGACCTCCACTGGCGCCGCCTCGGCGGCCTGCGCCGCCGCTTCTCCAGCTTCCCCGGCTAGCGCCGCGTCCGCCGAGCCGGCCGGATGGAAGAAGGCCCACACCGCCTGGGCCGCCCTGGGCCCGAACCCCTCCACCCGCGCCAACTCCTCCACGCTCGCCGCCTTCACGTTCTTGAGCGAGCCGAGTGTCCGCAGCAGCGCCCTCCGCCGGCCCCCGCCGATGCCCGGGATCTCCTCCAGGACCGACTGGAAATTGCGCGAGCGGCGCAGCTTGCGGTGGAAGGTGATGGCAAAGCGGTGAGCCTCGTCCCGCAGCCGGGTGAGCACGTAGAGCTCGGCCGAGTTCTGCCGCAGGACCACCGGGTCCTTGCGCAGGGGGAGGAACACCCGCTCCGGCGTGCGCTCGAGCTCTGGCACGTACCCGCGCTGCGCCGTCTCGGCGGCGTCCGCCAGCGCTCCGGCGCCCGCCCCGCCCACGTCGGCCGCGCTCGCCCGGCTCGGCGCCCGCCCCGGTGCACGGCGGCGTCCGCTCACCACGCGCGTCGTTCCCATGTCCACCAGCCTGCTCTTCGCGAGCCCCACCATCTCCACGAATGGCACGCCCTCGTTGCCGGGAACCGGCTTGGTGGGGATCCCGAGGTCGTGCGCGGCGGCGAGCGCGGCGGAGAGCTGCCCCTTGCCGCCGTCGATGACGAGGAGGTCCGGGAAGACGCCCTCCGCGAGCCCTCGCTTGAGGCGCCGCATGAGCACCTCGTGCAGCATGGCGAAGTCGTCCTGCCCCGCCACGCCCTTGACCTTGTACCTCCGGTAGTTGGCCTTGTCGGGCTCCGCGTCCTTCATCGACACCCCAGACCCGACGGCCAGCGCGCCCTGGAAGGTGGAGATGTCGTAGCACTCCATCCAGCGCGGCTCGCGCGCGAGGTGGAGGGCGCGGGTAAGCGCGGCCAGCGCCTCGTCCCGCCGCTCGTCCTTCTCCTGCCAGCTCCGGAAACCCTGCTCGGCGTTGCGGGCGGCCACGTCGAGGAGGTCGGCCTTGGCGCCTCGCTGCGGGGTGAGGAGCTTCACCTTCCGCCCGCGCCGCTCCGAGAGCACCTCCGCCAGCGCCGCCGCGGCCAACGGCTCCACCGGGAGGAGCACCTCGTCCGGCGCGGGGGTTCCCTCGTAGTAGAGCGCCACGAACGACGAGAGCAGCTCCTCGTCCGGGAACTCCTGCCCACGGAAGGGATGCGTGCGGAGATCCTGCAGCCTGCCCTTCCGCATGGCGAGCACCGAGACGACGAGGTCGGGGCCTTCGCGGTAGATCCCGAAGACGTCGCGGTCGGCGTCGTCGGACATGAGCACCCGCTGCTTCTCCAGGCTGCGCTCCACCGCGACGAGCTGGTCGCGGAGCCGCGCCGCGTCCTCGAAGCGGAGGCCCGTCGCTGCCTCCTGCATGCGGCCCCGCAGGCGCGGAACGAGCTCCGTCTCCCGCCCTTCCAGAAAGGTGACCGCGTCGTCGAGGCTCTGCCGATAGTCGTCCCCGGCCACCTCGTACACGCAGGGGGCCGGGCAGCGGTGGATCTGGTACAGGATGCAGGGTCGCTTGCGGTGGTCGAGCACGTGGTCGGTGCACGTGCGCAGGCCGAACCAGCGGTTGACGATGCGCAGCGTCTCGCGGATGGAGCTCGCGCTCGAGTACGGCCCGAAGTAGCGCGCGCCGTCGTCCTTGCGCTGCCGGGCGCGCCGCACCTCCAGGCGTGGGTACGGGTGGGATGGATCGAGCCGCAGGACGATGAAGTCCTTGTCGTCGCGCAGCCGGATGTTGAAGCGGGGCTGGTGCTTCTTGATGAGCTCGTTCTCGAGGAGCACCGCCTCCTTCTCCGAGCGCGTGACGATGACGTCGATGTCGCCCAGGAGGTCGTCCAGCAGGGCGATGAAGGCGCGGTCGTCACCCCGGCCCGCGTCGAAGTAGCTCCGCACGCGGGAGCGCAGATTGGAGGCCTTTCCGACGTAGACCACCCCTCCGGCGCGATCGCGCATGAGGTAGCAGCCCGGCTCGGTCGGGAGGTTTCCCAGCTTCTCGCGCAGCGCGGCGTCCACGTGGGAGGATCTAATCCCCGCGGCCCCTTCGGCCGACGCGGCCTTACAGGCGCGGTGCATTGCGCGGGATTGACGACCTTGATGGGGGGTTCGCCGAAAGCGGAAGGTGAACGGGACGCCGCTCGCGCCGTCTTCTTCAGGCGGTGCGGAGGGAAGGACCACCCGCCCGATGCACCGCACCGCCAAGAGCTTCGTCCTCGCGAGCCTGGCGGTGCTCGGCGCCTGTGGCGGGGCCCTTCCCACCGGAAGCGGTGAGGATGCCGGAGCCAGCGTGCCCTTCGCGCGCTCCAAGCTGCTGCGGTCGCAGCGCGCCATCCCCCGCCGGTACATCGTGGTGCTGGAGCGCGGCGAGCCGGGCGCAGCGGCCCCGGACGTGGACGCGCTCGCGGCGCGCGGCGGCGCCCGCGTGCTGGGCCGGATGCACCACGCCCTGCGCGGCTTCGTCGGCACCATGGACGAGGAGGCCGCCCGCGCGCTGGCGGAGGCTCCCGGCGTGGCCTGGGTGGAGGAGGATGCGCCCGTCCACCTCGCGACCGCGGGAGCGGTCGCGACAAATTCCTGGGCGCTCGACCGGATCGACCAGCGCACGATGCCGCTCGACGGTGCGTACGTTCCGGGAGGGGCTGGCGCCGGCGTGCACGCCTACCTCCTCGACACCGGCCTGCGCACGACGCATGCGGAGCTCGCGGGCCGCGCCGACGGCGTCTACGACGGCGTGGGGGACGGCAGGGGCACGGAGGACTGCAACGGCCACGGCACCCACGTCGCCGGAATCGTCGGCGGGGCGACGCTGGGCGTGGCTCCCGGCGTGCAGCTCCACGGCATGCGGGTGCTCGACTGCGCCGGCAACGGCACCGTGTCGGGCGTGATCGCGGCGGTGGACTGGCTCACCGCTCACCACGCCTCCCCGGCGGTGGCGAACCTCAGCCTGGGAGGCGGTCCCTCGCTGAGCCTCGACGCGGCCATCTCGCGCTCCATCGGCTCCGGCATCACGTACGTCGTCGCCGCCGGGAACGGCGGCGGCGATGCCTGTGCCGAGTCGCCGGCGCGCCTGCCGGAGGCGATCACCGTCGGCGCCTCGGACGAGGGCGACGCGGTGGCTGGCTTTTCCAACGGGGGCCCCTGCGTCGATCTCTTCGCCCCCGGGGTGGGTATCCCGTCCGCCTGGAACCTGGGCGACGAGGCGACCGCCCGGCTCAGCGGGACCTCCATGGCCTCTCCCTTCGTCGCGGGCGCCGCGGCGCTGTACCTGTCCTTGCACCCGCGGGCAGCCCCGGCCGAGGTCTCGGACGCGCTGGTGGGCGGCGCGACCGCGGGCGAGCTCTCCCGTCTGCCACCGGGCTCGCCGGACGCGCTGCTCTACACGCGGGCCGTGGGAGGCCTTCCAGATCTGGGACCGGCCGCGACCGGCGCAAGCCTCCCCGGCTGTGCCTCGTCCTCGGAGCTCCTCGTGAACGGTGGTTTCGAGGCAGCCGGGGCGGGGTGGCAGGGCACGCCAGGCCTCTTCGACCGCTCCTCCGGGCCGCCCCCGCGCTCGGGCCACGGGCGCGCGTGGCTGGGGGGCTACGGGCTGGCGCACGCCGACGCGATCTGGCAGGACGTGCTGCTCCCTTCCAGCGCCTGTAAGGCGGCGCTCTCGCTCTCGGTCGCCGTCACCACCGCCGAGCCCGGCGCCGAGCCGTTCGACACGCTCTCGGTGACGGTGCGCGATCCCCTCTCCGGCGAGGTGCTCGCGACAGCCCTTGCCGCCTCCAACGCCGACGCGAGCCGCGGCTGGGTGCGGGCCATCCTCGACCTGTCGCCCTGGCTGGGCCGCGCGGTGCGGGTGGAGCTCTCCGCCGCGGAGGACGGCGCGCTGCCGACCAGCTTCGCGGTGGACGACGTCTCGGTGCTGGTGGGCCGGTAGCGGTCAGCGCCGCCTGCGCCGGGCGGCCTGCGCCTTTGGCGGCGCGCCGCCGCCTGCGGCGAGATTGGCGCCCGAGCCCAGGAGGCCCCTGCGCCCGGCGGTGTTCCGGACGACGCCGAGCGCGAGGTCCTTGAGCGTCAGGATGCGGTCGCGCAGCCCGGCCGCCTTCTCGAACTCGAGCTCCTCGGAGGCGCGCTTCATCTCCCGCTCGAGGTCCTCCACGATGCGCGGGATCTGCTCCGGCTGGTACTCCACGCCCCCCTCGGCAGCCCTGGGGAGCGCAGCCTCGCCCCCGCCGCCCCCGCCCATCCCCAGCTCCATGATGTTGCGCACCACCGACTGGGGGGTGATGCCGTGCTCCTCGTTGTGGCGCCGCTGCACCTCGCGCCGGCGGTTGGTCTCGTCGATCGCCTTCCGCATCGAGTCGGTGACCCTGTCGGCGTACAGGAGCACCCGGCCGTCGAGGTGGCGCGCGGCGCGGCCGATGGTCTGCACGAGCGACACCTCGCTGCGGAGGAAGCCCTCCTTGTCGGCGTCGAGCACGGCGACGAGCGACACCTCGGGGATGTCGAGCCCTTCCCGCAGGAGGTTGATGCCGATGAGCACGTCGTACTCACCCCGGCGCAGGTCGCGGATGATGGCGCTTCGCTCGAGCGTGACGATGTCCGAGTGCAGGTAGCGGCAGCGGACGCCGACGTCGGTGTAGTACTCCGTCAGATCCTCGGCCATGCGCTTCGTGAGCGTGGTCACGAGCACCCGTTGCCCGGCCTTCTCGCGGAGCCGGACCTCGGCCAGGAGGTCGTCCACCTGCGAGCCCACCGGGCGCACCTCCACCTCCGGATCGAGGAGGCCGGTGGGGCGGATGATCTGCTCGACCACCACTCCGCCCGACTTCTCCAGCTCGTACGCCGACGGCGTCGCCGACACGAAGATGGCCTGGTTCTGGATGCGCTCGAACTCCTCGAACTTGAGCGGGCGGTTATCGAGCGCGGAGGGAAGCCGGAAGCCGAAGTCCACCAGCGTCTCTTTGCGGGAGCGGTCGCCGCGGTACATGGCACCGATCTGCGGGATGGTCTGGTGGGACTCGTCGATGACGAGCAGGTAGTCGTCGGGAAAGTAGTCGATGAGGCAGGGTGGCGGGTCGCCCGGCTTTCGGCCCGACAGCCAGCGCGAGTAATTCTCGATCCCAGAGCAGAAGCCCATCTGCTCCAGCATCTCCAGATCGAAGAGGGTCCGGCTCTCCAGCCGCTGCGCCTCCACCAGCTTGTTCTCGCCGCGCAGCTCCCCCAGCCTTCCGCGCAGCTCCTCGCGGATGCCGTCGATCGCGCGCTTGCGGGTCTCGGGAGCCGACACGTAGTGGCTGTTGGGGAAGATGGAGACCTTGTCGATCTCGTCGAGCGCGATGCCGCGGAGCGGGTCGAACTCCTGGATGCGCTCCACCGTGTCCCCGAAGAACTGGATGCGGACCGCCCGCTGCTCCTCGTAGGGCGGGAAGATCTCGATGGTGTCCCCGCGCACGCGGAAGGTGCCCCGGTGGAAGTCGAGGTCGTTCCGCTCGTACTGGATGTCGATGAGCGACCGGATGAACCGGTCGCGCATGAAGTCCTGTCCGCGCTCCACCTTCTGGAGCAGGCCGTAGTACGCCTCGGCGGTCCCGAGGCCGTAGATGCAGCTCACCGAGGCCACGATGAGCACGTCGTTGCGCGTGAGCAGGGCGTGGGTGGCCGCGTGCCGCATGCGGTCGATCTCGTCGTTGATGGACGAGTCCTTCTCGATGTACGTGTCCGTCGAGGGGACGTACGCCTCCGGCTGGTAGTAGTCGTAGTACGAGACGAAGTAGTGCACGGCGGCGTCCGGGAAGAGGTCGCGGAACTCGCCGTAGAGCTGCGCCGCCAGCGTCTTGTTGTGCGCGATCACGAGCGTGGCGCGCTGCACGTTCGCGACCACGTTCGCGACCGTGAACGTCTTGCCCGAGCCGGTGACGCCCAGGAGCACCTGGTGCGCATCCCCCCGTCGCAGCCCCTCCGTCAGCTCGGCGATGGCGCGCGGCTGATCGCCCGTGGGCTGGAACGCGCTTTGGATCGCGAGGGCCACCCCCGGGAGCTTAGCGCTGGGAAGCGCGGCGCGCCGTCCGGCTACCTCGCGAACACGAGCCGGCTCTTCGCGGCCGTCACCACCTCGGGCTGGCTGAACGGCTGGTCGCCCTTCTCGTTGGCGAGCCAGGCTGGCACCTGGCCCATGTCGTGGGGCGAGGCCGTCGCGCCGAGGAAACCCGGGCGATCCGACTCGCCGCCCGGGATCACCATGCGCGACTTCACGCCAGCGGGATCGAGCTCGGTCACGATGCGGATGTTGGGCCCGGCGTGCTGCTCGAAGGTGTCGCTCCACAGGTCGAAGTTCGCCACGTCCACCGTGAACAGCCCTCCGTCGTTCGGGAAGGGGCCCAGGTCGGGCAGGATCGGCGACACCGGGCTCCGGAACTTCACGTGGTGCAGGTCGCCCCAGCGCCAGGCGGAGGGCGCCGGGCCCAGCCGCGCGCCGAGGAAGGCGACCGTGTCCTCCAGGGCGGCCGCGGCGGCGCTGGAGCAGTCGCCGCTGCACCAGGCGTTCGAGCGGAGCGGGCGCGGCGACTGGGTCACGCCCACCAGGACCTTCACCAGCTGCTCCGAGGGAACGGTCGCGGCGAGGCTCGCCGCGTTGGCGCCTGCCGAGCTCATCCCGGCCACGATCGCGCGCGAGGCGAACGGGTGCAGGAAGGCGTGGAAGGCCGCCGAGGCGGCCGAGCTCGAGGCGACGCCAGCCCCCGGCTCCGTGCCGGTGGGCGTGGTGAAGTCCCAGCCCTGCCACAGCGCCACGATCGCTTGCGCGGTGGGCGAGAGCGTCCGGGGGGCGAGCAGCGCCAGGAGCCCCGGCATCATGGTCTCGGCCAGGTTCGAGTGGTTGTCGGCCTGGAGCGCGGTCATGTCGTCCAGGGTGGCGCGCGGGAGCCCGTCGAGCCGCGTCGCGATGCGCTGCGCCCGGAAGCCGATGTCGCTGTAAGCGTACAGGTACGGTCCGCCGGCGAGCGGGTCGGCGTCGGCGCCGGCCGCTCCCGCGGCGAGCCGCCCCGTCACGTCGTTGTTGGCCGTGGCGAGGTAGCCCTTGGCCGGGTCGCGCGCCTGCGGCAGCTGGTCGTCGGGGATGAAGCCCTGCCAGTCGCATTTGTCGTCCTTGCCAGGCATGGGCAGCCAGGGCAGGCAGCCGTTCGCGGCGCTCCCGCGGATGGGCACGAGCGCGTGCGGGTCGTAGCCGATGTGACCAGCCGTGTCGCCGAAGTTGAAGTTCTGCGCGCCGACTCCGAACTTGGCGAGCGCGGCGAAGGCCCCGTCGACGTTCTTGGCCGCGTTCAGCTCGTAGAAGGCCTGCACCTCGTAGGTGGGGTCCTGCCCGGTCCAGCGCACCGAGATGGCGGTCTTGGCCACGGGATCGATGGAGCCGGGCAGGAGCGGCCCGCGGTGCGGTACGAGGTAGATGGGGTAGGTCTGGTCGGCGGACCCGCGCACCTTGCGCGTCTCCTGGATCACCGTGAGCGGCACCTGCGCGCCCTTGTACAGCACGCTGGTGGGCACCGGCACCGCGTCGAGCGTCTCGACGTAGAGGTCCGTCACGTCGTAGCCCACCACGGTGTCGCCCCAGGCGAGCTTGTCGTTGTGGCCGATGACCACCACCGGTGTTCCAGGGAAGATCGCGCCCGCGACGTTGCGGGTGGGCGTGACGAGATGGGCAAGGTGGAAGTTGGCGGGGCGGGAGAGGGACAGGTGCGGGTCGTTCGCGACGAGGACGTGGCCGTTCGCCGTCCGGCCCGGCATGACGGTCCAGTTGTTGGAGCCCGCGCGATCGCCCCCGGAGGCGAAGGGAAGCTGGAGCGTGCTGCGCGCGGCGAGCGCACCATCGATGCTGCCCCGGGCCTCGGCGAGCCCCGCGTCCGCCTGGGCCGCCGCGGCCGCGGAAGCGCGTGCGGCGCTCGTGGACGGCCGGGACGCCGCGAGCGCCAGGATGGCGGCCGGCACAGCCTGCGCGTGCCGGGTGAGGTCGTTGAACACCGTCGTGTCGAGCCCGGACGTGCGCAGCTTGCCAGCCAGGAGCTCCTCCCCCGAGCTGTCGGAGAGCTGGAAGGACTGCAGCCGGCCGATGGCCAGCGAGTCCTCCACCGTCCAGGGCGCGATGTCGGTCGCGGATACGGCGAGGCTCGCGTACTGGGGCGGGAGGGTCGCGCCGCTCCGGTTCGCCCTCACGTCGTCGAGCCAGCGGTTGATACCGTCGGCGTACCGCTGCGCGTACGCCCGGAGCTCGGGGGTGAGGCCCTCCGCGATGAGGTCCTCGACGTGGTGGCTCCCGTTCGACGCAGCTCGCGTCGAGGTGAACATCGTCCGCATCTGGATGTCCTGCGCCGGGTCGGCCACGCCGCCCAGGAGCTCGCCCAGCCGCCCGCGAGCCACCTTGCGGAACAGGTCCATCTGGAAGAAGCGGTCGTTGGCCTGGACCCACCCGAGCGCGTACGCTCCGTCGCCGTCGCTGCCCGCGTAGACGTGGGGGATTCCGAGGCCGTCCACCAGCACGTTGACGTCCGCGCCCAGCCCTCCGCCCGTCAGCCGCTGGGACACGGGCACCGAGGAGAACGGGTCCTTGCCGCCTCCAGTCTCGCTCGAGCTCCCGCACGCGAGAGCGACGGCGAGTGACAGCGACAGCGTCAGAAGGAAGGCAGTCGAGGTGCTGCGCTGCGACATGAAACCTCCGGGGCGCGGGGAGCGCGGCCCGCACTCATGGTCTGGCGGCTCGCCGCCCTCACGTCCCGTGAGGGGCGGTTCGAGGCTCGAGGACTTTCCAGCCCGTCCCCTGGGGACCGTCCATGATCCCGACGCCCATCGCGAGCAGCTCATCGCGGATGGCGTCGGAGCGCGCGAAATCCTTCTCTTTGCGCGCCGCGGCGCGCTCGCGGAGCTTCTCCTCCACCGCCGCGCCGTCGATGCCGCATCGCGTCGCGGCCCGATCGCGCAGCGCGGCGAGGGCCTGTGCAGGCGGCCGCTGGAGGAGGTTCAAGGTCGCCGCCGCCGCACGCGCCCCGCGGGCGAAGCGTGCGAGCCGCGCGCGCGCTTCGGGCGTCTTCTTGCCCTTGGCGTCCGCCAGCGCATTCGCGGACGTGAACGCCTCGGCCAGGACGGCGAGCACGGCGGCCGTGTTGAAGTCATCGTCGAGCGCGGAGGCCACGCGGTCGGCGAGGTCGCCGCCGACGGCGGGCGACGCACGGGCCGGGCCTGCCTCCGTGCCGGGGGCGACCGCGTCGACCTTCGCGAGCGTCTCGTACAGGTACGCGAGCCGCCGCTCCGCCTCGCCCAGCAGGGGATCGCTGAAGCTGATGGGATGGCGGTAGTGCGTTCCGACCAGGAACAGGCGCAGCGCCTCCGCGTCGTAGCTGCGGAGCACCTCGCGGATCGTGAAGAAGTTGCCGAGCGACTTCGACATCTTCTGGCTGTCGATCTCCACGAACCCGTGGTGCATCCAGGCGCGCGAAAAGCCCTCCGCGCGGAGGTCGCCCCCGAGCGCGGCCACCGACTGCGCGATCTCGTTGGTGTGATGGGGAAAGACGAGGTCCTTGCCACCGCCGTGCAGGTCGATGGGGATGCCCAGGTGCGCCATCGACATGGCCGAGCACTCGATGTGCCACCCCGGGCGGCCGCTGCCCCACGGCGAGTCCCAGGCCGGCTCACCCGGCTTGGCGCCCTTCCAGAGCGCGAAGTCGAGGGGGTCGCGCTTGGCCTCGCCGGTCTCCACCCGCGCGCCCGAGAGGAGGTCGTCGAGGTTGCGCTTCGCGAGCCGGCCGTACTCCGGGAACTTGCGGACGGCGTAGTAGACGTCGCCATTTCCCGGGACGTAGGCGAAACCTCGCTCCACCAGCCGCTCCACCAGGGCCACGATCTGCGGGATGTGGTCCGACACGCGCGGTGCCGCGTCCGGCGGCAGGTTCCCCAGCGCGGCCATGTCCTCGTCGAAGGCGCGCGCGAACCCGTCGGCGAGGGCGATGGGATCCTCGCGCCGCTCCGCCGCGCGGCGGATGATCTTGTCATCGACGTCGGTGAAGTTGCGGACGTACTTCACGTCGAGGCCCCGCGCGCGGAGGTGCCGCACCACCACGTCCCACACCACGTAGCTGCGGGCGTGACCCACGTGGGCATGATCGTAAACGGTGGGCCCGCAGGCGTAGAAGCGCACCCGGCCCGGCTCTAGCGGGACGAGCTCGCGCTTCGCGCCCGTCAGCGTATCGAAGATCTGGATCGGCATGTGCTCTCGATGGCCTCGCCGTCAGCCTGTCTCGCGGACGAGGAGCGCCACCGCGTGCGCGGCGATGCCCTCGCCCCGCCCCACGAACCCCAGCCGCTCGCCCGTGGTGGCCTTCACGTTCACGCATCCCGCAGGGATGCCCAGCGCGTCGGCCAGGCGCGCGCGCATCTCCTCCGCTCGCGGGGCGATCTTGGGCCGCCGCGCCGCCAGGGTTACGTCGCAGTTGCCCACCCGCCAGCCCGCGCCGGCGGCCTTGCGGGCGATCTCCGCCAGCAGCAGCAGGGACGAGACCCCCTTCCAGCGCGGGTCGGTGTCGGGGAAGTGCCGGCCCAGGTCGCCCAGCCCGGCGGCTCCCAGGATGGCGTCGCCGATGGCGTGCGCGCAGATGTCCGCGTCGGAGTGGCCGGCGAGGCCGTCCCCGTCGAATTCCACGCCGCCGAGTACCAGACGTCGGCCAGCGGCGAAGGGATGCACGTCGTAGCCCACGCCCATGGCGACCGGCGCCTCCAGGCGCGCTCGGGCGCGGGCGACGTCGTCCGCGGTGGTGAGCTTCCAGTTGCCGCGCTCGCCGGGGACGAGCGTGACCTTCTCGCCGAGCTTCTCCACCAGTGCGCACTCGTCCGTCACGTCCTCCGCGCCCTTGCCGGCGGCCTCGAAGGCGCGCCGGAGCAGCTCGGCCCGAAAACCCTGCGGCGTCTGGGCGAGCCAGACCGCCCGGCGATCGAGAGTGCGCGTGGCCTGGGGCAGCGCCAGGCCCTCCGCGCCGGCGGCGAGGCTCGCCGCGGCGCGTTCGAGGTCGAACCCGGGCGGAAGGTCCGCCTCCTTGACGGTATCGACGGATGGGAGCGCCGCCAGCGCGGCGCCGTCGCGCGCGGCGACGAGGGCCACCGCCCGGGCCAGCGCAGGCGTGGCGAACGGGCGAGCCGCGTCGTGCACGAGCACCACCGCGCAGTCGCCCAGCACGGCGAGGCCGTTCCGAACCGAGCCGGCACGCGCGGCCGCGCCCGCGACCGCCACCACCGGGACGCCGAGGCCCGCGAGCGCAGCGCGCGCGCGCTCCTCCTCGCCGGGGGGCACCACCGCCGCGACGAGGTCGACCACGCCCGAGGCCGCCAGCGATCGCGCGCTCCGCGCAAGGACGCTCTCGCCCCCGAGCTCGAGCCACTGTTTCGCGAGTCCCGCCCGCTGGCCGGAACCGCCTGCCGCCAGGATGGCCCCGACGCGCTCACCGCCGATCATGGACCCCTCCCCTCGCTGGCATCGTCCCTGCTCTACGGGCGGCATGCTCTGCGCGCGCGAAGGTGAGACGGCTTTCGACAGGTGGACGAACGACCGCCGCGCGGACGGAGGTCCACGCGGCGGCGGTCGCTGCGCTCTCCCGGCGCCCAGGCTGTCCGGGCGCGCGGGGCGGTCAACAGTTGAAGATCTTCTTCAGGTCCATCTCGACGTCCTGCTCGTCGACGGCCCGCGCGATGGCGAGCTCCTTGATGAGCAGCGAGCGGGCGGTATCGAGCATCTTGCGCTCTCCGAAGGAGAGGTCCTTGTCCGAGCGCAGCAGGTACAGATCGCGCAGCACCTCCGCGATCTCGAACACCGAACCGGTCTTGATCTTGTCCATGTACTCGCGGTAGCGGCGATTCCAGGTGGTGGAGTCGACCGACACCTCCTTCTCGCGAAGGATGGTGTACACGCGGCGCACGTCCTTCTCGCCGATGATCTCGCGCAATCCCACGGACCCGACCTTGTTCATCGGGATCATGATCTTCATCCCGTTGTCGAGGATCCGGAGCACGTAGAACGACTGCCGCTGGCCAGCGACCTCCTTGTGCTCGATGCCCATCACCTCGCCCACCCCTTGCCCCGGGTAGACAGCCTTGTCGCCGACCTTGAAGTTGTGTGCGGCGGGGCTCGTCTGCGTTCCAGGCATCCAGTCCTCCGACCCTCGCCCCGATTGGCGCAACCCGCTTACCCTCTACCTAGGAGGGAAGCGGGCAGGGTGCTGAGTCGCGCGACCTTAGCACAGCTAACCCCCTGCGTCAATTCTGCAAATTTCCAGCGAATCGGGGGTGAAGCCCTTCGACGTCCGGCGCGGCGAAAGACCGCATGACGCGGCGGCCCTTGGTCCCTTTAGCCGTGGGGCTCGCCCTCGGTGCAGCGTCCGGCTTGCTCGGCCAGGCTACCCCCGCCCACCTCGCTGGCCTCGGCGCGGCGGCACTCGCCTTCGCCTGCTCGCGGCGAACTGCTCCGCTGGGCTTCGCCGCCGCGGGCGCCCTGGCGGCGTCGCTCGCCCTCCCCTCCGGACCCCCGCTGCCAAGGGTGGGGGAGGCAGTGCTGGAGGGGAGAGTCGCCTCGGTCCCCGAGCGGCTGGACGAGCGCGTCCGGTTCGCTCTGCGCACCACCGCGGGCGAGCTCGCCCTTGCCACCGCGCCCCCGATCGCCTTTCCGCTCGCGCTGGGCGACCGGATCCGGCTGGAGGCGCGCGTGCGTTCGCCCGAAGGCGCGCGGAATCCCGGCGGGCGCGACAGGGCCCGGGAGCTCGCCGCCCGGGGCATCGGGCTCGAGGTGCACGCCACCGCCGCCCCGGTGCGGGTGGCCGCGCCCTCGGCACTGGCCTGGCTGGAGGCGGGTCGCAGCCGCTTCGCCGAGGCGGCCTCCCGAGCGCTCCCCGCCCGCGAGGCGGCGCTGGTGCGGGCCATCGGTTCGGGCGACCGGGGTGCCATCGACGCGGGGACGAACGACGCGTTCGCCCGGAGCGGACTCGCGCACCTGCTCTCCGTCTCCGGCCTGCACCTCGCTGTGGTCGCGCT
>JBBQEB010000055.1:0-21477 GCA_038320275.1 Myxococcales bacterium | reverse complement strand
AGGCGTGGTGCTCGAGCTCGCTGTCCAGCCGCGCGCCTCGCGCACCTGCGCCGCCGGCGAGCACGACGGCCGGCTCGCGCTGAAGCTCGCGGCGCCGCCGGTGGACGGGGCCGCCAACGACGAGCTGGTCGACTTCCTCGCGCGGGCGCTGGGGGTGCGCAAGGCCGAGGTCGAGCTCCTGCGGGGGAAGACCGGAAGGCGGAAGACGGTGAGGGTGCGCGGTGCCACGGCCGAGCAGGCGGTCGAGGCGCTCGGCGTCCGGGCGGCCCGGTCGCGTTGAGGGAAGGCCGCCCCCGCCAGGCGCGGCTGGAACCCCCCGCGATTTCGACTAAGATGCCCGACCCTCATGCCCGACAACCAGCATCGATTCCTGAAGGCCTGCCGGCGCGAGCCGGTCGACCGCGTCCCGGTGTGGCTCATGCGGCAGGCGGGCCGCTACCAGCCTAGCTACCGCGCGGTGCGGCAGCGGGTCGGCTTCCTCGAGCTGTGCCGCTCGCCCGAGCTCATCGCCCAGGTGACCGCGGCTCCCATCGACGAGTTCGACCTCGACGCGGCCATCCTCTTCTCGGACATCCTCATCGCGCTCCCGGCCATGGGCCTCGACCTGTCCTTCGAGAAGGGCGAGAAGGGCAAGGGCGACGGCGGGCCGAAGATCTCGAATCCGGTGAAGGACCGGGCCGCGGTGAACGCCCTGAAGGTCCCCGACCCGGAGAAGGACCTGCCCTACGTGCTGGAGGGGATCCGCGCGATCCAGCGCACCCTCGCCGGGCGCGTCCCGCTCATTGGATTCGTGGGAGGGCCGTTCACCGTCGCGAGCTACGCCGTGGAGGGCGGAAGCCAGGGGTTCACC
The DNA here is from genome assembly GCA_038320275.1 of Myxococcales bacterium. GTDB lineage: Bacteria > Myxococcota > Myxococcia > Myxococcales > Anaeromyxobacteraceae > Anaeromyxobacter_A. The sequence continues at coordinate 20,627 of JBBQEB010000055.1, read as the reverse complement.
CGGCTCAAGACGATGCTCTACGCGGAGCCGGACACCGCCCACGCGCTGTTCGAGAAGCTCACCGAGGCGGCCATCGTGCAGCTCGAGGCCCAGGTGGCCGCGGGGGTCGAGGCGGTGCAGGTCTTCGAGAGCTGGCTCGGCGAGCTCGGCCGCGAGGACCTGGAGGAGTTCAGCTTCCCGTACCTGGCGCGCATCGCCGAGCGGGTCCGCCGCACCGGCGTGCCGACCATCTTCTTCGCCACGGGCATGAGCACCCACCTCGCGCAGCTCGGCAAGCTCGGCTTCGACGTGGTGTCGCTCGACTGGCGCATCCCGCTGCAGGAGGCGAGGCGGCAGCTCCCTGGCGTCGCGCTGCAGGGCAACCTCGACTCGACGCTCCTGCTCGGGCCGAAGGAGAAGCTGCTCGCCCGCGCCGCAGCGCTGCTGGAGGCTGTCGGGCACGAGCCCGGTTACATCTTCAATCTCGGCCACGGCCTGCAGCCGCCCACACCGCCCGACAACGTGAGGGCGCTCGTGCAGGCGGTGCACGCGTTCCGGCCGTAGGAGCTTTCGATGATCCAGATCCCGCCGCCGGAGCTCATCCGGAAGTACGACCGCCCGGGGCCGCGCTACACGAGCTACCCCACGGCGCCCTCGTGGAGCGAGGCGTTCAAGGCGCCCGCCTACGAGCGGCACCTCGCCCGCGCCGACGCCGAGCCGGGACCGCTCTCCATGTACGTGCACCTGCCCTTCTGCCGCGAGATGTGCCGGTTCTGCGGCTGCAACGTGGTGGCGACGCACGATCGCAGCCGCGCGGACGGATACCTGGACCAGCTCGAGAAGGAGGTGGCGCTGGTGGCGGCGCATCTGCCGAACCGGCGGCAGGTCTCGCAGCTCCACTGGGGCGGCGGCACGCCCACCTTCCTCGACGTGAAGCAGCTGAAGCGCTGCCACGAGCTCCTGGCGCGGCACTTCGAGTTCACGCCGGACGTGGAGAAGGCGGTCGAGATCGACCCAGCCATCACCACCCGCGCGCAGATCGAGGCCCTGGCCGGGCTCGGCTTCAACCGCATCTCCATGGGCGTGCAGGACTTCGACGCCAAGGTGCAGGAGGTGGTGGGGCGCATCCAGGGCGAGAAGGAGACCGCGGACCTGGTGGAGGCCGCACGCAAGAACGGCTTCAAGGGGGTGAACCTCGACCTCATCTACGGGCTCCCCTACCAGACTCCCGAGACGTGGGAGCCCACGCTCGCGCGCATCCTCCGCATCCATCCCGACCGCCTGGCAGTGTTCGGCTTCGCCTACGTCCCCTGGGCGAAGCCGCACCAGCGGTTGCTGCCGCAGGAGGCGCTGCCGAAGACGGAGCAGCGTGTGGAGCTGTTCCTGGGCGCGGTGGAGGCGTTCACCAAGGCGGGTTATCGCCTCATCGGCCTCGACCACTTCGCCCTCGAGACGGACGAGCTCGCGCGGGCGCAGACCGGGGGCTACCTGACCCGCAACTTCCAGGGCTACACGGTGCGTCCCGCGGCCGATACGGTGGCCTTCGGCATGAGCTCCATCTCGGACCTGGGCGGCGCCTACGCGCAGAGCTCGCACAAGCTCAAGGAGTGGGGCGACCGGGTGGACGCGGGGGTCCTTCCCATCGAGCGCGGCGCCGCGGTCTCGGACGACGACGTGCTCCGCCGCTTCGTGATCAACCGCGTCATGTGCCTCCTGCGGCTCGACCTGCGCGAGGTCGCTGCAAAGTTCGGTCAGCCCGCCCGGGCCTCCATCGAGGCCTCGCTCGCAAAGGGCGTGGCGGAGCTCCAGGACGACGGGCTCGTCACCTTCGACGGCGACGTCCTTCAGATCTCGCCGGTGGGTCAGCTCCTCGTGCGCAATGTCGCCATGCTGTTCGACGCCTACCTTCCCGGCCAGGGCGCGAAGCAGACCTTCTCTCGGACGGTCTGAGGGGAGCTCGCCATGACGACCGCCGTGTTCCTCCTCAACCTGGGTGGGCCCCGCTCGCTCGCCGAGGTGGAGCCCTACCTTTACGACCTGTTCCTGGACGTGCTTCCTTCCGGGCTCGGCCCTCTCAAGAAGCCGCTAGCATGGCTCATCGCTAACCGCAGGGCGCCGTCCTCGTCGGAGAAGTACGCGCTCATCGGCGGCCGCTCTCCGCTCGTCGAGCGCACCCAGGAGCAGGCCCGCGCGCTGGCAGAGGAGCTCGGGCCGGGCTTCACCACGCACCTCGCCATGCGCTGCGGCCATCCGAACACCGCCGAGGGCGTCCGCGAGGCGCTGGCCGCCGGCGCGACGAGCGCGGTGGCGCTGCCGCTCTACCCGCAGTGGGCCAACGCCACCACCCGCAGCTCGCTCGCCGAGCTTCGGCGCTTCTGGCCGCGCGGAAAGCCCCTCGCGGAGATCTGCACCTGGCACGATCACCCGGGCTGGCTCGACGCCTCGGCGGCCACCCTGCGCGAGGCGATCGCCCGGGTGCCCGCTGAGCTGCGGGATCGGCTGCTGGTGGTATTCAGCGCGCACGGCCTGCCGCTGCGGGAGATCCAGAAGGGCGACCCGTACGCCAGGTACGTGGACCTCTCGGCGCGCGGAACGGCCGAGCGCGCCGGGCTCCGGCCCGACCAGTGGCGCGTCACCTATCAGAGCCGGGTGGGACCGCTGAAGTGGCTGGGGCCCGACACCGTCGACTTCCTCACCGCTCACGCGGCCGGCAAGGCCATCGTCGGCGTGCCCATCGCCTTCGTCTCGGAGCACCTGGAGACGCTGTACGACCTCGACATCCTGGCGCGCGAGGCCGCGCTGAAGGCCGGCGCCGTGTTCTTCGACCGGGCGGCGGCGGTGGGCGCCAGGCCGGACTTCATCGCGGCGCTCGCCGACATCGTCCGCGCAGCGATGGCCGCGCAGCCCGCCGCCGCGTGAGGGATCTCCTTCAATCTCGGGGTCGAGAGGCCCTCGAGCGCCTCGCAGGCGGCCGCTCGCTGCTGGCCTTCGACTACGACGGCGTCCTGGCACCCCTCGTCACCGATCCCGGCGGCGCCCGGATGCGCCGCTCCACCAAGCGGCTGCTCGGGCAGCTCTCGAAGGTCTGGCCGGTGGCTGCGGTCTCCGGGCGCGCCTACGACCACACCCTCCGGCTCACCGAGGGGGCGGTGCACATCGTGGTGGGCAACCACGGGTACGAGCTCGGCGAGGCACGCCCGGTCCCGAAGATCGTCCTGGCCCAGGTGGCGGGCTGGCGCGCCGCGCTCCTCGCGGAGCTCGGGGCGATGGAGGTGTTCGTGGAGGACAAGCGCTCCACCCTCTCCGTCCACTACGGGCTCGAGCGCCGCTGGCGCGAGGCGGAGAAGGCCGTGCTCGCCGCCGCCGCCAAGCTTCCGAACGCGCGGATCATCCGGGGCAAGAAGGTCCTGAACGTCCTCCCCGAGCGCTTCCCCGACAAAGGCGACGCGGTCGTCGCGCTCCTCCGGCGGGAGAAGCTCGAGAGCGCCCTCTATGCCGGCGACGACGTCACCGACGAGGATGCCTTCGCGCTCGGACCGCCGGTCGTGCTGGGCGTCCGGGTCGGTCCGGGCCCCAGCGCCGCCGAGTACCGGCTCCGCGACCAGGGGGCGGTGGACGAGCTCCTCGAGCTGCTCGTCGAGCTTCGCTCCCGGCGTGCGGCGCGCACGCTCACGCGGTAGGCTCCCGACCGCATGGCGGCGCCCAAGCCCGGAGAGACCGGCGACCTGTTCTCGCAGGTGCGCCCCCGCGCCCTCTCGATCGGCGAGCTCACGCGGCTCCTCCGCGCGCAGGTCGAGCCGCGCTTCAGGGACGTCTGGGTTGGTGGGGAGGTGGCGAGCTTCCGCCGGCAGGCGAGCGGGCATCTCTACTTCGGGCTCAAGGACGCGGAGGCCAGCATCAGCGCGGTGATCTGGGCGGCCCAGGCGCGCCGGCTCTCTTTCGCGCTGGAGGAGGGGCTCCAGATTCTGGCGCGGGGATCGATCGAGGTCTACCCGCCGCACGGCAAGTATCAGCTCGTGATCCAGGAGGTGGAGCCCCGAGGGGCAGGCGCGCAGGCGCTCCTCCTGAAGCAGATCAAGCAGCGGCTCCTCGACGACGGCCTCATCGACCCCGCGAAGCGCAGGCCGCTCCCGTTCCTGCCGCGCCGCATCGGCGTGGCGACGAGCCCCACCGGCGCCGCCCTGCGCGATTTCATCCGGGTGCTGCACGGGCGCTACCCGACCCTGCCTGTGCTCATCGCGCCCTGCCGCGTGCAGGGCGAGGGCGCGGCGGCCACGGTCACCTCCGCGGTGCGCGCGCTTTGCCGGGCGCGCTGCGACGTCATCGTCGTCACCCGCGGAGGGGGATCGGGGGACGACCTCGCGGCCTTCAACGACGAGCGGCTGGCGCGCGCCATCGCGGCCTGCCCGGTCCCCATCGTGAGCGCGGTGGGCCACGAGGTGGACTTCACCGTGGCGGACCTCGTCGCCGACGTGCGCGCCTCCACACCCACGCACGCGGCCCAGCTCGTCGCCCCTGTCCGGGAGGAGCTCGACGCACGCCTGGCTGCGCTTCGAGCGCGCGCGAAGAGGGCGCTCTCCGAGGCGCTCGCCTCGCGCCGCGGCATCGTGCGCGCGCTCCGGGCGGAGCTCGGCGACCCCAGTCATCTCGTGTCGCACCAGCGGCACCGCACCGAGGATCTCCTGCGGCGCGCCGAGGAGGCGACCGGGCTCGCTTGCCGCCGGCGCCGGGAGCGTCTCCTGGACGCGAGGTCGCGCCTGGCGCGGTCCGAGCCCCGCGCGCGAGTCCGGGCGCTCGCGAAGCGCGCCGAGGAGGCAGCGCGGCGCCTGCGAACGTGGCAGCAGACCACCTTTCCGCGCGAGCGGATGCGGCTCGAGCGCCTGCGGCACCGCCTCGAGCCCGCCAACGTGGCGAAGCTCCTAGAGCGCGGCTTCGCGCTCGTCCTGAAGGACGGAGCGCTCGTGACGCGGAGCGAGGACGCCTCCCCGGGAGAGAGGCTGGCGGTGGCGCTGGCACGGGGCTGGCTTTGGGTGACGGTGGTGGAGCGGGACGTGGGCACCGATCCCATCCGGCGCGGCGACGCGCGGCGCCTCGACGAGGGTGACGAGCCCCCGCGCGGTTGATCCCGGTTTCCGACGTCTGCTACAGGTGAAAAGATGGTCGAGGCGGTCGAGCGAGGGGCTGGGACGAGGGCCGAGCCGGCGGAGGCGTACGACGCCGTCGTGGGCAGGCTCGAACGCGTGGTCGGTGAGCTCGAGTCGGGCAAGCTCAGCCTGGAGTCCTCCATCGAGAAGTTCGCCGAGGGCGTGAAGCTGGCCACCGAAGCGACCCGCAAGCTCGACGAAGCGGAGCGCCGCATCGAGCTCCTCGTGCGCAACGCGGACGGAACCGAGGCGGCGGTGCCGTTCGAAGCGGACGGGGGCCAGGGCCCTTGATGACCGCGAGCTCGCGCAAGCCGAAGGTCATCATCGTCGACGATGACCGCGACACCCGCGAGATGCTCACCCTCGCGCTGGAGCTCGAGGGGTTCGACGTCGGTGGAGCCGCCAACGGGCTCCGGCTCATCTCGGCCATGCACGTGGACCGGCCCGACGTCATCCTGCTCGACGTGATGATGAGCTGGATCGACGGCTTCGAGCTGTGCCGCGCCATCAAGAAGAACCCCACCTTCCACGACATCCCGGTGATCTTCGTGTCGGCGCGCAAGAGCACCGATGACGAGCGGGCCGGCCGCGAGGCGGGTGCGGTCGACTACTTTCCGAAGCCGCTCGACATGGACCGGCTGGTGGCCCGCATGCGCGAGATCCTGGCGGAACGCAGTGCCGCCGCCGCCGCTTCTCCGGCCTGACCGGCGAGCCCGAGCGCGCGGCAGGACACGCGAATCGCTGGGCGGTGACCTGGATCCGGGCAGGGCCCCTGGCGTGCTACAACCCCTCGCCGTGGGCTCCGAGGCGACAGCTCTGGACGGTCTCGCTCGGGTGGGCGCCCGGGTCGATGCTCTGCTGGAAGCGGTGGCGCGCGCAGAGCGGGTCGGCCCCGCGTCCCGCCTCGCGGAGGCGCTCGCCTACGCGCTCACGGGAGGCGGCAAGCGGCTCCGGCCGGCGCTGGTGCTGGCCGCCTGCGAGGCGCTGGGCGGCGATGCGGGCGACGGCAGCCTCGCGATGCGTTACGCGCTCGCGTTGGAGATGATCCACACCTACTCGCTCGTCCACGACGACCTCCCTTGCATGGACGATGACGACCTGCGCCGGGGCCGGCCCACCGTTCACCGCGCGTTCGACGAGGCGACGGCGGTGCTGGTGGGCGACGCCCTCCAGGCGCTGGCCTTCCGGCACCTGCTCTCCCCAGCCGAGGCGCGCGCGGCTCCACTCGCCGTCCTCCTGGCCGGCGCCGCCCTTCGCATGGTCGAGGGGCAGGCGCTCGACCTGGCGGCCGAGGGGCAGGCACTCGAAGAGGCGGCAGTTCTCCGTCTCATGGCGGCCAAGACGGGGGCGCTCATCGCCGCCGCGGTCGCCGGTGGAGCGCTCGCCGCGACCGGGGAACCGGGTAGACTGGATGGTGTGGGGGAGCGGCTGGGACTCGCGTTCCAGATCGCCGACGACCTCCTCGACCTGACCGGCGATGCCGCCACCCTGGGAAAGCGGGCCGGGAAGGACGCCGCCGCGGGGAAGGCGACGCTGCCGTCGCTGGTTGGAGTGGAGGAGGCGCGGCGCCGCGCCGGCGCCGCCTGCGCCGAGGCGCTCGATCTCCTGCAGCCGCTCGGACCGCTCGCCGAGCCGCTGCGAGCCCTGGCGCGCTTCGTCGTGGCGCGGAAGAGGTGAGGACATGCCGAGACTGCTCGACCGCATCGAGAGCCCGCTGGATCTGAAGAGGCTCAAGCCAGAGGACCTACCGCGACTTTGCGAGGAGATCCGCGACGAGATCGTCGGAACGTGCGCCCTGAACGGCGGGCACCTCGGGAGCTCGCTGGGCGCGGTCGAGCTGGTGGTGGCCCTGCACTACGTGTACGCGTCGCCTCTCGATCGGCTCGTCTTCGACGTGGGCCACCAGGCGTATGCGCACAAGCTGCTCACGGGCCGCCGAGACCGGTTTCGGACCATCCGCACCGAGGGGGGGCTGGCCGGCTTCCCCGAGCGCGACGAGTCGGAGCACGACGCCTTCGGCGTGGGCCACGCGTCCACTTCCGTGTCGGCGGCCCTCGGCATGCTGGAGGGGCGGCGGCTCCACAACGAGCAGGGCAAGGTGGTGGCGCTCGTGGGCGACGGCGCCCTCACCGGCGGGATTGCCTTCGAGGGGCTCAACCAGGCCGGCTATCTCGGGCGCGATCTGCTGGTGGTGCTGAACGACAACGAGATGTCGATCTCGCCCAACGTGGGCGCGCTCTCGGAGTGGTTCACGAAGAAGTTCGCCTCCCGCACCTTCAACCACTGGCGCCGGACCGCGAAGGACATCCTCACCCAGCTGCCCAAGGGGACGGATGCCATCAAGGCCATCCGCCACGCCATCAACGCCACCAAGGCGCTGGTCTCGCCGGGCATCCTCTTCGAGGGGCTCGGCTTCCAGTACGTGGGGCCGGTGGACGGTCACGACGTGCTCGGCCTGGTGGAGACCTTCCGCAAGGTGACCTCCTGCGACGGGCCGGTGCTGGTGCACGCCATCACCACCAAGGGCAAGGGCTACAAGCCGGCCGAGACCGACCTCGCCACCCGCGGGCATGGCCTGAGCTTCTTCGACGTCGCCACCGGGAAGTCCACCGCCAAGAAGCCGGCCGTGAAGAGCTACACCGACCTGTTCGCGGACGCGCTCTGCGAGGCCATGGAGCGGGACAAGCGGATCGTCGCCATCACCGCTGCCATGCTGGAGGGGACGGGCCTCATCAAGGCGAAGCTGCTCTTCCCGGACCGCGTGTACGACGTGGGGATCGCGGAGCAGCACGCGGTGACCTTCGCCGCCGGCCTGGCATGCGAGGGGCTCCGGCCGGTGGTGGCCATCTACTCCACCTTCCTGCAGCGCGCCTACGACCAGATCATCCACGACGTGGCCCTGCAGCGGCTGCCCGTCACCTTCGCGCTCGATCGAGGAGGGCTGGTGGGGGCGGACGGGAAGACCCACCAGGGCGCGTTCGACCTCGCCTACCTCCGCTGCATCCCGAACATGGTGGTGATGGCGCCGGCCGACGAGAACGAGCTTCGCCACATGCTCGCGACCGCGCTGGCGCACGACGGCCCGGCGGCATTCCGCTTCCCGCGCGGCTCCGGAGTGGGAGCGTCCCTCGACGTCAATCCCGCCCCCCTCGAGATCGGCCGCGGACGGCTCCTGCGCGACGCCGGCTCGCGGCCCGAGGTGGCGCTGGTCGCGATCGGCTCGAGCGTGCATGCCGCGCTGGCGGCCGCCGACGCGCTAAAGGCCGAGGGCATCCGCACCTCCGTGGTCGACGCCCGCTTCGTGAAGCCGCTCGACGAGGAGCTGGTGTGCGGCGTCGCGCGCGGCGCGCGGGCGGTGGTCACGGCCGAGGAGGCGGCGCTGGCGGGCGGCTTCGGCTCCGCCTGCATGGAGGCCTTCGAACGGCACGGGCTGCTCGCGGCCGGCATGCGCCTGCGGCGGCTGGGGCTGCCCGACACCTTCATCACCCACGGCGACGCCGCGAAGCAACGTGCCTCCTTTGGCATCGATGCGGTCGGCATCGCTGCCGCTGCGCGGGAGCTGCTGGGCGAGAGGGTGGTGCTGGGGGCCGGGCGCGGGGTGGGGTAGGCGCGCGCGCTGTGCGCGGGTGCGGGCGCGACTTTCGACCGGGACCGCAACCGCGACCGGGACCTCGACCTTCGACCTCGACCGCGACGCTGACCCGCTGCTCGACCACGACCACGACCGCCACTTTCGGTCCCCCTCGCCTGAGCGGCTGCCCGCTTGAACCAGGCCTCCAAGAAGAAGCGCATCGACCTGCTCCTCGTGGAGCGCGGCCTCGCCGCATCGCGCGCTCAGGCGCAGGCGCTGATCATGGCGGGCGCCGTGGTCGCCGGCGAGGCGCGGGTGGACAAGCCAGGCCAGCTCGTCGCCCTCGAGCTGCCCGTGCGCGTGAAGGAGGGCGCCGCGCCGCAGCGCTACGTCTCGCGAGGCGCGCTGAAGCTGGAGAAGGCGCTGGAGGTGTTGCCCGTGGATCCCAGGGGGAAGGTCTGCGCCGACCTCGGCGCCTCCACCGGCGGGTTCACCGACCTCCTCCTGCAGCGCGGCGCCGCGCGCGTGTACGCTATCGACGTCGGCTACGGGCAGCTCCACGCCAGGCTCCGCGCCGACCCTCGCGTCGTCGTGCGCGAGCGCGAGAACGCGAGGCTGCTCACCGCCGGGTCGCTGGGCGAGCCCATGGACCTCGTCACCGGCGACCTCTCCTTCATCTCCCTGCGCCTGGTGCTGCCAGCCGTCTCGGCCCTGCTCCGCCCCGGCGGCGACGCCATCCTCCTCGTGAAACCGCAGTTCGAGGTGGGGAAGGGGGAGGTGGGCAAGGGCGGCGTGGTCCGCGACGATGCCAAGCGCAGGGCGGCGCTGGAGAGCGTGAAGGACGCGGCCCGTGCACTCGGCTTCGAGGTCACCGGGGAAGCGGAGTCGCCCATCGAAGGGCCGGCGGGAAATCGGGAGTGGCTGCTGGGGCTGCGGAGGTTGGGGTAGGGCGGAATCGAGCCGGTGCGGACGATCGTCCAAGCGCCCCAGCCGCAGGTCCGTGGCAGGATGCAGGCGTGCCGCTCCCCACCTACTCCGTCCAGGCCCGCTCCCGAGAGCGCCTCGTGGACTTCATCGGCGAGGCGCTCATCGCGTGTGGTTGCCAGCTGTTCCTGAAGCCGGACGCCTCGGTCGCCCCCTTCAAGTTCGTCTTCGACACCGCGGATGGAGAGCGCATGGGCATTGTCTGCTACGCCTTCACCTCGACGTTCACCCCGACGAACAACCGCCCCGGGGACGAGCTCAGCTTTCAGATCAAGTACGGGAGCAAGAAGGAAGGAGAGTTGCACGACATCTGGCAAGACCCGACAGGCGCGTTCACCACGCTGTTCTTGGGCGTCAGCCCCGATGGCGGGTACTTCGTCGGGATCGACCCCGTGCTGAACAGCCCGACGCGGTTCTTCATCCGGTTCGAGTACAAGCTACGCCACGTCGAGGAGATCCGGACGAGAGGGTGGCACACGTGGAGCCGTCCGCTGCGCCGTCCTCTCGCATCCGGGAAGAGGGCAAGCAGCCAATTCGGCGACCCCGAGCAGGTCGTGGTCGGCGTCGTGCCCACTCGCTTCCTCGATTACGTGCGCTTCGAGCGCGCTGCGCGCGGGCTCGACCAAGGCCACAGGGAGCTGCTGGCGGAGGAGGCCGCGTCGAGCCCCGACAAGTTGCGAGCGGCCGCCGAGGAGCTGGTTCCTGAACCGTCGCACGAGACGATGGACGGCCCCGCTCCCGATCCGGCGGTTCTGGCTGCCTTTGGCATGACCTCGGGCGAGCTCGTCGCGATGGTCCTCGCCAATGCGAGATTGCTGATGGCGGTCCGCGGTGGAAGCGCCGAGTGGCACCTGGTGAAGACGCTGCGCGGCCTCCCCGGGGTCACCGAATGCGCGCGCATGCAGGGCGAGGGGGTCCCCGACGTGGAGCTCCGTTTCGAGGGGAGCAGGAAGCTGAGCATCGAATGCAAGAACGTCCTGCGGGGAAGAACGGCGTCCGGGCTCGCCAGGATGGACTTCATGAAGACGAGGGCGTCGCCGAGCGATCCTTGCTCCAGGTACTACAAACGGGACCAGTTCGACGTCGTGGCGGGCTGCCTGCACCCGGTGACGAGGCGCTGGGAGTTCAGGTACGCCCTGCCGGAAGAACTGGATCGGCACCAGAAGTGCGCGGGCCGGCTCTCGCACCTCGTCCGGCTGGATGAGCGCTGGAGGAGTGAGGCAGGGCGGGTCCTGCGGGCCGCAGCGTCGTGCAAGTGAAGGTGGCGCTGCCGGTGTCCAACCGGTTGGACGAGGTCCGACGCGAAGCGGGCGCGGAGCCCGATGGGAAGCAATCGAGCAGCTTCGAAGGGTATCGCTGATTGTAGGGAGAGCAATGTCAGACCATTCTGAGACAATGGTGCTCATGAACCTCGCGACCTCCGAGCACGTGCCACCTGAAAGCGCCGCCGTCCTCACCCACCGCTTGGCAGAGCTCCTCCAACGCGAGCGGCATGCCGCAGCGGACTTCATCGTCGCGCTCGCCGACTTCCACCGCGAGCGGCGATGGCTCGAGCTTGGCTATCCCAACCTGTTCGCCTTTCTCCATCGCGAGCTCCGCCTCTCGCGAGGCGCAGCCTATTACAAGCAGATGGCCGCTGAGCTGGCGCACCGATACCCCGAGGTGCTCGATGCGCTGCGTGACGGGCAGCTCTGCATCACCACCGTCATCGAGCTTTCGAAGGTCATCACGCCCGAGAACCGGCAGGAGGTGCTGCCGCGCTTCCTGCACGCCTCGAAGCGCGAGGCGATGGCGATCTCGGCGGAGCTCCGGCCCTTCGAATCGCCTCCGCAGCGGGCGGTGGTCACCAGAATGGTCGTGCCGCCGACTCCTGCCGACGTTCCAGTCCAACCGGTTGGACAGGCGCCATCGTCGAGCCCGGTGGAGGGCAGATCCGGAAGCCCCGGCGAGTCGGAGCCGCTCGTGGGCGCGCGCTCGGTTCCGCCGGGGGAGAGCGAGGTCACTCCTCTCACGGCCGACCTGCGCCGCCTGCACGTCACGGTGACGCGCCAGTTCGTCGCCAAGCTGGAAGCCGCACGAGAAGCTCTCTCGCACAAGGTTCCCGATGGAAAGCTCGAAGCCGTGCTGGAGGCGGCGCTCGACAGCGTCCTCGCGCAGGATGCACGGAGGAAGGGCTTCGAGGTGAAGCCTCGCAAGTCCCGGCCAACCGCACCTTCGAGCGCGCGCCACATCCCCGCGGAGGTGAAGCGGACGGTCTGGACGCGCGACGATGGGGCTTGCCAGTGGCCCGTGACTTCGGGTGGCATCTGCGCCTCCAAGGTGCGGGTCCAGGTTGACCACATCGTGCCGGTCGCTCGAGGAGGACCGTCGACGATCGCCAACACTCGCCTGCTGTGCGCCGTGCACAACCAGCTCTCCGCGCGGCAGGTCTTCGGCGACGACTGGATGACGCGCTGCCTCGCGGAGCGACAAGTGGGACCTGCCCGAACGGAGGAGCCAGCACCTTCAGGTCTGCGTCACGTGAGCGTCAGAGGGCCGGCGTAGAACCACATCCGTGAGAAGAGCGCGCGTCATCAGCCTTTTTTCGGGAGCGGGAGGGCTCGACTACGGTCTGGAGGCCGCTGGCTTCGAGACAACCGTCGCGCTCGAGCTCGACCATGACTGCTGTCAGACCCTGCGCGCCAATCGCAACTGGCCTGTCATCGAGCGCGACGTGTTCGAGGTCGCCAGCGAGGAGCTCCTTCGGGCAGCCGGGCTACGGCGGGGGGAGGCCGATCTGCTCGTGGGTGGTCCGCCCTGCCAGCCGTTCAGCAAGTCGGGCTACTGGAAGCGCGGAGATGCGCTTCGGCTGAGTGATCCTCGATCCAACACGCTCGGCGCGTACTTGCGCATCCTTCGCGATGCGCTGCCCCGGGCTTTCCTGCTCGAGAACGTCGAAGGGCTGGCCTACAGCGGCAAGGACGAGGGCCTGAAGCTGCTCCTCGACACCGTGAGGAAGATCAACGAGGAGACTTCGAGCAACTACCGGCCGGAGCTGGCGGTGCTCAACGCGGCCGAGCACGGGGTCCCACAGCTTCGCGAGCGGGTGTTCTTGATTGGCGCTCGCGATGGCACGCGGTTCGAGTTTCCCAAGCCCACCCACTTCAACGTCGACATGGGCGGGACCGCCGCGAACCTCTTCGGTGCCCCCGATCTGGCCCCCTTCCGGACCGCGTGGGACGCGCTGGCGGGTGTGGCTCCGGGCGAGGAAGAGGACCTCGCCGTGCGTGGCAAGTGGGCGAGCCTTCTTCCAACCATTCCAGAAGGGCAGAACTACCTCTGGCATACGGAGCGAATGGGGGGAGTGCCGCTCTTCGGCTGGAGACGCCGCTACTGGAGCTTTCTCCTGAAGCTCGCGAAGAACCGGCCATCCTGGACCATCCAGGCACAGCCTGGGCCCGCCGTGGGCCCCTTTCACTGGGAGAACCGGCGCCTCAGCATGCGCGAGCTCTGCCGCCTTCAAACCTTTCCGGACGACGTGAGCGTCGAGGGGGGCCGCGCGTCCGTGCAGAAGCAGATCGGCAACGCCGTTCCGTCGCTGCTCGCTGAAGTGCTGGGCCGCGAGATCCAGCGGCAGCTCCTGGGACGCGCGGCGGCCCATGACCGGCTCAGGCTGCTGCCTAAACGGCGATCACCGGTGCCGCCCCCGGAACCCGTGGCCCCCGTACCAGCGCGCTTCCGCAGCCTCATCGGCCAGCACGAGGCGCATCCCGGGACAGGGCAGGGCTACGGCGCCCTGGCGCGCCTCAAAGCTTCCGTCTGACGGAGGGAGCCCTGCCGCGCCCGCGCAATGCGGCGATTACGCGGCGCGCCGCTCGGTCGGGATTCGAGAGCACGTCGATGTCCCATATCCTCACCACCGACCAGCCCGTGCGTCGCAACTGCCGGGCGACCTTGCGGTCACGCGCGACGTTGCTCGCGATCTTGGCGTCCCAGTAAGAGCCGCGGCGACCGTGCGGCAGGTAGTCGGGATGGCCGTGCCACCACACGCCATCGCAGAACACCGCGACCTTCCAACGGGTGAAGACGATGTCCACGGAGCCCGCCGGGAGCCGGACGTTGCACCGCCAGCCACGAATACCAGCGCGGGAGAGAGCACCTCGAAGAGCCAACTCCGGTCGCGTGTCCTTTTTGCGAATGCTGCCCATGACCCGTCGCCGAAGGTCAGGGTCGATCTTACCGGGCGCGAACACCCGCTGAAGGGGCATGGCCAAAGCGTTGAGCCGCTGGCGGCGGGGGCACCAAGGCCCAGCGGGGAGCGGACGGGCAGAGGAAGCACTAGCCTCTTCCCGGGAGTCGCCGAAAAGAGAAGAGGGCCCCCCGCCCGCCGTTCCAACCGCCTGTTTCTAAGGCCCCGCCGGCTCCGCGTGCGGGATGGCCATCAGGTAGGCGTAGATGGCTTCGAGGTCCTGGTCGAGCATGTTGCTGTAGGCCGGCCACGGCATGACCTGGAGGATGCGGCCGCTACCGTCCGGGTCGTGTCCCATGCGAATGGCGCTCTCGAACTGGTGCCAGGTCATCCCCCCGGGCTTCCCGTGGGCGTCGGGCGTGATGTTGGGCGACACGAGACCGGGTCCGAAGGGCCGGCCACCGGCAAGGTAGTGCGCGGCGTTGATCTTCATGCGCTGGCCGAGGTACGGGTCGCCGCCCGCAGCGTAGTTGGGCCAGGTGTGACAGTCGTTGCACCCTGCCACCGCGTTCACGAGGTAGCTGCCAGTCCCCACCTGCTGGCGGCTCTTCCCGCGGAGGTCCAGGCGCACCGGCGCGATCACGAGGCCCTTCGCGGCCCGCCAGTCCAGCCGGTCGTGCTCCCCACGACCTCCATCCCCTCGATTTCCGTCGCCCCGATCCCCGTCGGCGCGCGTCGCTCCAAACGCCGTCGCCCCCAAAGCTACCGCGACGCCCAGTGACATGGCCAGACGCCTGCTCCTGCTCTTCCACGCCGTCATGCGAGACCTCCTTGGTGGGTGAGGCACCAAACGATCGTGACGGGCGAAGTGCTCGGCAACCTCGTTCCTGCCCGATCGAGGAGCCCTTATGGGTAACACTGCCAGTGACACGCCGCGCTGAACGCGGCGCGTGAGCCACGCGCGGGCTGCAAGCGGCTGTTTGCATCGGGTCCACCGCGCGGTGGGGCACAGCGACACTTCCAGTGCCGGGGGTTTCGACCTCCGGCTTGGGGCTGCCAGCCCAGCGTGCTGCGTCTCGATGACCACCGCGCCGGCATCCACACCGGCGCCCGCGAACGGGCGCCCGCTTGCCTTGACCGTCCGCATCACTTCTGTTACCTACATCGCTCGACATTTTCGCCCCCCGGCGTGACCGGGTCACGAAAGTGGGCTGCAGTAGCGCCCACTTTTTTCTTTTTCTTCGAAGCATGACCGCCATCGGTACAGAGCCTGTCGCCGAGAGGGCGCGCCGCCTGCTCGAACCGATGATCGTGCGGGAGGGGTTCGAGCTGGTGGAGGTGGAGTGGCTGCGCGAGGGCCCGGCGTGGGCGCTGCGCATCTACGTGGACAGGCCGGGCGGCATCACCATCGACCACTGCCAGGAGCTCTCGAGGATCATCGAGCCGGTGCTCGATGTCGAGGACTTCATCGAGCCGGCGTACCAGCTCGAGGTGAGCTCGCCGGGCCTCGACCGGCCGCTGCGGAAGGCGGACGACTTCGCCCGCTTCGCGGGCCAGCGGGTGCATATCAAGACGTACGGGCCGATCGACACGCCCAGCGGGCCGAGGAAGAACTGGACCGGGACGCTCCGCGGCTATGCGGACGGGATGGTGGAGGTGGAGGCGGACGGGACCGTGCATCGGATCCCGCACGACCGCATCGCGAAGGCACGCCTCGAATACGACTTCGACGCGGACATGAAGGGGAAGAGCTGACCATGCAAGGCAACGTGAACCTGAACCTCATCCTCGACCAGGTCGCGAAGGACAAGGGCATCGAGCGCGCCACGCTCATCTCCATCCTGGAGGAGGCCATCGCCATGGCCGCCAAGAAGCACTTCGGGATCGAGCGCAACCTCAAGGCCCACTACGACGAGGACAAGGGGGGCATCGACCTCTTCCAGGTGCTCACCATCGTCGCCGATCCCACGCCGGAGGCGCCGCTTCCCGATCCGACCAACATGGTCCCCATCGCCGTGGCCGCCGAGAAGGGCATCGAGGTGGAGGTCGGCGACGAGCTCGACTTTCCCCTCTACTACCGCCTCGAGGACGAGGTGGAGGCGAAGGCGCAGGACGAACAGTGGGGAGATCTCCTCAAGCTCAAGACCTTCCGCCGCTCCTTCGGCCGCATCGCCGCCCAGACGGCGAAGCAGGTGATGATCCAGGGCACGCGCAACGCCGAGCGCGAGAACATCTTCAACGAGTACAAGGACCGGAAGGGCGAGATCATCACCGGCATCGTCCGGCGCTTCGAGCGCGGCAACGTCATCGTCGATCTCGGCCGCGCCGAGGCCGTGCTGCCGGTCCGGGAGCAGGTGCCGCGCGAGAGCTACCGCGCCGGCGACCGCATCCAGGCCTACGTGCTCGACGTGCTGCGCGAGTCGAAGGGGCCGCAGATCATCCTCTCCCGCGGGTCGGTCGAGCTGCTCAAGAAGCTCTTCGAGATGGAGGTCCCGGAGATCGCGGAGGGCGCCGTGGTCATCGAGGCGGCCGCGCGCGAGCCCGGTGGGCGCGCCAAGATCGCGGTGTCGTCGCGGGACAGCGACATCGATCCGGTCGGCGCCTGCGTGGGCATGAAGGGCTCCCGCGTCCAGGCGGTGGTCCAGGAACTGCGGGGCGAGAAGATCGACATCGTGCCCTGGCACGAGGACTTCGCCCGCTTCGTCTGCAACGCTCTGGCGCCCGCGGAGGTCTCGCGGGTGCTCCTCGACGATCAGAACCGCGCCATGGAGATCATCGTCCCGGACGACCAGCTCTCGCTCGCCATCGGGCGGCGCGGCCAGAACGTGCGCCTCGCCTCGCAGCTCACGCGGTGGAAGCTCGACATCAACTCGGAGTCGCGCGTGAAGGAGATGCGCGAGTTCGCCACCATCAGCTTCACGGCCATCGACATCCCCGAGGCGACGCAGGAGATGCTCTACGCCCACGGGTTCCGCAAGGCGCAGGACATCGCGGCGGCGGCCCCCGAGATGCTGACGCAGTTCCCGGGCTTCAGCCTCGACATGATCGCGGACCTGCAGCGGAACGCGCGCGAGCAGGCGGTGGTCGACACCGAGGAGGAGATCCGGCTCGAGGGGGAGCGCGAGGCCGCCCGCATCGCCGAGGCGCGTCGCCACCCGAGTGACCTCTCGCAGGACGAGCGGCTCGCCCGCGTGCGCGGCGTCGGGGAGAAGACCATCGAGAGCTTGAAGCGGGCCGGGTACCCGACGGTGGACGCCATTCACGCCGAGTCGGACGTCATGAAGCTCGCCGAGTCCACCGACCTCGGCATCAAGAAGGCACGGCAGATCAAGCACGCCGTCGGGATTTACCTGGAGGAAGAGGCCAAGCTCCGGAGCGAGCTCGACGCGGAGCGGGCCGCCAGCGGGAGCCCCATCTAGCGGCGGGGGACGCTCCTGGGATCTCCGATCCGGACCTGCATCGGCTGCCGGGCGACCCTGCCCCGGACCGAGCTCGTGCGGCTCCAGGTGCTGGACGGGCGGGTGGTGGTGGACGCGGGGCGGGGCGGCGGGCGTGGGGCCTGGTTGCACGCGTCGGCCGCGTGCTTCGAGGGGGCGGCGAAGCGCAAAGCGTTCGGCCGCGCGTTCCGCGGTGCAGGCGTCCTCGATGACCCCGGCGCGCTCCGGGATGGGTTGACGGGAAAGTTCCGTAAGGATTAGGAGTGTCGGCAATGTCGAAGAAGCGGGTCCACGAGCTGGGAAAGAGGCTCAAAGAGCATGGAATCGAGCTCTCGAATTCCGAGCTCGTCGATAAGCTCCATGCCCTCGGGTACAGCGACGTGAAGAGCCACAGCTCGTCCCTCGAGGACGATCAGGCCGAAGCTGCTTTCGAGCGCATCACCGGCGAGAAGAAGCCGAAGGCCGTGCCCGTGCGCGCCGCGGGACCCGGCTTCGTGGTGCGCAAGCGGGCCCATGTCGAGCCGCCGCCGCCCCCTCCGGCGCCTCCGCCCACCCTCGCGGCGGCTCCCGAGGCCGTCGCCCAGGAACCCGAAGCGCCCGCTCCGCTGCAAGCCCAGGACGAGGCCATCGCCGAGGTCTCCGCGCCAGCCGCGGAGGAGACGGCTCCCGTCTCCTCGCAGCCCGTGGCCCTTCCCGAGGCGCCGCAGGCCGGTGCCGCCCTGGCCGCGTCCTCTGCGGCCTCCACACCCTCCACGCCATCCACGGAGGCCTCTCCGCTGCCGCCAGCCACCACGCACCAGCCAGCCCCCTCCGCCCCGGCCACCCTGCAGCATCCCACCGCCCCGAGGCTGCCCACGCCCGTCTCTGCCGCGCCACCCGCGGCCGGCGCCCCCGCGCAACCGGCGATGCCCATGGCGGCCGCTCCCGCGCAGCCCGTGAAGCCGACCATCGACCCGCGCACGCTGCGCCCCACCTCCACGCAGGCGGTGGTCATCTCCCGGCCGACCACGCCGGTGCGGCGGGTGACGCCGCCCTCCGCGTCCCGGCAGAGCTTCCCGGTGGCCCCTGGACCCCGCGCGCTCGGAGAGGTGCGCGAGTTCAAGGTCGTCCCGGGCATGCTCGGTCGCGAGCGCGAGTTCATCGACGTCTCGAAGGACAAGAACAAGCGCGGGCGGGGGACCGGCCGGCCGGCCGACGAGGCCGCCAAGGGCCTCACCGGGAAGGAGCTGCTGTCGGCAGCCATCACCGACCGCGCCTACATCCCGATCCGCGGCAAGAAGAAGAAGGCCACGAAGAAGGGGGCGAAGACCCTGATCACCGAGAAGGCCGATCACAAGAAGATCATCCGCATCGAGGAGTCGATCTCGGTGTCCGCGCTGTCGCAGCTCATGGGGGTGAAGGCGTCCGACCTCATCCGCAAGCTGATGCAGGGCGGCAAGATGGCCACCATCAACCAGCTCATCGACGCCGACACCGCCACCTTCCTCGCCGACTCCTTCGGCTACACCGTCGAGAAGAAGGGCTTCGAGGTCGAGGAGTACATCCCGGAGGTGGAGGAGGACGAGACGAAGCTCGTCCTGCGGCCTCCGGTGGTCACCGTCATGGGCCACGTCGACCACGGCAAGACGTCGCTCCTCGACGCCATCCGGCAGGCCGACGTCGCCGCGAGCGAGGCCGGCGGCATCACGCAGCACATCGGCGCCTACTCCGTGCAGACGGCGCGCGGCCCCATCACCTTCCTCGACACGCCCGGCCACGAGGCGTTCACCGCCATGCGTCAGCGCGGCGCGCAGGTCACGGATCTGGTGGTGCTGGTCGTGGCCGCCGATGACGGCGTGATGCCGCAGACGATCGAGTCGATCAAGCAGGCCAAGGCCGCCGGGGTGACCATCCTCGTCGCCATCAACAAGATTGACAAGCCGGGCGCGACGCCCGAGCGCGTCATGCAGCAGCTCACCGAGTACGAGCTGGTGGCCGAGCAGTGGGGTGGCACGACCATCATGCTGCCGGTGTCGGCCCGCACGAAGCAGGGCGTGCCCGAGCTGCTCGAGTACATCGCGCTGCAGGCCGAGGTGCTCGAGCTCAAGGCCAACCCCGACAAGCTCGCGGTCGGCGTCGTGATCGAGGCGAAGCTCGAGAAGGGCCGCGGCCCCGTGGCCACCGTCCTCGTGCAGGAGGGCACCCTCCGCACCGGCGACGCCATCGTGACGGGTTCCGAGTACGGCCGCGTCCGCGCGATGATGAACGAGCGCGGCGGCGGCGTGAAAGCGGTGACGCCGGGCTACCCGGTGGAGGTGCTAGGCCTCTCCGGCGTGCCGACCGCGGGCGACGAGCTCAACGTGGTGGAGGACGAAAAGGCCGCCAAGGAGGTCGCCGAGCACCGCGCCGAGAAGGCGCGGGCGAAGGAGCTCGGGTCGATGAAGAGGGCCACCCTGGAGGACCTCTTTGCCAAGGCCAAGACCGGAGGCCAGAAGGAGCTCAACATCGTCATCAAGGCCGACGTGCAGGGCTCGGCCGAGGCGGTGTCGCAAGCGCTCAAGAAGCTCGCCGGCAAGAAGGTTGGCGTGCGGGTCCTCGCCTCCAACGTGGGCGCCATCACCGAGTCCGACGTGCTCACCGCGGCCGCCGGCAAGGGGATCATCGTCGGCTTCAATACCAAGCCCGAGACGAAGGTGGAGCAGATCGCGAGCCAGCAGGGCGTCACCATCCGGCTCTTCTCCATCATCTACGAGGCGGTGGACGAGGTCCGCAAGGAGATGGAGAACCTCCTCGAGCCCATCATCAAGGAGAAGCCGCTCGGGAAGGCCGAGGTCCGCCAGCTCTTCAGCATCCCGAAGAAGGCCGGCTTCATCGCGGGCTCGGCGGTCACGGAAGGCATGATGCGGCGCGGGGCCGGCGTGCGCGTGGTGCGGGACCGGAAGGTGGTCTACCAGGGCAAGGTCGCCTCGCTCCGGCGGATCAAGGACGACGTCCGCGAGGTCGCGGCGCCGCTCGAGTGTGGCATCGGGCTCGACTTCAACGAGATCAAGGTCGGCGACGTCATCGACGCCTTCGAGCTCGAGGAGATCCGCCAATCCCTGGAGTGACCGGCGCAGGATCCCGGCCGATGCATCGGGCTGATGCGCCGGGGAGCGGGCCGCGCTAGGCGGGTTCTCATGTTCGTCGGAGTCCTGCGCCTGACCCTCTTCCTCCCCGAGCCGGGGTCGCTGAAATCGAAGCGCCACCTCCTGCGCTCGGCCATCGACCGGGTGAAGGCCAAGTTCAACGTGTCGATCGCCGAGGTGGAGGACAACGACCTCTGGCAGCGGAGCGTGGTGGGCGTCACGGCCGTGGGCAACGACCAC
>JBBQEB010000054.1:0-22336 GCA_038320275.1 Myxococcales bacterium | reverse complement strand
GCAGGCAGCGTGCGCCGCAGCAGGGATCAGATCAAGTGGTCTCCGCGATGAGGCGCTTTCGACTCGCCGTGGGCGTGGGCCTCGCCATGAGCGTGGCGGTGGTCGCAGCCGTGGCGCTCGCGCCGCGGCTCGGAAGCTCGCCCATCGACGAGCTGTACGGATGGAGCGAGGTGGTCGGGGCCGCCCGTGTAGCGAGCCCGGGCGCCCGGCTCGCCACCACGCACTGGATGGCGCTCGGCCATCTGGGATGGTACGCCGGTGAGCCGCTGCTCTACCTGTCGGAGCGCCCCTCCGCGCCCACGTATTACGCGCCCGAGCCGGGCGACGACCGGCCGCTCCTGGTGGTGGTGCCGGATGGGCTCGGGCCCCGCGACCGGGCGGGGGTGGAGCGGCTCGCAGGCGCGGTGGAGGAGCGCGGCGGGTTCACCGCGCGTCACGCGGGACGCGCGGTGCGCAGCTACCGGTTCTACCTCGCCGGCCAGGGTGGCGGAGCCGCCCTGCGCGCTCGGTGAGCTCGAGGAGGAGAGCTCTCCGCGGGCTCTTCACGGCGCGCGGCGCAGCTCCATGGCCATCATCGGCTCGAGGAGCGCCGCCGGATCGCGCGCCCGCCAGGATCGCAGAACCGCGCCCGCGGGCAGGTAGCCGGGGATGTGCTCCCAGCGGGCGACGGGCGCGAGACGGGCGCGGAGCGGCCCCGGCATCCGGGCCAGACCGGGCGCCGCGAAGATGACGACGCCGCCGCGCGCGAGCGCACCTTCCACTGCGGGGCCCTCCACCCGGTGCACCGGTCGTCCGGCGGTGAGGGTGAAGATGCCCGGCACGAAGTCGTAGACGTAGAGGTCCCGCCCGGCGAGCCGCGCCCGCGCCTGGGCTGGGATGACCGCCGGATTCACGGCGGGGATGGCGAAGGCGAGCAGGAGCGCGAGACCGGCCCCGGCGGCGGCGAGTCCCGCGGTGCGCCGCTCCCGGAGCACGAGCCAGGCGGCCGCGGCGAGGGCCAGGGAAGCAGCGGCGATGGACGCCACCGCCGCCCCGGGAAGCGGCCACGCCATCGCCAGCAGCCCGGCCAGCGCGAGGAGGAGCAGCAAGGCGGCGGTGCCGATCCGGGCCCAGCGCGGCGGTGCGGCCTGCGCGGCGAGCAGCGCCGCAGCGGGCGCGCAGCCGAGCCCGTAGTGCGGCCACTTGAGGGACGGGACGGTGAACACCAGCAGGACGGCTCCAGCCCAGAAAAGCGGCAGCATGAACCGAGGCTCGCGCCAGGCCCGCAGCGCCCCGGGCAGCGCCGCCAGGACGAGGAGCGTCCAGGGCAGGAGGAAGACCAGCAGTCCGACGAGCAGCGTCGCCTCTCCGGAGAGCGTCCAGGGGTGGCGGAAGCGGTCGAGGTTCTGCTCCACCACGAAGAACTCGTAGAAGCGGCGCCCGTGCACGGCGAAGCTGGCCACGTACCACGGGAGGCCGATGGCCGCCCCCAGGGCGAAGGCGCCCGCCGTGTACCGGGAGGCGAGGAGGCGGGGGCGCCGCAGCGCGAGGAAGGGCGCGGTGAAGAGCAGCACGATGACGGCGCCCACCGGCCCCTTGAGCATGAAGGCGGCTCCTGCGCCCACGCCGGCCCAGAGGACCTGCGCCGGCCGCTCCTCCTCGGCCGCGCGCCAGGCTCCGTAGGCGGCGGCGGCGAAGGCGAGCGCGAAGGGAGCGTCCATCATCGCCATGCGGCCGAACTTCGCCATCCCGAACGTCCCGGCGGTGAGCAGCGCCGCCGGGACTTCCGCGCGCTCGCCGTACATGCGCCGGGCCAGCGCGCCCGTGACGAGCGCGAGCCCCATGGCGGACAGGGCGGCGGGAAGCCTTCCCCCCAGGAGCCCGCGCCCGACGAGGCGGTAGCCGAGCCGCTCGGCCCAGTAGAGCAGGGGCGGCTTGAACCACTTCGCCTGCCCGTCGAGGGTGGGCGTGAGCCAGGCGCCCTGCGCATCCATCTCGGCGCTGATCCCCAGGTAGTACGACTCGTCCGGATGCGTGCCGGACGCGGAGTCGCCGAGGGCGGGCAGGTACAGGAGCGCCAGGAAGGCGAGGAGGGCCGCGCGGCGCATGGGGGCCGGCAACCTATCGCTGGCCGCCCTGGCCCAGCAAGGCGAGGCTCGCGAGAGGACCGATGGCCCGACTCCTCGCACGCGGCCGCTGAGGCCCGCGAGTGTGTCTCGGTCGGTGGCCCGGGCCTCCGGGCGGCGTTAGGCTGAGTCGCGTGGACAAGGTCGGGCCCAACGATTCCTGCCCCTGCGGGAGCGGCAAGAAGTTCAAGCGGTGCCACCGCGATCGGGGGACGCCGGCCCCGGCCGGCGCCGTGCGGCCGGTGAAGCCCGGCACCGTTTCTGCGCGCCGGAGCGTGCCGCCGAACATCACCCGACCCAACTACGCGCTGTCCGGTCGCCCCCGCCCGTCGCCGCGGGTGCCCGACGGGGAGGACCGCCTCGCCCGCATCCGGCGCGCCTGCCGTGCCGCGGCCGAGGTGCTGGCGGAAGGGGGCCGGGCGGTTCGCGCCGGGGTGACCACCGACGAGCTCGACCGCGTCGTGCACGAGGCGTACATCGCCCGCGGCGGCTACCCCAGCACGCTCGGATATTGCGGGTTCCCCAAGTCGCTCTGCACCTCCGTCAACGAGGTGATCCTGCACGGCATCCCCGACTCGCGCGCGCTGGAGGACGGGGACATCGTGAACCTCGACGTCACCATCTACCTCGACGGCATGCACGGGGACTGCAGCGCCACCTTTCCCGTGGGCGAGGTGGACGAGGCCTCGCGGCGGCTCGTGCGCGTCACGCGCGAGGCGATGGAGCTGGGCATCGCGGCGGTGCGTCCGGGCCGGCCCGTCTCGGACATCGGGCGCGCCATCGAGGAGCACGCGGCGGCGCACGGGTACGGCGTGGTGCGGGCCTTCTGCGGCCACGGCATCGGCGAGGACTTCCACATGGATCCCCAGATCCTGCACTACCACGAGCCGCGGGCGCGCACGGTCATGGAGGAGGGAATGGTCTTCACCGTGGAGCCCATGCTCACCGTGGGCCGGCCGGAGCACGTCACCTGGGCGGACGGCTGGACGGCAGCGACGGTGGACGGCAAGCGCTCCGCACAGTTCGAGCACACCGTGGTCGTGACAGGGTCGGGCGCGGAGATCCTCACCCTGACGCCGGAGGTTGCGGCCGGGCTGGGGCGCCCCGAAGCCAGCCCTCCACCGCACCCACGGTGAATGGCAGCGCCCATTCCACGCGCAGCGCCCGAGGACCCAGGGTGAAGGGCGCGAAGCCGCGCCGCTCGAGCTCGGACGCCTCGTAGGGCGTCCAGCCGCCCTCGGGCCCGATGGCGACGACCGCGCGCGAGGACGAAGGCGCGAGCCCCTCCAGCCGGCTGAGCGCGCCAGGATGCGCCAGGAGCCGCTGCGCGCCGGGAAAGGCCCCCTCCAGCTCGTCCTCGACGAAGGGCTTGAAGAGCCTGCGCAGGCTGATCTCGGGAGCCACGGTGTCCCGCGCCTGCTCCAGCCCCAGGCGCAGCGCGGACTCGACCGCCTGGGGGCCGAGGAGAGGGGAGGACCAGTAGCTCCGCTCGACGCGGTACGCGCCGAGGAGCACCACCCGGCCCAGCCCCATGCCCGCCGCGGCCTGGAGCACCCGGCGGAGCACCTTGGGCCTGGGCAGCGCCAGGAGGAGGTCGACGGGCGCCCGGGGCGGAGGGGACGCGTCGAGCACGACGCGCAGGAGAACCTCGCCTTCCGCCAGGGAGAGGACCTCGCCCGTGCCCAGCCTGCCGCCGAGGAGCCCGACGTGGAGGCTCTCGCCGAGCGCGGGCCGGAGCACCTCGAGCACGTGTTGCGCCCGGCGCCCCGAGAGGCGCGCGGTACCGCCCGGCGACAGCTCTCCCGCCTCGAGCAGGATGGCGTTCACGAAAAGTCTTGCCGCTTGCCGTGCCGGAGCCGCTGCGCCTCGCGATAGGGGAAGATGTCCACGATCTCGCCCGCCCTGTGCGCCTCCTGCATGCGGCGCCAGAACTGGGCGGTGAGGATCTCCCCGTGGGCTGCCAGGAAGGCTTCCTTGAGGCTCTCCGGCAGCCCCAGGAAGCGGAGGAACTCCTCGGGAAAGACGTCGTTCTCGCCCACGTAGAACCAGGGCTCTCCGCTCGTCTCCTCCTCGTCGTCGCGCGCGCGGGGCATGTCGCGGAAGTTGCAATCGGTCACGAGGCAGAGCTCGTCGTAGTCGTAGAAGATGACGCGACCCGTGCGCGTGACGCCGAAGTTCTTGAGCAGCAGGTCGCCTGGAAAGGTGTTGGTCGCGGCGAGGTCGCGGATGGACTGGCCGTAGTCGAGCAGCGCCTCGCGGGCCGCCGCGGGATCGCGCTCGCGAATGAACAGGTTGAGCGGCTCCACGCGCCGCTCGGCGTAGAGGTGGCGGATGGCCACCTGGTCGCCATCGACGCGCACCGTCTCGCCCGCCTCGCTCAGGAGCTCCGCCAGGAGCTCGTCCGTGAAGCGGGAGCGGTCGAAGACGAGGTGCTCGAAATCCTGCGCGTCTACCAGCCGGCCCGCCCGGTCGTGCCGGAACACGAGCGCGTACTTCTGGATGACGTCCTGGCGGGTGACGCTCTTCGGCGGGGCGAAGCGGTCGCGAATGACCTTGAAGACCACGTCCAGCGAGGGGAGGGTGAAGACGATCATCACCATCCCGCGGTCGCCTCGCGCCAGCGTGAACCCGTCGTCGGAGCTGCCCAGGTGGTCGACGATCTCGCGGAAGAGCACCGTCTTTCCGTGCTTGTTGTGACCGATGGCGAGGTACAGCTCGCTCGTAGGCTTGGCGGGCAGGATCGTGTGCAGGAAGGCGATGACCTCGCTGGGGCGATCGACCTGCACCTGGAAGTAGGAGCGGGTGAAGCTGAAGAGGATGCTCGCGTCGTGCGCCGAGAGGAGCATCGCGTCGACGTAGACGCCGCGCTCCTCGTGCAGGAGCGCGAGCACGAAGGGCGAGACGGAGGTGCCCCGCCGAAGCCGGCCCACGAGGTAAGCCCCCTTGCCGCGGAAGAAGACCGCCTCGAGCATCTCCACCGCCTCGACGGGCCGAGGATCGTCCCCAGCGCTCAGGTGCGCGTCGATCTCCACCGCTGCCAGCCGGGCGTCCTCGGCCGCATCCCAGTACGGCGCGGAGCAGGCGTAGTCGCGCAGGATGGCGCCGACGAGCTCCTCGGTGCTCCCGGTGCGCGCGTACGTGCGAAAGAGGGTGGCGTCGGCGCCCGGTACCGCCGGGCGCGCGTCGGCATCGCTCGAGACGAACTCGGCGCGCGGGTTCACGCCCACCGTCCCGAAGATCCGCCGGGTGACCGAGTTGAAGAACGTCTTCGCCAGCTCCCCGTCGGGCCGATCGGCGAGGTCGGCGGCGTACTCCTCCTTCATCGCCTCGCGCAGTCCCACGGAGGTGGAGGCGTCGCCCAGCACGCCGCGCAGCTCCCCCACCGCCCGGCCGATGGCGAGGCCGCGGAGCTCGAGCCGCTCCAGCGCGTCGGACTGCGTGCCGCGCCAGTCGCGGTGCTCGAACCGCAACCGCGCTCGCCGGGTGATGTGCTTGAACGCGGCCTGGTGGGCCGCGAAGGATTCCCGCACCGAGGCCGCGCCCCAGCGCGCGAGGTCGGCATGCGACTCGGAGAGCATGTGTGTGTGAACCCCTTCTGGCGGCCCCGAGCCGCACGAGGGGGCGGATGTTACCCTACGGCCTCACCGCGCGCAGGCCGCGAGCTCGCGGGCGCGGCTGCGGAGCTCGCTGTCCCACGCCAGCGGGCGCACGGGGTCGAAGCCGGGCAGGAGCCCGTACGAGCTGAACAGGTAGGAGCCGCTCGCGCGCTCGGGGCCTGCCAGGCCCTGCAGGAACGCCACCGGGTCGGACACCTCGATGCCCTGCATGTGCAGCACTCGCTTCAGATAGGCGCTCCGCTCCGCTCGGCACCCGTCGGGCGAGGGCGAGGCAGCCTGCGGCTCCGCGGCGGGGAGCTCGGACGGGGGCGCCGCTGCCGTCGCCGGCTCGGGGTTGGGCCGCGAGGGGTCGGGCGCCGCTCGGGCGTCCGAGCGAGCGCGGACCGACGGCCGGTACACACCGAACGATCCAGGCGAGCTGCTCGTGCCTTCCTCCGGCGGCCCTTCCAGGCGGATGAAGCCCTCCGGGACGCGCAGCTCTCCGGAGGCGGGCGGCGCAGGCAGCACCTCGAGGGTGGCGTCGGTGGAACCGGACGCCCGGGCGGGTGGCTCGGCCTGCGCGGAACCTGGAGCGAAGCTCACGGCGAAGGCGAGGAAGAGTGCGGTTCGCTGGAGCATGGCTTTGTCCTCCACCCGAACTTGGGGGCACAGGTGCTTTCCGGCGAGCGGTATCGGCGCGCTCTCATGGGTGGACGCTCCGGAACCCAGCGTCCCCGGGTACCCGCTCGTCGCGCCGAGCTGGGGGCCGGTGCACCCGCCACCCCGCCCCGCGCGCTGCAGCATGGCGCCCGCCCCCGGCGCCCCTTACCCCCGTCGCGTGCCTCCCCGCTCCCTCGGCGTGCTCCTCGACCTCGACGGCACGCTCGTCGATACCGTGCCGTTCATCCTCGCCTCGGTGAAGCACGCCTTCGCCGGGCGCACCCGCCGCCCCAGCGAGGCGGAGTGGAGCGCCGGCATCGGCAAGCCTCTGCGCGTCCAGCTCGCCGCGTTCGCCGAGGGCCCCGCCGACGTCGAGGCGCTCGCCTCGCGCTACCGCGCGCACCAGGGCGAGCACCACGATGCGAACACGCGCGCCTTCCCCGGCGCCGTGGAGGCGGTGCGAGCGCTGCGCGCGGAGGGGCACCGGATCGCGATCGTGACGGGAAAGCTCGTCTCGGGAGCGCGGCGCGCGGTCGAGCGGGTGGGGCTCGGCGCGCTGGTGGACGCCATCGTCGGCGCCGATAGCTGCGCGCGCCACAAGCCGGACCCCGAGCCGGTGCTGCTCGCCCTGCGCCAGCTCGGGCGCGAGCCCGGCGCGGCGGTGTTCGTGGGGGACGCGCCGGTGGACATCGAGGCGGGTAACGCCGCCGGCGTCGTCTCGGTGGCTGCCCTGTGGGGCGGCGGGAACTTCGCGGCGGCAGTCGCCGAGGCGAGACCGGTTCACCTGCTCGCCAGGGTCGAGGACCTTCCCGGGCTGGTCGCGCGCCTCGCGCGAGCTGGCGCGGCGGAGAAGTGAGCCCGCCGCCGGTGCGGGTGGTGCTCCTGCGGCCGCGCAATCCCGAGAACCTGGGCGCGGTGGCCCGTGGCATGCGCAACTTCGGGCTCGAGGATTGGGCCATCGTGGAGCTCGGCACGCACGACTTCGCGGCCGCCCGGAGGGTGGCGGTGCACGCGGAGGAGCTGCTCGATCGCCCGCGGCTCGCGACCACGCTCGACGAGGCCGTGGCCGACTGCGCGTGGGTGGTGGGCACGAGCTCGCGCGCGGTGCCAGGGCGGCGGAGGCTCGCGCCTCGCGAGGTGGCACGGGAGGTGGCCGAACGGGCTCCGTCGCGCACCGCCCTCGTCTTCGGCGACGAGCGCAGCGGCCTCACCAACGCCGAGGTGCTGCGCTGTCACGACCTCGCGCGCATCCCGGCCTCCGGGGCGCAGCCTTCGCTCAACCTCGCGCAGGCCGTGCTCGTCTTCGCGTATGAGCTGTCGCTGGCCGCGCGCGAGGAAGAGACGCCGCTTCCCGCCCGGGCCTCCGCGGCGAGCGACGGCGAGCTGCGCGAGGTGGAGAGCGCGCTCCGCGAGCTCCTCCGGGCCGGGGCCTTCCTTGCCGGGCCGGAGCGGCATGCGGTGCGGGATCTGGTCGACACGCTCCTGCGAGCGCGCCTCTCGCGCCGCGAGGCGCGGCTCTGGACTGCTGCCCTGCGGCGCCTGAGCCGTGGGTATCCGGAGCTCGTGGCGCCCGCTCGGGCGCCCGGAGACTGACCGCCCTCCCGGCCCCCGGCGGGGTTGTTCCTGGCGGGGACATGCACAGCTTTGGGCCTCCAACCCAAACCCCTTCAGGAGAACCACATGTTCAAGTATGTCAGGAATGGCCTCACCCTCGCGGCTGCGCTCGCCCTCGCCGGAGCGTCGCCTGCCTTCGCCCAGGGCGGTGGCGGCGGAGCGGGCGGCGCGAGCGGCGGGTCCGCTGGCGGCAGCGCCGCGGGCAGCTCGGGCTCCATGGGTGGCGGCTCCAGCCCCTCGAGCACCAGCGGCTCGATGGGCGGCTCCCCGGGCACCAGCGGCTCGATGGGCGGCAGCAGCGGGTCCAGCTCTACCAGCGGCACCCCCGCCCTTGGCACCCCCGGCAGCCCCTCGTCCACCGGCGGATCTCAGGGAACCGGCTCCACGGGCACCGGATCGTCTGGGTCGTCTTACGGCGACGGCGGCAGCTCGTCGGGCTCCACCTCCGGGAGCCTGGGGGGAAGCGGCAGCGCGAGCGACTCCTCCACCGGCAGCCTGAACGGGACCACGGGTGGCACCACCGGCAGCGGAAGCTCGCTGGACAAGGGTACGGGCTCGAAGGGGAGCGACTCGATGGGTACCCCGGGGAGCGGCGGTTCGATGGGTACGGGCAGCGGCGGCTCGATGATGGGTACCCCGGGCAACAGCGGCTCGATGGGTACGGGCAGCGGCGGCTCGATGATGGGCACCCCGGGAAACAGCGGCTCGATGGGTACGGGCAGCGGCTCGATGGGGACCCCAGGCAGCAGCGGCTCGATGGGCACGGGTAGCAGCTCGACGGGCGGGAGCACCGGGGCGAGCGGCGCGGGCACCAGCGGCACCAGCGCCGGGTCGCGGTAGCGGCACCTGTAAGGGGGGCACCGGATCACCCGGTGCCCCCTCCTTCCCGTCAAGCGGTGCTGGTGACCTTTCGCGCCGCGGCGACCTCCAGCACCCGCGTCCGGAGGACCGTCGCACCCTCCAGGTCGGGCGTCGTCGGCACGTCGAACGCGGCGAGCACGCGGAGGTCATCGGGTGAGTAAACCCGGCCCGGATCGCCCACCAGCACCCGCGAGCCTCGCGCGGCGCAGCGGGCGAACCAGCGCAGGCTCCGCTCCGCGAGCTCGCGCTCGTAGAAGACGTCCCCCGCCAGTATCAGGTCCGCGTCCACCTCCGCGTCCAGCGTGTCGCCGATGTGGATCTCGATGCGCGCGCCATTGCGCTCGGCATTGAGCTTGATCGCCGCGGCGCAGACCGGATCGGTGTCCCAGGCGACCACGCTCGCCGCCCCCGCTCGTGCAGCCGCGATGGCGACGAGCCCGCTGCCGCTCGCGAAATCGACCACCCGCAGGCCGCGCGCGACGCCCGGCCGGTCGAGGAGGTAGCGCGCCAGCGCCTGCCCGCCGGCCCACGGAAACGCCCAGAACGGCGCCGGGTCCCATGGCGCCAGCTCCTCCGCGGTCGCGCGCCAGAGCGGGGTCACCTCCGTCGCCTGCTGCAGGACGATCTCCGGCACGAGCGGCACCGCCGCTGGGGCGGTCCGGGAGAGGATGAAGGCGACGAGCGCGTCGTGGTTCACGGCGCAGCTTTACCCCGAGCTTGGATCTCCCGCGCGCCTTTACAGCGCCCGCTCGCCCGGGACCGGCTTCGGCTCCGCGCCCCCCTGCCCGCCGCCTCGGTGGTGCTGGCGGAGCTCTTCGCACGGATCCTCCCGGGCGGCGGCCGGGGTGAAGACCACGAAGTCGAGCGGAAGGGTCTCCACACCGAACTGTGCCGCGTACGCCTCGGGCGAGGTGGCCTCAGGAACCACTTCGAGCATGCCGACCGCGAGCACCGTTCGGCGGGGCGCTTCGCGGGCGAGGTACGAGGGAACCCCGCGGTCGGTGCGCACGTGGCCGGTCCCGGCGATGAGCACGGCGCCGGCCGAGGGTGGGGCCGCCAGGAGCCGCTCCGCGAGCTGCGCGTCGCGGACGCGCTGCATGGTGACCATCGGGTCGAGGAGGCTGTCCGGCAGCTCGCCGCAGTGCGAGCTCTTCATCTCCTCGCGCATGTCCTTCTGAGCGTCCGCCGGCAGGGCGCCGGCCCGGTCGAGAACCGCGCGCACGGCCGGAGCGAGCGTGGAGGCTCCGCCGCGCACCACCGAGCGCGCCTGCGCCCGGGAGAGGTTCGCCGCGACGATCGGCAGCCCGGCCTCCGCCACCACCGAGAAGAGGGGCCGGTAGATGGCGAAGTCGGGCCATCCGCCTTCCGACCAGTGGATCGCGCGGGCGACCGCGTCCGGGCTGCGCGGGTCGGCCGCGATCGCCGCATCCACCTTGGACTGCTGGTCGGTGTCGAGCATCTCGAAGGCGACGGCGGGCTTGCGGCCGGCTGCGACCATGGCGCGCACCAGCCTCGCCTGCACCGCGTGATGGTCCGCGTTGTCGTGCGTCTCACCCAGCAGGACCAGCTCGGCACCGGCGGCGACCGCGGCGACCGCGCGCTCGTCCACGAAGCGCTTCGCCCGCACGTCCCAGACCTTGCCCACGAGCGGGTGGTCCCGGAAGCGTGGGCTCACGAAGCCAGCGCCGGCGGACGCATCGCGCGGGGGGCCGTTGCGGGCGGCGCAGGCGGGGAAAGCGAGGGCCGCGAGGAGAGTGGAGA
Organism: Myxococcales bacterium; assembly: GCA_038320275.1. Lineage (GTDB taxonomy): Bacteria > Myxococcota > Myxococcia > Myxococcales > Anaeromyxobacteraceae > Anaeromyxobacter_A. The sequence goes on along the minus strand of JBBQEB010000054.1, from coordinate 11,739 downwards.
GGCAGGCGACGCGTGCGTTCACCCCTCGCTGCTTAACCCGCCCTTCGGCGACCTGCAGCCCACCATCGGAGCGGCGGAGCGCCCTCGCGCGCGGCATATCCCCGGCACGGCACCTTCCTCTCCATCCAGGATCGACCTCGCCCTCAGCGTCCTCAACGCCGCGGTCGGCGACTACCTGCGCGCGCGGAGCAACGGGCTCGAGATCGCCATGGGGCTCTACCACGGCGGTGTGCGCGTGGAGCCCGGCGCAGCACTGGCGACCGACGCGTCGGCATCGGGCAAGGTGTGCGTGCTCATCCACGGTCTCGGGAACAACGAGGCCATCTGGGCCTTCCGGCGCGATCGCGGCCGCTCCTACGGCTCCCTCCTCCACGACGACCTGGGCTTCACGCCGCTCTACCTTCGCTACAACACGGGGCTGCACATCTCGGAGAACGGCGAGGCGCTGGCCAGCCTGCTCGAGGCTGTGGTGAAGGAATCCCCGGTGCCCGTTCGCGAGCTCGCGCTCCTCGGTTACAGCATGGGCGGGCTCGTCGCCCGCAGCGCCTGCGAGGTCGCCCGGCGGCGCGGCCTGGGGTGGCTCGCGCTCGTCCGCCACGTCGTCTACCTTGCCGCCCCACACCTGGGAGCCCCGCTGGAGAAGGCGGCCAACGCGGTCGCGTGGGCCCTCCGCGAGGTGGGTCTCCCCCAGACCAAGGTGGTCGCCGACGTGTTCGCGCTGCGCAGCAGCGGCGTGAAGGACCTCCGGCACGCGAGCCTGCACCGGGAGGCCTGGGACGGCGTTGATCCGGACGCCCTGCGCCGCGGCGAACGGATCGAGACGCCGTTCCCCCCCGGCGTGCGGCACCACTTCGTGGCGGGCTCGCTCGGCCCTTCGGAGCGCCATCTCGCCACCCGGCTGTTCGGTGACGCCATGGTGCGTGTGGCGAGCGCGTCCGCCCGGGGCACCGGCCACGCGCCGGCGCCGTCCGACGTCCGGGTCATCCCTGGCGTGCATCACGTGGGCCTCGCTCATCATCCGGCCGTGTACGAGCTCATCCGGGGTTGGCTGGGAGAGGGGGAGGGATCCACGTGAACAGGTGGCGAGGTCTCGCGGAGCTGTTGAGGGACGCGGTCGTTCACGGTTCGTCCGCGGTGGAGAAGGTGCACCGGGGGGTGGCCGACACCTCGTTCGACGTGCTGGAGGCGATCCCCTCGACGGCGGTGCCGGCGCGGGCCGTGCGGCTCGCGCACGACGCTGTCCTCACCGTCACCTATGGCGCGGTACGCCTCGGTGCGCGCGCCGGCGCCAAGGCGGCCCAGATCGCCATTGCCGCCGCCGAGGCGCTCGAGCCGCCCTCCCCGCCGACGGGGGGCGGATGAGCCCAGGCGCCGCTCCCGAGCCACGGGAGCCCGTCTTCGTCTTCCTGCCCGATCGCGGAGAGCTCGTCGCGTACGCGTCCGAGGACGTGGCGGCGGCCGAGCTGTCGCCCTGGCAGGAGGTGGGAGGGATCGCTGCCTGGAACGCCGGAGGAGGGCTCGTCCGGTTCGAGGTGATCCGGCAGCGGCGCCGGGTGCTGGGCGTCTTCCACCGGGGGCGGGACGTGGTCCGGGTGGCCGAGGTCGAGCGAGGTGGAGAGCACGCCGAGGAGCTGCGGAGCGCGCTGCTGGCTTCCCTGGAGCGTTCCGGGCTCGACCGCGGCGCGCTGGAGCGCACCACCCTCTCCGAGCTGGTGCACGTATTCGGGGACCCCGAGGCGCGGGGGAGGTTGCGGCTCGCGGGTGAGGGACGCACCCTTTCGGCGGGGGTGAGCATGGCGGACGAAGGCGCGGTCGAGAAGGCTGGAGTGGCTCCGCTCAAGGCCAGCGTGGCCGAGCAGCTCCGCGAGAAGGCGGAGCTGGAGGGAGCGGCGAGGGAGTCGCGGGCGGCGGAGGCGCAGCGCCGCGCCGTGCTGGAGCGCCACAAGGCGGACGAGCGCGCCGTCGCGACCGAGCACGCCGGGAACAAGGACGCCGCCCGCCGGTTCCGGAGGCAGGCGCGCGGACCTCGCCGGCCGCTCAGCCGCGGCTGGGTCGGGGTCGCGCTGGGCGCCGGTCTTCTCGCCATCCTCGTCCTGCGCAAGCGCTGACGCGGGCGAGCTGGGCGAGCCCGGCGGCGTCGTCACGCGCCGGATGGGCCCGCCCCTCCGCCGAACTGCGGGTGTGCCCGCACGCGGGCCAGCGCATCGGATGGCGCGTCGCGGGGAAAGGGCGCGCTCGACCGGGAGAGCCGCGCGAGCCAGCGAGCGTCGAGCGGCTGGCGGAGATCCTCCAGCCGGCAGGCGGCGGCGGTGGTCTCCTCCTTGGGGCCCGAGGGCGCTCCCGTCCCCGCACAGAAGCCCGCCAGGAGGAGCGCCGTCCGCACCGCGGTGGCGTTGCTGTAGGTGAAGAGCGTCGCGCCCGGGACGCAGCGCTCCCGCAGCACGGCGAACGCCTGGCAGGTCCAGAGCTCCGGATTGCGCTGGGGAGAGAACGGATCCCAGAACACCAGCTCCGCGCGCGGCTCGGCGCTCCGCAGGGTCTCGGGCAGCTCGCCGACCACCACCCGCCAGCGCGCCCGGGGCTCCTCGTGCGCGCCGCGCCGGAGGAGGGCGCGGGCCGCCTCGCGATCCTCCGGAGCGAGCTGTAGTCGCGCCGCCCCCTCGTCCGAGGCTGCCAGCTCGAGCGCCTCGAGCTGCCGGTCGAAGCTCACGATCTGGAGCTCCCTGCGGCCGGGCGCCGCGCGCGCGACACGCAGCGCGGCGAGCGCGTTCGATCCCGCTCCCAGCCCCACGTCGAAGAGCACGAGTGGCGGCCCGTCTTCCCCGAGCCGCTCCCGCAACCCGGACTGTCCAGCGTACAGCCGCTCCGATTCCTCGACGCCGAGGCCGGGGTGCATGACCTCGCCGGTCTCGCGGTCGCTCACGGCGGGCGCCTCACCCGGCCTCGAGAGGATGGCGAAGCGGCCGCCGGGAGGGCCCACCGGCTCGGACGGCGAGGCGGCCGGGAGTGGCGCGCGGCGTCCCGGGGGCCGCCCGGTGGCGTCGTGCTCGTGGCGGTCCACCGCGGCCAGGGTCTCCCGCATGAAGGGGTCGTAGCCGCCGCGCTCGATGGCGCTCCGCGCGCTTCGCATGAGATCCATGTAGTGCTGCAGGTTGTGGATGGAGAGCAGGCGCGGGGCGAGCGGCTCCCCGCACTTGGCGAGGTGGTGGAGGTAGCCGCGCGTGTGGAGCGTGCAGGTGGCGCAAGCGCAGGCCGCGTCGAGGGGCTCCTGGGAGAGCCGGTACGCGCTGCGGGTGATGCGCACCCGGCCCGCGGACGTGAAAGCGGTGCCCTGCCAGGCGAGGCTCGTGGGGATGACGCAGTCGAACATGTCGACCCCCTGGGCGATGGCCTCCAGGATGTCGGCGGGGGTACCCACGCCCATGAGGTAGCGGGGCCGGTCTTCGGGCAGGAGCTCGGCGGCGCGCCCCACGACCTCCGCGCGCTCTGTGCGCGTGTCCCCCACCGCGAGCCCCCCGATGGCGAACCCGTCGAAGGGGTGCGCGGTGAGGAACGCCGCGGAGGCGGCGCGCAGTTCCAGGGAGAGCCCTCCCTGCACGATGGCGAAGAGCGCCTGCTCCGGCTCGGTGCGCGCCGCGAGGCTGCGCAGCGCCCAGCGGTGGGTGCGCTCCATCGCGGCCACCACCTCGGGCCTGCCGGCGGTGGAGGGCAGACACACGTCGAGAGCCATCATGATGTCGGACCCGAGCGCGGTCTGCACCTCGATGGATCGCTCCGGCGAGAGCGTGTGGTAGCTCGCGTCGACGTAGCTCTTGAAGCGCGCGCCCTCCTCGGTGAGCGTCCGCGCCCCCGGGAGCGAGAAGATCTGGAAGCCGCCCGAGTCGGTGAGGATGGGGCGATCCCAGGCCATGAAACGGTGCAGGCCCCCGAAGCTCCGCATGGCGTCGGGGCCCGGGCGCAGCAGCAGGTGGTAGGTGTTGCCGAGGACGATCCTGACCTGTAGCGCTTCGAGATCGGCGGGCGTGAGTCCGGTCACCGTGCCGCGGGTGCCCACCGGCATGAACACGGGTGTCTCCACCGCGCCGTGGGGCGTGGTGAAGGTGCCGCGCCGGGCGCGGGTGCCCGGGTCGCGGGCGGCGACGGAGAAATGGAAGGGCATGTAGGGATCGGTGTGACGTGGATCGGCGGCGCGCAGAGTAGCACGCGTCGATGCTCCTCGACCGAAAGGACGGGCCCTTTCTCGCAGGCAGGGTCGGCCTCTGACTACCGGGGTCGCCCTTCGCGCTGTCCGCGGACCAGGGTACTGGCGCCGCCTGCCCTTTCGCGTAGCCTCTGCGAAGGCCTGGAACTTGTCGCTCGCTCGCCTCCCCGTAGAGTGTGCGCGCCGGGCAGTGATTCCTCATCGGAGGTAACATGCGTCGTCCGCTACTCGCCGTCTCTCTCGTGGTACTCGCCGTGCTCGCAGCGTGCGGCCAGGCCAAGCCCAACACTTCAGGGAAGACCCCCGGCGACCCGAACACCGGCTGCACCGCCACCACCACCTCCTGCGGGACAACCCTCTGTATCGACACCCGCACCGACGCGAGCAACTGCGGCGCCTGCGGCATCGCGTGCACGGGCGGGCAGGCCTGCTCCGCCGGCGCGTGCGGTTGCCCGGCGACCGCGCCGCTCGCGTGCGGGTCGGGCGCGGCCACCTTCTGCGCCAACGTCCAGACCGACCCCGACAACTGCGGCGGCTGCGGCAGGGCCTGCCACACGCAGTGCCAGGCCGGCGTGTGCGCGGTGTCGAACGCCATCGCGACGGACATCCTCTTCGTGATGGACGACTCCTCGTCCATGGAGCCGAAGCAGGACGCGGTGGCCATCGCCTTCGACGGTTTCATCGAGGAGCTCGCCCGGGCCAACGTCGCCCGCGCCGCTCAGGGACTCGCGGCCTTCGAGTTCCACGTGGCGGTGACCACCTCGTCGGTGTTCCGGAACTACGGCACGGGCGACTTCCAGAAGACCTACGATCGCTGCATGCCCACCTTCGCGACGGCGGGCGCCGAGTACCCCCAAGGCGACTTCATCGCCGTCCCAGGAACGGCCAAGGTTGCGCACTTCGTCGCCGGATTGAGCCCCGCCGCGGTCGCCCAGGCGGTCGCGGGCGTCAAGGCCAACCTCCGCGTCGGCTCCTGCGGCTCGAGCCAGGAGCAGCACCTGGAGGCCGCGCGCCTCGCCCTGCAGAAGGTGGCAGGCGGCAGACAGCCCGGCCTCACCCCGGGCGAGTTCGGCCACCCCGGCGCGAAGCTGCTGGTGGTGTGGGTGGGCGACGAGGACGACTGCTCCAGCCCGGCCGACCCTGCGCGCGCGCTGGTGCTCACCGACCCCGCCAGCGCCGGCGCGGACGCCTGCGTGCGCGATCGCTCGCTCCCCGCCGCCCAGCAGAAGCTCTTCAAGGTGGCCGAGTACGACGCCTTCTTCACCTCGCTGCTGCAGGTCAATGGCGGGCCGTACGCGTCGATGGGCGCTGGCTTCGTGGTCTCGGCCAATCGCTGCACCGACGGACTGACCTGCGCGCCCGCTGACGCGCTGCAGCTCCAGTCGCCCGCCACGTGCACCGGCACCGCCCAGTTCGCCTGCAGCGGCGCGTCCGGCGCGGGCGTGCGCTTCCTCGCGCTCGCCGACACCTTCCGGGGCCGAGGCGTGAACGTGGTGGAGGCGACGGTGTGCGAGGACCTGGCGAAGCCCCTCTCCAGGCTGACGGGCTTCGTCACCGCCCCCTGACCGGCAGTTCAGCTTTGGTCGTGAGCGGCCCCCGGCGAGCGATCGCCGGGGGCCGTGCCGTCTCAGTTCGCCACGACCACGAGAGGCCCGCCTGTGATGTCGGTCGCGCCCGCGCCGGCGCCGTCGCTGTAGGTCGCGGCGAGGGTGAAGCTCACCGCGCCCGGCGTCGTGACCGGGAAGCTCCAGGTGCAGGCGCGGGGCGCTCCCGGAGCGACCGTCAGCGGGGTGGCGCAGGTCGTGGTCGGCACTCCCACCACGCCCGGCGTGGCGCCGCTCCCTGCGCCGGCGACGGCGAGCGCGCTCACCACGGCGCTGGCAGCGCCCGTGTTGGTGAGGGTCGTCCTGACCACCAGAAGCTGACCGGCGACGTTGGGCGCGGCGCTCAGGGCGGACGCAGCGAGCAGCGGGGGGCTCACGATCACGGCGCCCGAGGGCGGCGGGGTGGCCTGAAGCGCGACGCCGCTGTTCGCGTCGGTACCGTTCACCGCCGTGGCAACGAATGAAGCATTGCCGGCGCCGGACGCGGTGCAGGTCCAGACGAGGTTGATGCTCGCGCCCCCCGCCAGAATCGTAGGCAGCGCGGGAGCCGGACCGGTGCATGGACCCGCCATGGCCACCGATCCCGTCGCGGTGGTGAGCGTCGGCTGGCCGGTCAGGTTCACCGCCGCGCCCCCGGTGCTCGAAACTGTGAGCGTCACCGGAAATGGAGTGTTCGTGCCTACCGGTGAGGAGGGCGCCGACAGCGAGGCCGACAGCGCGGCAGGCGTCTGCACGAGGACGGCCGGCGTGGTGGCGGCGGTGAAGGCGACCGGTTGATTGCTGGGGGGCGCGTCGATGCCGCTCGCCGACACCTCGAAGGTGAGGTGGCCCGGTGCGCTCGGAGTACACGACCAGGTGAAGCTCGGCGACGCGCCGGCGGAGAGGGTCGCAGGCGGGGCAGGCGCGGCGGCCAAGCAGGTGGCGGCGGCGCCGTCGGGGGACCTGGGGGCGATGGCGAGGCCGAAGCCGCCGATGGCCGTGCCGCCCGTGTTCTTCACGGTCGCTTGCACCGTGATGGGCCCGCCGACGTCGACCTTGGCGGGCGTGGAGGACACGGTCGTTGACGACAGCGAGGAGGGCGCCTGCACCAGCGTGGCCTGCGCCACCGTCGAGGCCGGGGCCGTCAGCGGCAGGCCCGTGAGAGCGTCCTGGCCCGCGGGCGCGATGGCGAAGGCGACGTGCGCCGTGGTCACGCCCACCGGCTGGGTGGGCAGGGTGGCCGTGCAGCTCCAGGTCACCGTCGCCGTACCGCGGGCGGGAAGGCTGGTGGGCGCGACCCCGCCCCTGCAGCTCGCCACCCCGCCATCGGTCGAGTTGACCACCGGGGCGGGGATGACGAGCGCCGACACCGACGTGCCGCCGGGATTGGCGAGCGTGGCCAGGAGCTGGAAGGCCTGCCCTGCGGTGGCGGTGCCCGGGGCCGTGAGCGTGGCCGTGAGCTCGGCCGGGGGGAACTTCACCAGGGCCTGCGGACTCACCGGGCTCGCCTCCAGGTAGGCGCCGGTGAGCGCGTCGTGGCCGCTCGCGGTCACCGCGAAGGAAGCGTGGCCGGCCGCCTTGCCCGGGCCGGGCTGGAGGGTGCAGTTCCAGCTCACGGTCGCGCTCTGCGTGCCGCCCAGCGAGGTCGGCACCGCCGGGGAGGGCGCGCCGCAGCTCCCGGTGACGCCCTCCGTCGTGATGAGCGCGGGTGAGCCCACCGTGAACCCCGCCACCGCGGTCGCGCCGGTGTCGGTCACCACCAAGGTGAGCTTCAGCGGATCGCCAGGCAGCGCCGACTCGGGGCTGAGCGTGAGGGCGCCGGCGAGCCCGGCGGCGGTGGGCACCACGACCTTCAGCGGCCCAGCATGGGCGGGGGCGATGGCCACTGGTGCCCTGAGGATGGGGTCCTGCCCGGCGCCTTCGGCCGAGAGCGTGAGCTCCCCTTCCGCCCTGGCGGTCATGGTCCAGGTGAAGGTCCTGGTCTCGCCGATCGCGATGTCCTGCGCGGGTGGCGCCGCGGAGAGGTCCACGAACCCCTCGGGCGCGGCCGTGAGCACGGGGAGAACGCCCGTGGCGGGGGCGCCGCCGTGATTCGCGACCGCCAGCGAGACGGTCGCGGTGTTCCCGAGCACGATGCTCGCGGCGGAAACCGTGAGCTGCGTGTCGAGCAGGGGAGGGGTGCCCGGCACGATGCTGAGCGCCGCGGCGAGCTCTCCCTTGCCGTAGGCGTTCTCAACCGTGAGCGGATACGTTCCCCCGGGCAATCCGGCCGGCACCGTGGCACGGATCGTCTGGCTGTCCATCCAGGTGACGTTCTGCAGTGCGTGCGCCCCCACCCGGACGGCCTGCGACGTGTCGAGCCACGCGGTGCCGCCGTTGGCCGGCTGCAAGACGTGAGCAAGGAATCCCTGACCATGGATCAGCACGGCGGTCTGGGCCCCGGCGTAGGCCCGGGCCGGCTCCACCGAGAGCGGCCGCGGCTTCACCGCCGACTCCTGCGTGCAGGCGGCGGCGGCGAGGGCGGCGGCGAGGATCGAGAGCGTTTTAGCGGACATCGAAGCGGTACCCCACGGAGAGGAAGACGGGAGCTGCGGCGCCCCGCAGATTTGCGAGCCCGGGATCACCCACCCAGCTCGCGCGGAGCTCGGCGAAGGGAGCGCCTCCCAGCGCTCGGGTGGAGATGGACAGACCGGCGGTGGCCAGGGGGACCCAGCGCGCCTCCGAGAGGTCCGGCTGGGCGGGAATGCTGGCGGTGCTGGCCGCACGCGCCGTGCCGCCCCCGGCGGAGGCGGTGAGCGTGGCGCGGGAGCCCAGAGGAAGCCGAATCGCGGGCTCTACGGAGAGCGAGAGGTAGCTCGAGGTGGTGTGGAAGGTGGCCGCCGGCGAGGACGACGCGTCGCTGAACGTCCACCAGGTGCCGGTCAGGACGAGGCCGAGCCCATGGCCGCCCGCGCGGGTCCAGGTGGAAGCCTCCGCCGCGATCGCGGGGCCGAGCCCCCCGTGCACCCGGGCGGCGAGCCCGCCCTTGGCCCCGAGCTGCAGGGTGGAAACCGGGGCGAGGAGCCTCACCGTGCGGCTCCGCTCAATCCCGTCGGCGCGGACCAAGATGCGGTCATCCATATCGCGCGCCACTTCGCGCGGTTTGTACGCCAGGATCCATCGCCCTGGCCCGTCCGCGCGCGGAGCTCCCAGCCCGCCGCGCTCCGCCTCGGCCCCCAGCCGGGAGGGCTCGGCCGGATTGCCGTTGGCGTCCGAGGCCATCACGGCCACCCACGCTTCCGAGCGGCCGTCGGCCGTCAGCTCGGACGGCGCCGCGACGTCCAGCGTCGCAGCCGGCCCGGCCACGAGCGCGAGGCTGGCGCTCGCGGAGAGCTCGCCGGAGTGAGCGGTGACGACGAGGCTATGCTTGCCCGCGAGGTAAGGTGGCACGGTGAGCAGCGCGCGCCAGACCCCCGTGGCGACGTGGACGGCTGGCGCCAGCGCCCCCAGCTCGTCGTCGAGACCAAGGTCCACGTCGCGCGGCCGGCCTGCCGCGTCGAAGGCGTGGATGGTGACCGTGACCGGCCTGGCGTCGCCGGCTGCGGCCTGCTGCCGGTCGAACTTCACCGACAGCCCGGTGGCAGCCGCAAGGTGGCCGCCGCGGGAGGCATCGCCGGGAGGCGCCGCCTTCGCTAGCAGCGGGGTGGCGAGCGCGAGCGTCACGAGCCCGCGCGCGAGCTGTCGAGTCCTCGTCATGGTGGGTACCCGTGTAGTGCCCGGAGATGCCGGGTTGCGTCAAGCTGCGGGGGCGGTAGGCGGCCCTGCCAGCCGGCCTCCACTCTCGTCACGGAAGGTGCAGGCAGGCCGCGAGCGGTGGCTGCGGGGGCATCATCGGCTGCACCGCCCCGGTCGCGCCACCGTCCAGCGCCACGGTGTACTCCCCGCCGCGCGCGACGCCGTCGGTGATGACGAGATCGTAGCGCAGCGAGCCGGTGACCGGCGCGGCCGCGGTGCCGCCGGGCGCCGGCCGGAACGTGAAGAGCAGGGTGCCCTCGGTCTTGCCCGTCCCGCCCGAGTCGGTGTGGGTGAGCTGATCGCCATCGAGCTGCACGCCAGGGAAGTCCACCAGCCCGCGGAAGCCGATGCGCACGTCGGGGGCGAGCAGACCTCCGTTCATCTGCACGCTCAAGGTTCCCGCCACCGTCCCTTCGAAGTCCTGGCCGTTGCGGTACTGCAGCATCCCGGGACCGCCGAAGCCGACCACCCGGACCTGCGAGGTCATGACGAGGAGGTTCGCGACGTGGAAGGCGCAGGCGGCGTCGTCGGGGGTCGCGCTGCCGAGGGTGGAGAGCGCCTCGGCGAGGCGCAGGTAGGTGCCGGCATAGCCGGGGTCTCCCGCGATGCGGAGCTGGCCTCCCCCCTGCGCGACGTCGAGCCGGATCAGCCGGGAGAGACCGTCCTTGCGGAAGGCGCCGCGCCGCTGCGTGGTGCCCACCGAGCTCTCGTCCAGGAGGGTGTACTCCACGTTCACCGTGAGGAACATCGTCCCGCCGTGCTCCTGCCACACCCCCTGCGCGGTGTGCCCCTCCGTCCCTGCGGCGACGGGGGCCTCGAGGCGCGAGAAGGCGAACTGCGAGCTCTGCCCGTCCGGCGTCCTCCCCAGCACGAGGATGCGGGTCTCGCTGCCCACCGCGGCGATCCAGGTCTCGCCTCCGGACAGGCGCAGACCGACGTCGAGCTTCTGGCCGACGTCGGCGTACGGCCCGATGCAGCCGCAGAGCGCGAGGAGGATTGCGGCAGGCACGCGGCGCGCGTGGAGGGTCATGGCTCGTCGATCCCGGCGAGGAGACCGGTTGCAAACGACAGCCCGGCCTTGAGGTCGTTGCTGCGGAGCGGGTCGTAGAGATCCGCCGCGGCCATCCCGAAGGCCCCCACGCGAAAGGGCCAGCGCCCGAGGTGGCGATCGGTGCGCCAGCGCAGCACGCCACCGGCCCCCACGCCGAGCGGCATGGCGCTGAAATCGCGATAGCCCTTGCGTCCCGGCAGCCAGAGCACCGCCCCGTGCAGCCCGGGGCCCAGCTCCGCCTCGGTACGTTCCGACGGCCTCCAGCGCCTCTGCCACCCGACGAGGAGGTCCGCGCCCAGCCGGCCGGCATAGGGCTCGTTGGCGGCGTACACCCTCCCGTCCTGCCGTGCCTGGACCGGAAAGATGGCGAGGGCGTGCAGGAAAGGACCGCGCTCGCCTGCCGAGCCGAGGTAGCCGAGGCCCAGCGAGTGGAAGGTGTAGTGGCTCGACTCGTGGCTCCAGATCGTGCTCGCGTGGTAGGCGAAGGCGATCTCCTGGCGGGAGCCGCCGAGCGAGCGGAGGGTTGCGCTCTGGGCGGGAGTCAGGGAGGTCCCGCTCGGTCGTGCTTCGAATCCAGCCGGCCTGCGCCCAGCGCGGACGGAGGTCGTCGCGGTCGAGGTCGAGGTCGGGGTCGCGGACGAGGTCGAGGTCGGGGTCGGGGTCGAGGTCGACGTCGAGGTCGGGGTCGAGGTCGGGGTCGCGGTCGGGGTCGCGGTCGGGGTCGCGGTCGGGGTCGCGGTCGGGGTCGGGGTCGCGGTCGGGGTCGCGGTCGGAGTCGAGGTCGGAGTCGAGGTCGGCGCCTCCTTTTCCCGTTCACCCTGAGCGTACGCGCGGAGCGCCGGAGTGGAAGCGCGGACGGGAGTCGCGTTCTCGTCGATGGTCGCCGTCGCGAGCAGGAGCATGAGGAGGTGAACCATCGCGCGGCGATCTAACCCGCCCCACACCCCGCCGTCGAACGAACGCGAACCGCGAGCCCAGCCGCTCTACACTCCGGAGGTGCCCGATGCCTCCCTGCAGCGCACGCTCTCGCTCGCGGTGCTCGCCCTGGCAGTCCCCACCTTCGTCGCGCTCAGGTTCCTGACCGCGCCCTACGGCCGCCATGCGCGGACGGGTTGGGGGTCCCGGGTCCC
>JBBQEB010000053.1:0-22624 GCA_038320275.1 Myxococcales bacterium | reverse complement strand
GTCCGTTCGACGCGGCGCGGGCGGGGGCGCACGTGCACGGGCTGGCGGGCGATCGCGCCGCGGCGCACCTGGGCGAGCGGGGGCTCCTCGCGGGCGATCTGGCGGACGCGCTGGGCCAGGTGTGGGCGAGCTGGGACCGGTAGTGGACCCTCTCCCTGGCTTTCCGGTGCGGGAGGTGGCGCGGACCTCCCGCTCCGCGCGCGCGACCTTCGCGATGGGGGAGCGGCTGGGGGCGGCGCTCCTCCCGGGTGACGTGGTGGCGCTGGTGGGCGAGCTGGGAGCGGGGAAGACGCAGCTGGCGCGCGGGATCTGCCACGGCGCGGGGGTTCCGGACGGCGAGGTGGCGAGCCCGACTTTCGCCATCGTGGCGACCTACCACGGGCGCGTGCCGCTTCATCATGCGGACCTCTACCGGGTGGGCGGCGAGGACGAGCTGCACGCGACGGGCTTCTTCGACCTGGTGGGCGGAGAGGGCGCGCTCCTGGTGGAGTGGGCCGACCTCGTGCCGGGCGCGCTGCCGTCGGAGCAGCTCGAGATCCGGCTGGCGCACGATCCGGTCCGCCCGGGGACGCGCCACCTGCAGGTGCGAGGCACGGGCGCGCGGCACGCGGAGCTGGCGGGGCTGCTGGGTAAAGGGGTCTCCGCTCGGCCCGCGCCTGAGTCGCAGGGCGAACGGGCTTCCGAACGGCCCGCGCCGGCCCGGGGTCGCCGTCGCCAGGAATAGGGGCGAACGGGCCTGCGATCGGCCCGCGCCGGCCCGGGGTCGCCGTCGCCGCTGACGCTCCGCCGCGCCGGGATAGGCATGGCGGCGGAGCGCGCAAGGGGTCCGCTCGCGCCGCGCTGCCGTAACTCGCTCGCTTGCAGTTCCGGCGGCGCGCCGGCAGTTGTGAGGGCGCTCGCTCAGACAGACGGCAGCGCGGCAGCCGGGGTAGGCACGGCGCTCCGCCGCGGCCGGGGTCATCGCGTGCGCGGCTCCGCGAGGCAGCTTGGGCGACCTCCGGTCCGGCGCTGCTTACCCTGGCGTGAGCCTCGTTCTCGCTTGCGTTCGCTACCGGAGCCGCGCGGTCTCCGCTCGGCTTGCGCCGAGGTCGAAGGGCGAGCGGGTCTCCGCTTCTCCAGCTCGCCGCTACGCCGCCGACCTTCGACGAACAGGCATCAGCTCGCCCTGGTACAGCTCGCCTTGCAGGTCCGCGGCCACGAAGCCGCCTTGGGGCACCTCGCGCCAGGGTCCTTCGCCGATGCGCTCGCTGGAGAGCGCGAGGGCGCCCCGGGCGCCGGTGGAGAGGTGGAGCGGGCGGTTGCGACGGCTGGCGGCGAGGAGCTGCCCGTCGGTGACGATGAAGTTGAACGAGGACGGTTTCTCCGCGCCGGCGTCGGCGAGCTCGATGAGGAGCTCGGTCGTGCGGGCGAGCGCGGAGCGCAGGTCTTCCATCCCAGGCTGGGCTCCGGCCGGAACGGCGGCCTGGAGGAGCGTCAGGAAGAGCATGAAGCAGCGCTCGCTGTCGGTGTCGCCGCGGAGCGCTGCGCGAAGCGCGGGGTGGAGCTCCGCCTCGATGGCTGCGCGCACGCGCGCCGACTCGCGGAACCTGGCCACGGTGCCGTTGTGCGCGAAGCTCCAGCGCTCGTGGACGAAGGGGTGGGTGTTGGGCTCGCTCACTGGGCCGACGCTGGCGTCGCGGACGTGAGAGAGGGAGAAGCCGGTCCTCTCCTCGCGCGCTGCGCGGGCGAAACCGGGGTCGGCGTGGGCGGGCAGGAGGCCGTGCCGGAGCTCCACCGCGCCCGCGCTGTACCAGGAGAGGCCCCAGCCGTGCGGGTGCCTGTGCGACTGCTCGCGCACCGCGTTCGTGGCGAGGAGGAGCGGTTCCTGGAGGTCGTGGGGGGCGGGGTCGAGCTGGGCGTACAGGCGGCACATCGTCCGCGGAGCCTACCAGGGCCCGCGGACAGGTAAAATTTGGGTCAGCTCCTCACAGCGGCTCCCGAGGTGCGGGCGGGTGCGACACCACGGAGAACCGGAGGGGCGGGGAGAGCAGCGGCAGCTCGTCGCGATCGACGTCGTGCAGCCGCACCTCGCACTCACCGCCCTGCACCTCCAGCGTTGCGGCCGACCGCGGCAGCCGGAAGCGGCGCGGGCCGGCGCTTCCAGGGTTCACGAAGACCAGGCCGTTCCTGTCGCCCGCGAACGGCCGGTGGGAGTGGCCGTAGACCAGGAGTCGAGGGCGGTGGCGCTCGACGGCGCGCCTCACGGGCGGGCAGAGCCGGGCGCGGCCGCCGATCTGGTGGACGAGCAGCGTGGGCGCGCTGCCCAGACTGAGCAGGACGAGCTCGGGGAGCGCATCGTAGGAGCTCCCGACGTCGTTGTTGCCCCGCACCGCGCGCACCGGCGCGATCCGGGCCAGCGCCTCCAGGATGGCAGGGCCCACGATGTCGCCCGCGTGAAGGATGAGCCCGCAGCCCTCGAACAGCCGCGTGAGCCTCGGCTCGAAAAAGCCGTGCGTGTCGGAGACGAGCCCCACCCGCATGTCAGCCGGCCTCCCCGGCGGCCCGAGGAGCTCGCGAGGCGTCTGCCATGAAGCTCTCCTGACAAGGCGCGCGCGCCGGGTCAATGCCTTACATTCGGGCCCGATGCACCGAACCGCCCCCATCCTCCTCGCCGCGCTCCTCGGCTGCTCGCGGCCGGCGCCGTCGCCCGTGTACGCCGAGGCGCGCGAGCGCTGGAACGCGCTCCTGGCCGAGCGCGGCGACGAGGCCTCCGAGTCACGGCAGGCAGAGGAGGTGCTGGCGGCCTTGCGGACGGTGCCCTCCGCGAGCCCGGACGCCCCCGCGGCCCAGGAGCTCCAGGCGCGCATCGCCGGGGAGCGGCGCGACCGCGCTGCGGAGCGCGCCCGCCGCGCGGAGCTGGTCGCCAGGGCGGGCGAGAGCCAACCGGGCGAGCCGAGCCGGCCGGACCCGCCGGGGCCGACCGGCGAAGGCGGGAGCCCCGGGGCGTCGGCGCGGCCGGGACCTCTCGCCCTCGGGACGAGCCTCGCGAAGTTCCAGGAGGAGGCGGGCGACTGCTTCCAGCGGCGAGGTGCGGTGCAGGTGGCGGGAGACGCGGGGGCGCGGCCGGGGGAAGCCTGGACGCTCCGTGACGCCCCGGGGTGTCGCGAGCGCTACCCTCAGGCGGCGGGAGGGCTGGTGGTCTTCGCCGACGGGGTCATGGTGGGGCTCAGCCCCGCGGGATCGGAGCGCAAGGTGGAGCGGAAGGAACTGGTGGAGCTGGGAACCCTTCCTGACGGCGGACGGGGCATCCGCACCGACGCGGGAGTGAGGCCGCTGCCGGAGGGCGCGACCCTGCGCGTCCTCGACGGGGGACCGCCACGATGATCGCCGATCGCGCCCTCCTGGGCGCCCTGAGGCTCGTCCCGAAGAACGCGCTCTCGCGCCTGGTGGGCGGGCTCACCCGCGCCCGCGCGCCGCGCGCCGTCCGGTCTGCGGCGATGCGCCTCTTCGCGGCGCGCTACCAGATCGACCTCTCCGAGTGCGGCGACCTCAACCTCTTCGAAACGTTCGGCGAGTTCTTCGCCCGCCCGCTCCGCCCCGGGCTGCGGCCCATCGAGGCGGGAGACGACGTGCTCGTGTCGCCGGTGGACGGCGTCGTCTCGGCCCACGGGATCGCGCGAGAGGGGCGGCTCCTGCAGGCGAAGGGGCTCGACTACCCCCTCGCGGCCTTGCTCGGCGACCCGGCTCTGGCGGCCCGCTTCCGCGGAGGCGCTTTCGCCACGATCTATCTCTCCCCGCGCGACTACCACCGCATTCACTTTCCGCTCGGCGGCTCCATCCTCGGCTACCGCTACCTGCCCGGCCGGCTCTGGCCCGTGAACCCCGCCAGCGTTCGCGGCGTGCCCCAGCTCTTCGCGGTGAACGAGCGGCTGGTCACGGTGCTCGACACGCCGCTCGGGCTCGCGGCGGTGGTGGCGGTGGGCGCGACCATCGTGGGGCGAATCCGCGCCTTCTACGATCCCTCGATCCCCGTCTCCAACCTCCGCGGCGCTCGACCGCTCTCGCGCGACTACGAGACGCCGATCCCGGTCGCGAAGGGCGCGGAGCTGGGCGCCTTCGAGATGGGCTCCACCGTCATCCTCCTCCTGGAGCCTGGGCGCGCCGCCTTCCGCGAGGACCTCGTCGAGGGGTCCCGGCTGCGCGTCGGAGAGCGGCTGGCTGGGCCGGCGCCGGGCGCGCCCTGACCCGTCCGGCGATACGGCCTCCCCGCGACAGGCGCTGGGTCATGGAGCGCCTCGCTGCCGCCCTCCTGCTGGCGGCCGCGGCGGCGCCGTTCTGGGTTGGGCGGTTCTTGCCCTTCCTCGACCTTCCGCAGCACCTGGCGCTGGCGGCGGTGGTGGCGCGCCTCGGCGACCCGGCGACCGGCTTCGCCCGCTCCTACGCCATCGACCCGCACCTCACGCCGTACTGGGGGTACTACGGCGCGATGGCGGTCCTGGCTCGGGCGCTGCCTCTCGAGCTCGCGAACCGGCTGCTCTTCACGGCTCATGCGGTGGGGCTGCCGCTCGCCGCCGCCTTCCTGCTCGCCTCCTTCGGCCGCGACCGCCGCTGGGCGGTGCTCACGATCCCGCTGGTGTACTCCACCAACCTCTTCTTCGGCTTCGCCTCCTTCCTCCTCTCCCTGCCGCTCTTCCTCGTCGCGCTGGGGCTCACCGAGCGCCACCTCGCGCCGGAGCGGGCAGCCTGGGGGCGATCCCTGGCGCTGGCGCTCGCCGCGGCGGCGGTCTTCCTCTTCCACGCGCAGAGCTATGCGACGCTCGGCCTCTGCGTGGCGCTCCTCCTCGCCCTGCACGCGCGGGGCCTGCGCTGGGCCGCGGCGCGGGCGCTGCCCTACCTGCCGTCGCTCGCGCTGTGCGCGCCCTGGGTCTGGCGGAGCTTCGTGCGCCCCGAGCGCCCGCTCTCGGAGCAGCACACCGCCAACCACCACGCCTACGGCGCCATCGGGAGCGGGCTGGGGGCCGTTTACGAGCCGTTCCGGGAAGCCGCAGCGCGAATCCCGGAGCGCCTCCTGGGAGCCTTCACCGACGGGAGCGACGCCCGGATCGGCGCAGCGCTCCTGGCGCTCTTCGCGGTGGCGCTCGCCACCGGCTACGGCCCGGCCCCCGCGAGCCCCGACGCGCCAGATCGCCCCGGGCTGCGCGAGGCCCTGCGCGCCCACCGGCCGGCCCTGCTGGTGCTCCTCCTCGCCGCGACCTCCTTCGCCGCTCCCATGGAGATCTCCGGGCAGTGGTACGTGAGCCCGCGCCAGCTCGTCTTCGCGGCGCTGGCGCTGCCGCTCCTCCTGGCGCGCCCGCCGGAGGGCTGGCGGGCGCTCCTCCTCGCCGGCGGGGCGGCGCTCGCCCTCGCCGCAAGCGTCAACACGGCGGTCCACATCCGCCGGTTCCAGGAGCAGGTCGGGGCCTTCGCCACTGTGGAGGAGCTCCTGCCGCGCGGTGGCCGCGTCCTCGGGCTCGTATTCGATCGCGGGGAGCGCGGTCCGGTGCGGCTCTGGCCGTTCGTGCACTGGGCCTGTTACGCACAGGTCCGCGGCGGCGGAGACGTGGGCTTCAGCTTTGCTGGCTTGCCCTCCATCCCGGTGCGCTACCGCGACGGCATGCAGGCGCCGCATCCCAACGAGTGGCGGCCGGAGAGCTTCGACCCTGCCACCGCCCGCTTCTACGACGCCATCCTCGTCCGGGGAACGCCGCCCCCGCAGGTTGCCGAAGGGCTGCGCCGCGTGGCGGTGCGAGGCGCGAGCGCCGGGGCCTGGTCGCTCTGGACGCCGCGGGGCCTTTCGTCTACATCCCCCGCGCGATGAAGATCTCCGGCGTGAAGGGCATGAACGATCTCCTCCCCGCGGCGGTGGGCCGCTGGCAGGAGATGGAGCGCGTGGCGCGGGAGGTGTTCGCCCTGCACGGCTACCGGGAGGTCCGCACGCCGGTGGTGGAGGCGGCGGCGCTCTTCTCCCGCGGCGTGGGCGAGGCGACCGATATCGTCAAGAAGGAGATGTACGTCTTCGAGGACAAGGGCGAGGACGTGCTCGCCCTGCGGCCGGAGGGGACGGCCGGCGCGGTGCGCGCGTTCATCGAGCACGGGGTGCACGTGGAGGGCCCGCAGCGGTGGTTCTACCTGGGGCCGATGTTCCGGCGCGAGCGCCCGCAAAAGGGGCGCTACCGTCAGTTTCACCAGATCGGCTGCGAGGCGTTCGGGGTGGCCGAGCCGGCCATCGACGTCGAGCAGATCGCGATGCTGCACATGTTCCTCGAGCGGCTGGGGGTCACGGCGGCGCTGCGCGTGAACAGCGTGGGCGACGCCGCGTGCCGGCCGGCCTACCTCGCCGAGCTGAAGGGCTGGCTGGAGGCGCGGGAGGAGACCCTCTGCGCCGACTGCAGGGAGCGCATCCATCGCAACCCGCTGCGGGTGCTCGACTGCAAGGTGGAGAGCTGCCAGCCGGTGCTCGCCGAGGCGCCGCGCCTCCTCGACCGGCTGTGCGACCCCTGCCGGGCGCACTTCGCCGCCGTCCAGGCCGGGCTCCAGGCCCTGGGGATCCCGCACCGGGTCGATCCCCGGCTCGTCCGCGGCCTCGACTACTACGTCCGCACCGCCTACGAGCTCTCGAGCGACGCGCTGGGCGCGCAGTCGGCGGTGGCAGGGGGCGGCCGCTACGACGGGCTCGTGGAGCTCCTGGGCGGACAGCCCACGCCCGGCATCGGCTTTGCGCTGGGGCAGGAGCGGCTCGCGCTCATCCTCGAGGCGCTGAAGCGGCCGGTTCCGGACGACCGCCCCGACCTCTTCCTCATCGCCGCCGACGAGGCGGGCGCGCAGGACGCGCAGGTCCGCGCCCACGCCCTGCGGCGGGCGGGGATCGCCTGCGACGCGGATCCCCGCGGCGGGAAGATCAGTCGGCAGTTCAAGCAGGCCGAGCGCGTGCGCGCCCGCTATGCGCTGGTGCTGGGCGGGAACGAGCTGGCGTCGGGGCAGGGCAAGCTGAAGGACCTCGCCACCCGCGAGGAGACGCCGGTCGCGCTGGCAGACCTGGCCGCGCGCTTCGCACCCCGCGTGCGGTGACGCTGGCGGTGGATCGGAAGGGTCTGGACGACGCGCCGGGTGGGCGCAGCCCTCCCCTGATCCTCGTGACGGGTCCCACCGCCTCCGGCAAGACGGCCCTCGCGGTGGAGCTGGCGCTCCGGCTCGGTGGCGAGGTGGTGAGCGCGGACTCCCAGCAGGTCTACCGCGGGCTCGACCTTGGGACGGCCAAGCCCGGACCGGCGGAGCGCGCCTCCGTGCCGCACCACCTGCTCGACGTCGCGAAACCGGGGGAGGGGATGGACGCCGCGCGCTGGGTCGCGCGGGCCGACGCAGCCATCGCCGCGATCCAGGCGCGGGGCAGGGTTTCCATCGTTGCGGGCGGGACCGGGCTGTACCTGCGAGCGCTGCTTCACGGGGTGGCCGAGGCGCCTGGGCGCGATCCGGCTCTCCGCGCGGCGCTCGAGGCCGAGGCGGTGCGCGATGGCCGCCCGGCCCTCCATCGCAGGCTCGCCGCCGCCGACCCGGAGGCCGCCGCCCACATCGGGCCGAACGACCTCGTCCGCATCGTGCGTGCGCTGGAGATGGCCGCCTCGGGCCGTACCCAGAGCGAGCGCTTCGCGGCTCACCGCTTCAGCCAGCACCGCTATCCTGCCCGCATCCTCGCGCTCGACCTGCCGCGCCCGGAGCTCCACGCCCGCATTGCGACGCGCCTGCCGGGCCTCTTCGACGGGCTCCTCACCGAGGCGGGCGCGCTCCTCCAGGCGCAGGGCAGGCTGCCTGTGCGCCTCCCCATCGGCTACGCCGACGCGGCGGAGGTCCTGGCCGGGCGCATCTCCCGCGCGGCGGCGCTGGAGCGCGTGGGGGCGCTCCACCGGCAGTACGCGCGCCGGCAGGTCGTGTGGCTGCGGCGCGAGCCCGGGGTGGAATGGCTGCGCCCGCCGGTGGACGCGGGCGCCCTCTCAGCCGAGCTGTCGGCCTGGCTGGCGTCGCGGGCGGTGGGGACGATATGAGGAACGGATGCCCGCGGTCCCCTCGTACATCGCGTCGCTCACGCCCTACATCCCCGGGAAGCCCATCGAGGAGGTCGAGCGCGAGTACGGGCTCACCCACGTCGCCAAGCTGGCCTCCAACGAGAATGCCCTCGGCCCGTCTCCGCTGGCGCTCGCGGCGGCGCGCGAGGCCTGTGGCCGCGTCCACCTCTACCCGGACGGCAGCGCTCTCGCGCTGCGCAGCGCGCTGGCGGCGAAGCTGGGCGTCCAGGTGGAGGAGATCGCAGTCGGCAACGGCTCGAACGAGCTGCTGGAGCTCCTCGTCCGCACCTTCCTGGGAGAGGGCGACGAGGCGCTCACGAGCGCCAACTCCTTCGTGGTGTACCGGCTCGCGACGCAGGCGCACGGCCGGACCTGCGTGGAGGCGCCCATGCGCGAGCGGCGCTACGACCTCCGCGCGATGTCCGAGCGGCTCTCGCGGCGCACCAAGCTGGTCTTCCTCGCGAACCCTGACAATCCGAACGGCACGTACTTCACGGAACGTGAGCTGACGGGCTTCCTGGAGGCGGTGCCGCGCGACGTGCTGGTCGTGCTGGACGAGGCCTACGTCGAGTTCGCCACCGCGCCGGACATGCCGGATGGCCTCCGGGTCCGGAAGCGCTTCGCCAACGTCGCCACCTGTCGCACCTTCTCCAAGGTGTACGGGCTCGCTGGGCTGCGGCTGGGGTACCTGGTGGCGCGCCCGGAGGTGGTCGGGTGGCTCGACCGCGTGCGGGCGCCCTTCAACGTGAACCTCGTCGCACAGGCAGCGGGCGTCGCGGCGCTGCGGGACGAGGAGCACCTGGCGCGCAGCCGGGCGCTGGTGGCCTCCGAGCGCCCCTTCGTCGCCGAAGGGCTGCGGGCGCTGGGCGCGTCGGTGGTCCCGTCCCAGACGAACTTCCTGCTGGCCGACTTCCCGGGCCGTCCCGCGCCCGAGCTCTTCCAGGCGCTCCTGAGGGAGGGCGTGGTCGTGCGCCCGATGCACGGCTACGGGTACCCGGTGGGCCAGCGCATCACCCTCGGCCTCCGCGCCGAGAACGAGAAGCTGTTCGCCGCGCTTCGAAAGGTGCTCGGGACGTGAGCGCGCGCCCCTTCATCGTGGCCATCGACGGGCCGGCAGGGGCGGGGAAGAGCACGGTCGCCCGCGAGCTCGCGACCCGGCTCGGCTTCGCCATGGTGGACACGGGCGCCGTCTACCGCGCAGTGGCCCTTGCGGCGAGCCGCGCGGGTGTCGCGTTCGACGATGACGCAGGCCTGGGCGAGCTCCTCCCCGGGCTGAGCATCCGCTTCGAGCCCGGCCGGCCGGGGGAGGCGGCGCAGCGGGTCTTCCTGGCCAGCGCCGACGTCTCGGAGGCCATCCGCTCCCCTGCCATGTCGCTCGGCGCGAGCGCCGTCTCGGCGCGGCCGGTGGTGCGCGCGGCGCTCCTCGGTCTGCAGCGAGGGCTCGCGACGGCGCCCGGGCATCGCGGCGCGGTGCTGGAGGGACGAGACATCGGGACGGTGGTCTTCCCCGATGCCGACGCCAAGATCTTCCTGACCGCTCTCCCCGAGGTGCGCGCCCGGCGGCGGTTCGAGGAGCTCGCCGCCCGGGGCATGCCGGCGCCCTTCGAGGAGATCCTGGCCGACCAGCGCAAGCGCGACCGCGACGACGCGGAGCGCGAAGCCGCGCCGCTGCGGGTCGCGGCGGACGCGCTCGAGCTCGACACGAGCGGTCTCACGCGCGACGAGGTGATCGAGCGTCTGGCCGCGGAGGTGGCCCACCGCATGGCCCTCTCCCGCCGGGGGGGGTAAGATCGCCCCCGCGATGGATCCTGAGGAGCGCGTCTACGGAGAGCGGGAGTGCGGAAGCTGCCGGCTCTGGCGCGCCATCCTGGAGGACTTTCGCGGCCCCATCGGCCCGTGCCGGCTGGTTGTCCGCACCGGCGACTTCCCCGGCACGGCTCCGCGCTGTGAGCGCTACCTGGCGCGCGGCGCCGCGCTCCCGACCGCTCCCATGTCCCTGGATGTCTCCCGCCGGCCGGCGCCGGCGAGGCCCGCGGTCCGGCCCGGCATCCGGCCGGGCGGTGCCGCGCCGGCTGCCGGAGCCCCGGCCTTCGACGATCTTCCCGAGGAGCTCCTCACCATGACCCGCGAAGAGTTCACCCAGGCCATCCGCGACGTCCTCCGCGAGGAGACCTCGCACGTGGCGATCGCGCCCAAGTGGGAAGGTGGCACCCTGCTCCTCAAGCCGCGCGACGCTGCGCTGCAGCCGAAGGAGATCCCGCTCGACCAGCTCTTCCACAAGGTGGTCATGGTGCGCGACCGGCTGCGGGTCCTCGAGCAGAAGATCAACGCCACCGCGAAGCTCACCGACGCCGAGAAGGTGGACATCCAGCAGTACGTCACCCGCTGTTACGGGAGCCTCACCACCTTCAACGTCCTCTTCCGCGACGAGCGGGACCGGTTCGTGGGGGACAAGGGCTAGAGCTGCGGCCCAGGCGCCTCGCCGCGAGCCTTGGCAGCCGCCCTCTCCGCCAGGAGCCGCGTGAGCTCGTCCAGCGGCGGCGGCTTGGGGAAGTGTCGGTCGAAGCCCGCCTCGCGCGACCGCCGCCGGTCCTCCGGCTGGGCGTAGCCGGACAGCGCCACGAGGAGCGTGCCCGACAGGGAAGGCTCCGCCCGCAGCGCTCGCGCCACGCCGTAGCCGTCGAGGAGCGGTAGACCGAGATCGCACAGCACGACCTCCGGGCGCGTGGCGAGGGCCCGCGCGACGCCGCTCGGGCCGTCGTGGGCGACCTCCACCGCGTGGCCGTCGAGCTCCAGCAGCTCGGCGAGCGAGCTCGCGGCGTCCTCGTTGTCCTCGATGACGAGGATGCGGAGAGGCTGAGCGTTGCCGCCGGCGTCCGGGGCGGGGTGCGATACGGGCGGCGCGGCCGTGCGCGGCAGCGTCACGACGAGCTCGCTGCCCCGGCCGGACCCCTCGCTGCGGGCGACCACGCTGCCCCCGTGCAGCTCCACCAGCCCTTTCACCAGCGAGAGCCCGAGCCCGAGCCCGCCGCGGGTCCGGGCGAGGCTCTGGTCGCTCTGCGTGAACGGCTCGAAGATGCGGGTGAGGTCGGCGGGGGCGATGCCAGCGCCGGTGTCGCGCACCGCGATCCGGGCTGCGCCGTCGCTCGCCGTGAGCTCGACCGTCACGCGCCCGCCGGCGGGGGTGAACTTGGCGGCGTTCTGGAGGAGGTTGCCCAGCACCTGGGACAGGCGGGTGGGATCGGCGTCCACCCAGGCCGGCGGGCCGTCGAGGGCGGCGGAGAGCGCGACGCGCGAGGCCTCGAAGAGCGGGCGGTGATCTTCGCACGCCTGCCGTACCTCCTCGCGCAGGTCGAGGGGGACGCGGTGCAGCTCCACCTTGCCACGCTCGATGCGCGTGACGTCGAGAAGGTCGTCCACCATCCGGGTGAGGTGGGAGGTCTGCCGGTCCAGCACCGCCAGCGCCCGGGCCGAGGACGGGCCTCCGGCGGCGCCGCGCTCCATGAGGTAGATGGCGTTGCGGATGGGCGCGAGGGGGTTCCGCAGCTCGTGCGAGAGCATGGCGAGGAAGGCCGTCTTGCGGCGGTCGGAATCGGCGAGCCGCTCGTTGGCGTCGCGCAGCGCGCTCTCGATCCGCTTGCGCGCGGTGATGTCCACGCCGTGCACGAAGACGCCGGAGGGTGAGCCGTCCGGCTCGCGGAGCGGCAGGTAGACGAAGTCCACCCAGCGCTCCTGCGCGTCGCCCTCCGGACCGAGCCTCAAGGCGACGTCATTGCCGGCGAAGGGTACGCCGTGCTGGTACACGTGGTCGAGGAGCTCGGGAAAGGGCGAACCGGCGATCTCCGGAAGCGCCTCTAGCACCGGCTTGCCCAGCACGTCACGCCGCCCCACCACCTCGAAGTACTTCTCGTTCGCCATCTCGAAGACGTGCCGCGGCCCGCGCAGGACGGCCATGAACGCCGGCGCGAACTGGACGATGAAGGCGAGCCGCCGCTCGCTCTCGGCGAGGGCGTCGCGCTGGCGGGTGCGCTGGGTGATGTCGCGTGCGATGCCGAGGAGGCCCACCACCTCGCCGCTCGCGTCGCGGTAGGGCGTCTTGCGGGAGAGCCAGAGCCGCCGCGCTCCCCCCGGCATCGGGACGGTCTCCTCCACCTCCTCGGCCGTGCCGCTCTCCATGATGCGGCGGTCGTTCTCCATCACCCGGCGAGCGGCGTCCTTGTCCTCCAGGATTTCGAGATCGGTGGCTCCAAGGACCTCGTGCAGCCGCTTGCCGACGAGCGCGAGGGTGGCTGGATTGGCGAAGCGCAGCCGCCCCTCCCGATCCTTCGCGAAGATCGCGTCCTCGGAGGAGTCGCTGATGGCGCGCAGCAACACCGCGCTCGCGTCGAAGGGGAGGGTCGGCATGCCGAGGAGTCGCGGCTGTTGTACGCCTCGGTCCGCCCGCGCGCACCCGCTTGCGAGGGGGAGGTCGACGCAGCGCCGCCGCGGCGATAAGAAACCTCCCATGGACGTCCGGATCGCGAAGACCGCCGGGTTCTGCTGGGGCGTGCGCCGCACGGTGGACAAGGTGATGGAGATCGCCGGCAGCGCCACCGGGCCGGTGGTGACGCTCGGCCCCGTCATCCACAACCCGCAGGCCGTGGAGCAGATGCGCCAGAAGGGCGTGGGCAAGGTGGACGCCATCGCCGAGGTGCAGCCCGGGACCACGGTGGTGGTGCGCACGCACGGCGCCGTGAAGAGCGAGCTCGAGGCGGCGAAGGCGCGCGGCCTCGACCTCGTGGACGGCACCTGCCCGTACGTGAAGTTCCCGCAGGCCATGGCGCAGCGCATGTCGCGCGAGGGCTACCACCTCGTCGTGGTCGGCGACGCGAACCATGCCGAGGTGAAGGGCGTGCTGTCCTTCGCGGAAGGGCCCTGCACGGTGGTGAAGCCCGGGGGTCCCATCCCCGCCATCGATGCCAGGAAGGTGGCCGTGATCGCGCAGACCACCATCATCGGAGCCGAGCTGGAACGGGTCGTGGGAGCGCTCTCCACCCGCCACCGCGAGGTGCGGGCCGTCAACACCATCTGCAGCGACACCGACGAGCGGCAGGCCGACGCCCGGCAGCTCGCGAGCGAGGTGGACGCGGTGGTGGTCGTCGGCGGCAGGAACAGCGCGAACACGAGGCACCTGGCGGAGATCTGCCGCGAGCTCCAGCCGCGCACTTGGCACGTGGAGACGGCGGACGAGCTCGACCTGACCTGGTTCCAGGGCTGCAACTCGGTGGGTATCAGCGCGGGTGCCTCGACACCGAGCTGGGTGATCGAGGGAGTGGCCGAGCGGTTGAGAGGGCGCGGAGGCGGGCTCCCTCCCTTGACCTCATAAAACCGCGCGTGTAGCTTGCCTGCCTTCCAACGCCGTCCGGGGTGAGCCCGGTCTGCACCCGCCGCCGCCTCGCTCCCCGGGCGGATGGGCCGCTTCCAACGAGGGGTCAACAGCAGACTTCCGTCGGGCACTCCGCTCCGACGCCAGCCAGCCAGTCCGGATACCCAAATACGAATGGAGACTTCTACCACCCGTCCGCCCGAGACGATGACCGACAGTGAGGATTTCGCGACCCTCTTCGCGCAGAGCGAGGCCCGCGGCGGTCAGATCGAGGAGGGCAAGGTCGTCGGCGGCACCGTCATCGCGCTGACGAAGGACTACGCCGTCATCGACATCGGCTACAAGTCCGAAGGCCAGGTGCCGCTCAACGAGTTCGCCCCCGTCCCCGGGCAGCCTCCCGCGGTGAAGGTCGGCGACAAGGTCGAGGTTCTCGTCGAGTCGCGCGAGAACGACACCGGCATGGTCGTCCTCTCGAAAGAGAAGGCCGACAAGATGCGCATCTGGGACGAGATCTCCGCCGCGTGCGAGCGCGACGAGCTCGTCGAGGGGATGATCGTCGGCCGGGTGAAGGGCGGCCTCTCCGTCGACATCGGAGTGAAGGCCTTCCTCCCCGGCTCGCAGGTCGACATCCGGCCGGTGCGCAACCTCGACAAGCTCATCGGGGAGCGCTTCAAGTTCAAGGTCATCAAGTTCAACAAGAAGCGCGGCAACATCGTCCTGTCGCGCCGCGTGCTGCTGGAGAAGGAGCGCGAGGAGCTCAAGAAGGAGACCCTCAAGAACCTGAAGGAGGGCGCGATCCTCAAGGGCGTGGTGAAGAACCTCACCGACTACGGCGCCTTCATCGACCTCGGCGGCATCGACGGCCTGCTGCACGTCACCGACATGAGCTGGGGACGCATCGGGCACCCCTCCGAGATGTTCGAGGTGGGCCAGGAGGTCCGCGTCGTCGTCCTCAAGTTCGACCCCGCCACCGAGCGCGTCAGCCTGGGCCTGAAGCAGATCCAGGAAGACCCGTGGCACCGGGCCGACGAGAAGTACCCGGTCGGCAGCCGCGTCGGAGGCAAGGTGGTGAGCCTCACCGACTACGGCGCGTTCATCGAGCTCGAGCAGGGCGTCGAGGGGCTCGTGCACGTCTCCGAGATGAGCTGGACGAAGCGGGTGAAGCACCCGTCGAAGCTCGTCAACGTGGGGGACAAGGTCGAGGCGGTCGTGCTCGACATCGATCCCAAGGCCAAGCGGATCAGCCTCGGCATGAAGCAGATCGAGGCCAATCCCTGGACGCTGCTGGAGGACAAGTACCCCATCGGCTCGGTCATCCGCGGCGAGGTCCGCAACGTCACCGACTTCGGCATCTTCGTCGGCGTCGAGGAGGGCATCGACGGTCTGGTGCACGTGTCCGACATCTCCTGGAACGAGCGCATCAAGCACCCGGGCGAGAAGTTCAAGAAGGGCGACGTGGTCGAGGCGGCGGTGCTCAACATCGACGTCGAGAACGAGCGCTTCAGCCTGGGCATCAAGCAGAACCAGCCCGACCCGTGGAGCACGCTCGCCGAGCGGCACCCGGTGGGCGCCCGCCTGCGCGGCCGCGTGACCAAGGTCACCGACTTCGGCGCGTTCGTCGAGGTGGAGCCCGGCATCGAGGGGCTGGTGCACGTCTCCGAGCTGCGCGAGGAGCGCACCGAGCACCCGCGCGACGTGGTGAAGGAAGGCGACGAGATCGACGTGAAGGTCATCGACATGGACCAGCACGAGCGGAAGGTCGCCCTCTCCGTCAAGGCGCTCAACCGCGGCGACGACGACTACCACG
The DNA here is from genome assembly GCA_038320275.1 of Myxococcales bacterium. Lineage (GTDB taxonomy): Bacteria > Myxococcota > Myxococcia > Myxococcales > Anaeromyxobacteraceae > Anaeromyxobacter_A. The sequence continues at coordinate 7,374 of JBBQEB010000053.1, read as the reverse complement.
AGTACCTGCGCGAGCAGGGCGACGGCCGCGCGCGGCTCGGCGACCTCATGGAGAAGTTCAACCGGCGCAAGGGGTAGTCACAGCGCCAGCCGGAAGCATGTGACGGGCGGCCCTCCGGGGCCGCCCGTTCTCGCGTGTGCGGAGGAGGGCTTCGTTGCGCGGCCCTCGGGCGCGTGCTTACGTCACCCCGCCATGAGCGAAGAAGAGCGTCCCCCGCGCGAGCCCGAGCCACTTCCCACAGCGCCGCCTCCGGGCGCCGCACTGCCCTCCCAGCCGGCCTGGGGCGCTCCGCCGCCGCTGCCAGCGTCCTCCGGGTGGTCGCAGCCCCCATCCGCCGGCATCCCGCCGCCACCGCCGCCGCGCCGCGACCGGGCCGCGCTGGGGGTCGTCCTCTTCGTCTTCGGTGGGCTCTTCCTCGTGCTGTTCGCCTTCCTCGCGCTGGCCTACTCGGCGGTGCGCGGCGAGTCGCCTCGGCTCTCCACCGGCCCCCGCATCGGCGTGGTGAACGTGAAGGGCGAGATCGGCGCCGGCCGCGGCGGCGTCGATGCCGAGGAGTCGATGAAGGTCGTGAAGCGCTACCTGGACGACGCCGACATGAAGGCGGTGGTGGTGCGTATCGACTCGCCTGGCGGTGCGGTCGGTCCCAGCCAGGAGATCTACGACGAGCTCCGCAAGCTCGCGGAGAAGAAGACCGTCGTCTGCTCCATGGGCAACGTGGCGGCGTCGGGCGGTTTCTACATCGCCATGGCCTGTCCGCACATCCTGGCCGAGCCCGGCACGCTCACCGGGTCCATCGGCGTCATCACCCAGTTCCCCAACGTGAAGGGGCTGGCGGAGCGCTGGAACGTGAAGTTCGAGACCATCAAGAGCGGCAAGCTGAAGGACTCTGGCAATCCCTTTCGCGACCTGACACCCGACGACCGGGCCTACTGGCAGGGGCTGGTGGATCAGGTCTACGGCCAGTTCGTGAAGGCGGTGGTCGAATCGCGCGAGCTGCCCGAGGGAGACGTGAGAAAGATCGCCGACGGGCGGGTGATCACCGGCGAGCAGGCGCAGGAACTGGGGATCATCGATGAGCTGGGCAACTTCAACGACGCGGTGGACGCGGCCAAGGAGAAGGCTGGGCTCACCGGCGAGCCGCGGCTGGTCTACCCGCCTGACGAGAAGTCGCGCTTCATCGAGGAGCTCATGGGCGGTGCCGTCTCCTCGGTAGCGGAGGCGGTGAGGGCGGAGCTCCACCACGAGGCGAGCGCGGTCGCGTCGCCGGGCGTCTACTACATGGCGCGGTAGGAGGTTCGGGATGGTGAGGGGGACAGGCGGATCGAAGAAGGCGGCGGCGGGGAAGGCAACGGCTTCCGGACGAGGCGCGGGGTCGGGGTCGCGTCCGGGGTCGGGGTCGCGTCCGGGGTCGGGGTTGGGTTCGGGGTCGAGTTCGAAGTCGAGTTCGAGCTCGGGGTCGCGTTCGATCCCCAGCTCGCCGCAGCCCCCCGGCCCGCAGCGGCTCTGGGCTCCGTGGCGTATGGAGTTCATCGCTGCGCCCAAGGTGGAGGGCTGCATCTTCTGCCTGTTTCCGGCGGAAGAGGGTGAGGAGAACGACCGCAAGAATCTGATCGTCCACCGCAGCGAGCGTTCCTTCACGGTGCTGAATCGCTTCCCGTACAGCTCGGGCCACGTGATGGTCATCCCGCGCCGCCACGGCGCCGAGCTGGAGAGGCTCCCGCCGGTCGAGCTGCACGATCTTCACGAAGAGCTCGTGCTCGCGTTGCGGGTGGTGCGCGCGACGTACCAGCCGGAGGGGATGAACGTCGGCATGAACCTGGGCCGCATCGCCGGCGCGGGCATCGTCGACCACCTGCACTACCACATCGTTCCGCGCTGGGCAGGCGACACCAACTTCATGCCGGTGCTGGCGGACGTGAGGGTGATGGTGGAGCACCTCGATGCCTCCCGGGAGCGCATCGCGGGAGGCTTCGCGGAGCTCGCGAGGGGCGGCGCGGGGCCGCCCTGATGTCCCTCCGCTGGCTCCTCCTCGCCATCGTCTGCCTGGCCGCCGCCCTCGCGCTCCTGGCCGAGCGGCTGCTGCGTCGGCGCAAGGAGGCCCGCGCCTACCTGCAGGGCGTCCGCTACGTTCTCTCCGGCGATCCCGACGCGGCCATCGCGACGCTGTCGGACGCGGCGCGGCTGGGGAGCCCGGAAGCCATCGAGACCTACCTCGCGCTGGGCGCGCTCTTCCGGCGCACGGGCGACCTGCCCCGCGCCATCCGGCTGCACCGGAACATGCTCATGCGGCCCGGGCTCGACCCGCAGGGCCGGGCGGAGGTGGAGCGCGAGCTCGCCCACGACTACCGCCGCTGCGGGATGTCCGAGGAGGCGCTCGACAGCTATCGCGCGCTGTCCGAGCGCGGCGACCGAGCCGGCACGGAGGGCCTGCGCGACGTGCTGGTGGACCTGGGCCGGCTGGAGGAGGCGGCGGGGGTGCAGCGTGGCCTCTCCGGGGGTGGCCAGGATCCGCTCCTCGCGCACCTCCTCGCCGCGCAGGCACGGGCCGCGCTGGGCACCGATCCCGAGCGCGGGCGGGCGGCCGCACGGGCGGCGGTTGCGGCCGCGCCCCGCAGTGCCGACGCGCTCCTCGCCCTGGCGGAGGCGCAAGGGGCTTCCGGAGAGTCCGGCGAGGCGCTCGCGGCCTTCCACGCCGCGCTCGAGGCCGACCCCGGCGCGGCGCTCCTGGGATGGCCCGCGCTCGCGGCGGCGGGCGACCTCGAGGCAGCGCTGCGGCTGCTCGACGCGAGGCTCGCCGCCTGGCCGGGGGACGGCGCGCTGCACTACCTCCGCGGACGCGTGCTGCACCTCGCCGGGCGCCCGCGCGAGGCGGTGGCGGCCCTGCGCGTCGCCCTCGATCACGACGCCTCGGGCGAGGTGACGCTCGCCATGCGCGACCTCCTGCGGGAGGCCGAGGCGCCCTCGCCGGAGGAGCTGGGGGATCGGCACGACCTCCTGCGCGCCGCGCTCCTGCGCAAGGCGCGCCCGCTGCGCTGCTCCCGCTGCGGCGCGGAGGCCCCCACCCGCGAGTGGCGCTGCAGGCGCTGCGGCGCATTCGAGAGCTTCGGGACGCGCGGGGAGGTGTGACGCTGGGGCGGGGAAGCCGGCGGGGGCCCGCGCGCGAGTTGGGCGGGGACGGAGCGCCGCCCTTCTCGCGCGTCAGGGAAAGCTGTTCAGATGCAGCACCAGCCGCAGCCATCGCCTCCGCAGCCGCTCGTTCCCGTCGTGCAGAACTGCCCATTCAGTCCATTGCAGGCCGTAAATGTGCAGCAACGCGAACCTCCTCCTCCCCCACCTCCGCCCGGCGGCTGCATGGGGGACACAGCGGCCTGCCCCGTGGGTGCGGCTGCCGCGGTCGATGGGGTGACCGACAGCAGCCGGACGGCTCGGAGACCGGCTCGGGAGAGCTCGGCTGCGCCGACGGAGGGGTGCAAGCTCACTCCGTCCCGAATCCACAAACCGCGGGTGGGACCATTCGGCGTGGAGAAGACTTTGGGCTCCACAAGATGGATCTGGATGTCTCGAGGAGACCTCATCTTGATGATGAACCGGACCGGTTCCCGCCCTTCCATGGCAAGAGTGCTCATCGCTCCGTCCTGGACCCTGAACGTCATGCCGGCGGGACAGCCCTCGAACTCGAGGGCGAGTTCCACAATGTTGGCGGTCTTCTCGAGTTCGATGAACTGGTCATCGGGCTTCGGGGGGCTGGCCGGCTGGGCTCGCGTTGGCAAGCCAGGGAGCAAGAGCCCGAACAAGATGAGACTGCGAAGGTCATTGGACATGGCTCACCACAGAACAGAGGACGAGAGGAGGACAGCCGACTGTGGCTCCACAACAGAACCCACACTAAGAGCGTACACCACTGATAGTCAAGGCTTGCGGCACCGTCACGGGAGGGATATGAGCGCCGCCCATGATCAGGGATCTCGTCGTGGCGCTGTTCGGGGAGGCGCTCTCACGCGGGGCCGCCGAAGGGCGCTGGCCCGCGCTGGAGGGCGGGTTCTCGGTGGAGCCACCCCGCGACCCCAAGCACGGCGACTTCGCGGTGAACGCCGCCATGGTGCTCGCGAAGCGCGCCGGCCGCCCGCCGCGGGAGCTCGCGAGCGCGCTGGTCGGGGCGGTGCGGGCCGCCGACGCGCGCGGCGAGCTGGAAACCCTGGAGGTCGCCGGCCCCGGCTTCATCAACGTGCGCCTCCAGCGCGACGTCTGGCTGCGCGGGCTCTCCGAGGTGGAGCGGCAGGGGGTGAGGTTCGGCGAGAGCGCCGTCGGGCAGGGCAAGAAGGTGATCGTCGAGTACGTGTCGGCGAACCCCACCGGCCCGATGCACGTCGGGCACGGCCGCAACGCCGTCACTGGCGACGGGGTGGCGCGCCTCCTCGCCTGGAGCGGCCACGCCGTCACCCGCGAGTACTACGTGAACGACTTCGGCGCGCAGGTGCAGACCCTCGCGCGCTCCGTGCACCTGCGCTACCAGGAGCTCCTCGGGCGGGCGATCACCATGCCGCCCAAGAGCTACCCCGGCGCCTACGTGGTGGACATCGCCCGCGCGCTCCTCGCCGAGGACGGCCCCCGCTGGCTCGACGCCCCCGAGGCCGCCTGGCTACCGCTCTTCCGGGATCGGGCGGTCGAGCACGTGCTGGGCATGATCCGCGGCGATCTGGCGGCGGTGGACATCGCCTTCGACGTCTGGTCGTCGGAGAAGGAGCTGTACGAGAGCGGTGCCGTGGAGCGCTTCCTGCGCGAGCTGGAGGCTCAGGACCTCGTCTACGTCGGCAAGCTCCCGCCCCCCAAGTCGAAGAAGGGCGCGCCCGCACCCGCCGCGACGGCGCCGGACGAGGAGGGCAACCTTCCCTCGGAGGACCTGACGCTCTTTCGATCCTCCCGCTACGGCGACGAGGTGGACCGGCCCGTGAAGAAGGCCGACGGCACGCCCACCTACTTCTGCGCGGACATCGCCTACCACTGGCTGAAGCGGCAGCGCGCCGACGCGCTGGTGGACGTGCTGGGGGCGGACCACGGCGGCTACGTCCCTCGCCTGAAGGCCGCCCTGGAGGCGCTGGGCTACGCGCGGAGCGACCTCGAGGTGGTGCTCATCCAGATGGTGAACCTCACCCGCGGCGGCGAGGCGGTGAAGATGTCGAAACGGGCGGGGAACGTGGTCTCGCTCCGCGAGCTGGTGGAGGAGGTGGGGCGGGACGCCGTCCGGTTCATGTTTCTCACCCGGCGCGCCGATGCCCAGCTCGACTTCGACCTGGAGCTCGCCACCCGCCAGACGCTCGACAACCCCGTCTTCTACGTCCAGTACGGGCACGCCCGCCTGGCGAGCATCCTGCGCAAGGCGGGCGAGGCTGGACTCGCCACGCCCCGCCACGACCTCGAGTCGCTGCGCGCGCTCGAGCTCCCGGAGGAGCTCGACCTCGTCCGCCGCATCCTGGCCTTCCCGGACCTGGTCGCGGGCGCGGCGCTCGCCTACGAGCCGCACCGGGTGGCCTTCTACCTGCAGGAGACGATCGCCGCCTTTCACGGGTACTACACGGGCGGAAAGCGCAGCGGGGAGCGGGTGCTCGGCCCGGATCCGCGCAAGACGGCGGCGCGGCTCTACCTCTGCTGGGCCCTCAAGCGGACGCTCGCGAACGGCCTGTCGCTGCTCGGGGTGAGCGCTCCGGAGGCGATGGCCTCCCGGGAGGTCGACGGGGTCGAGGACGAGGGAGGCTGAAGGGCGGCGGGCGCTGCCCGCGGGCCATCCGCAAGACCGCCCGCGCACCGCATCGAAAAACTCGCCTTCCCCTCCGTCCGACCTACCATGCGGTCGGGCCGCGCCTCGCGGCGCGGAGACTTTTCGACATGCGCGAGAACAGCCGGGCGAAGGAGCAGTTCGGGCTCACGCTCGATGGCAAGCAGGTGGGCGGAGTGGTGGCGGGCGCGCTCGTGATCCTGGGCGGCGTGTTCGTCCTCGGCCTGACGGCCGGCCGCCACGTCTCGCCACCCGCGCCGGCCGCCGCGGTGCTCGTCGGCGGCCGCGACGCGCTGGCCCGGCTCGACGAGCCGCTGCCGCTGTCGACCCGGGAGGACCCCGCGCCGGCCCTCAACGCCCACGACACGCTGGTGGACGTGAATCCTCAAAAAACGCTGCCTGTGCCCGAGGTGAAGTCAGCGCCGCTCCGGTTCGCTCCCCTGGCGACTCCCCTCGCCGTGGCGGCTCCCAACCTGTCGCCCACGCCCAGCGCGTCCCTGCCGGTTCCCGGCGCAGAAGTCACCCCGCCGCCGGCCCACGCCGCGGCGCAGGAGCGCCCGGCCGCCCCGCCCAGCGCCACTCCGGTGCAGAAGGTCGTCGCCAGGGCGCACCCGGCCCCGGTCCGCGCGGCCCCCGCGCACGTCTCCCCGCCCACCTACGCCGTGCAGGTGGGAGCCGCCAACTCGCGTGCCGACGCCGAACGGCTGGCGAAGCGGTACGCGGGAAAGGGCGCGCGCGTGGTCACGGCCGACGTGCCGGGCAAGGGCCGCTGGTATCGCGTGCAGCTCGGCTCCTACGCCACCCGCGAGGCGGCGGTAAGGCAGGTCGGAATGCTCTCCCGGTCGGGCGTGAACGCCATCGTCACCGCCACCCACTGACGAGGTACACTCCCGCAATGACCTTCGCGAAGCCGAAGCGCGTCGAGAAGCCCTGGGGACACGAGCTCTGGTGGGCCCAGACCGACCGCTACGTGGGCAAGCTCCTGCACGTGAAGGCGGGCCAGAAGCTGTCCTTGCAGTATCACGAGCGGAAGGACGAGACGATCCATCTCTGGAGCGGCGAGCTTCGGCTCGCGCTGGACGAGGGGCAGGGCCTGCTGGAGCACACCCTCGCCCCCGGCGAGAGCTACCACGTGAAGCCCGGCACCAAGCACAGGATGATCGCCGTCACCGACTGTGACATCCTCGAGGTCTCGACCCCCGAGGTCGAGGACGTCGTCCGCCTGGAAGACGCTTACGGCCGGGTGAAGTAGCCCCAGGTTCTCTTCACGGCGCCCCGCCCAGCCACAGGCCATCTCGCCCGCCGCCGCGCACGCCGTAGATCACGCGTGCGCCGCGAGGCCGCTGGTAGAACGTCACGCCGTCGTCCACCACAGCCTCGCGCCAGGCCGAAGCGCCGCCCGTGGGCACCAGCACGAGCTCGCCCCGCAGGAGCCCGGCGTCCCAGCCGCGCAGCGCGGCCAGCACCGAGCCGTCGTCCGAGAAATCGAACCAGGTCGAGCTCACCGACGCTGCCGACGTGTACCGCTGGGTGCCCGACGCCGTGTCGCGCACCACCAGCGAGCCCCGATCGGCGGCGGGGTCGACGTCGCCCAGCGCAGC
>JBBQEB010000052.1:0-22866 GCA_038320275.1 Myxococcales bacterium | reverse complement strand
CATGCACCCCGACATGAAGTTCATCTTCAACCAGCACTTCGATTTCGCTCTCGAGTACCCGTGGCTGGTGGACGGAATGGAAACGGAGGGCCTGTTCTCCGCGAGCAGCTGGGGCAGCGCCTACCTCCAGCCCTGGAACGATCCGTGGTGGTGGGGCCCGCAGTACGACAAGGCCAGGAAGCTCCACGACTGGTACGGCATCCCCATCATCGTGGCCGAGTACGCCGACCCGTGGAGCGGGCGCGCCTATCAGCTCCACGATGCCATCGCCAATCAGGGCTTCGTTCCGTACATCACCAACGACAGCTGGAACATCACCGGCCGCGCGCTCTGGACCGATCCGAACTGGTAAGCGTGGCGTTCCCTCGCCCCGGCGCTGCGCTCCGAGCGCGCCCGGGGCGGGGCCGTCGTGGGCGGTCCTCGCCTTCACGTCAGCCCGATCACCCGCCACCACGTGAGCGCCGTGAGCACCCACAGCGCCCACGACGCGAGCCCGATGAGGACCGACGACTTCACCTGGTCCGCCACCGAGTAGTGGCCGGCCCCGAAGACGAGGATGTTGCCCATGGTGTTGAAGGGCAGGAAGAGCGCATAGCCCATGAGGATCGCGAGCGGCAGCACGAAGCCGACCACGCTGAACTTCAGCGCCTGCGCGATGCCGATGTAGATGGGGACCATCACGCCGGCCATGGCGGTGGTGGTCGACCAGATGGCGTGGCTGAAGATGGTGAAGCCCATGAGGACGGCGAGGAGCAGCATCTGCGAGACGCCCTGGAGGTTGAGGCTCGAGAAGACCGAGCTGATGAGCCACCCGAACGCCTTCGTCTTCATGAGGACGGCGCTGAGCGTGAGCACGCCTCCGAAATACACGAACATCTCCCACGGCAAGGACTTCTCGGCATCCTTCCAGTCGAGCACACCGATGCGCGGCAGGAAGATCAGCGCGGACGCCAGGAAGGCCACCATGGTCGAGTTGAAGCCGTGCCAGAAATCGGTGGACCAGAGCACGAGCGCGAGAAGGAAGTACCCGATGGCCTTCTTCTCCGCGGAGCTCATGGGGCCCATGCGCGCGAGCTCCTCCTTCACGAAGGCGACGCCTCCAGGCAGTGATTCGACCTCCGGCGGATAGAGCCGGAGCAGGAGCCAGCCGGTGAAGGCGAGGACCACCAGGTTCGTCGGCAGCGCCGCCATCGCCCAGTAGCTCCAGGTGGTGGCGAGCGACGCGCCGGCGGCGGCGGCGATGAGCCCGATGGAGACGGGGTTCGGAATCGTCCCGGTGAGGAACGCGGAACCGGTGATGTTCGAGGTGAAGGTCGTGGAGAGGAAGAGCGCCTTGCCGAAGTTGCTTCGCCCCGGCGCCGCGCCGTACGCCCCGGCAATCCCTTCGATGATGGGGAGCATGGCCGCGGTCCTGGCGGTGTTCGACGGGGTGAGCGGCGCGATGAGGAGGTTCGCGAACATCGACGAGTAGATGGCGCCCGCCGGCGTGCGCCCGAGGAGCCGCATCATGTGCAGCGCGAGCCGCCGGGCGACTCCCGACCGCGTCATGGCGATGGTGATGACGAAGCCGGTCACGAGCAGCCAGAGGGCCGAGGTCCCGAACCCGCTCAGCGCGAAATCGGCATTCCGGACCAGCGCACCCGCAGCGGTCCGCTTTCCCTCTGCGTTGCCGACCCAGAAATAGAGCAGGCACACGATGGCGAAGGTGCTCACAGCGAAGTTGACGGCGATGGTGACCCACGCGACGACGGCGCCGCCGAAGATGGCGAGCAGCTTGTGTTGCGTCGCGGTCATCGAGACCGGCGTCGGGAGCAGCCACAGGGCGACGCCGACCGCGATCGAGAGGAGGAGCCCGTAGCGGCGGCCCCAGGCCTCGAACGCGTTCAGCGTACCCGGCCCACCGGCAGCCCGTTCAGACGCGACCCCGGTCCCAGGGTGGGCGGATGGACTCGACATGGCTCTTCCTCCGGGTGTCCTGAACGCGCCTGGCGCTGCCGGAGCTTGTCACGGTTCGTGCGCCAGCCTGCCAGCCCGCTCGAGGGGTTGAGGCTCCGATGGCAGCAGCCATTCGGGGCCTGGCGTTCGGTTCTTCACGGACAGGCTCATCCCCTCGACCCGAAGGGGCACACCCAAACAGGCCTGCCGTCCGAGCAACCCCTTCCCGATCTGGCCCCCGAGCGACAGCTTCGGTGGGTGAGCCAATACCTCTCCCTGGGTCGGTGGTCCGTCGCCCTCGCGGGAGCTGCGCTCTTCCTCGCCGGTTGTGGCTCGAAGCGCGAGGTCCGGGAGCCTTCTTCCAGCATGGTTCTCTGCGTCCCCGCCTCGCCGAAGTTGGTCGGCTGGGCGGATCGCGACCTCGGCGCCGGCGCCCGGGCGGTCCAGCGCAATCTGGATCGCCGGCTCGCCGGCAAGGGCCCCGCGAAGAGGCGCGCCCCGCAGGTGTTCCGGGCCACGCTCTCGACCGTAGAGGCGCAGGTGGCAGCGCGCATGCCGGGCCATGATCGGGCGCTCCGCAGGCAAGTGGCGCGCGCGATCTACAACGAGTCGATGCAGACCAAGCTCGATCCGCTGCTCGTCCTCGCCCTCATCCACGTGGAGTCGTCGTTCAATCCGCGGGTGGTGTCCAGCGCGGGGGCCATGGGGCTCATGCAGCTCCGCGAGGCGACCCTGCGCAGCGAGCTCGAGCGCTCCGGGCTGGGCTCGGCCGATCCGCACGACCCTGTGGCGAACGTGCGCGCCGGCATCCGCTACCTGCGCCGGCTGATGGATGCCTTCGGCAACAACATCGACCTCGCGCTCATGGCCTACAACGCGGGGCCGAACCGGATCCGCACCCACGCTCGCGCCGGAGCCATCCCGGCCCGATTCCGGGTGTACCCGCGCCGCATCCGCGGGGAGCTGGCCAAGTTCCGCCTTGCGGCAGGCTCGCAGAAGCCTGCGACGCTGGTGGGCTCGGCGGACGCCCCGGCGCGGCCGGTGGGATAGTCGGTCGGGGGGGCGAGCAGCGCCCGCGCGCCTGGGTTCCAAGGGTCCGATACGAGGGCGAACGCGACCTCTTTCGGATCACCGTGAGTGAACTCGGTGCGCTTCTGGCCCACCTCTACCCCCTTGGCGGGGCGTAAAGGACCCGGCAGGATGCAGGGGCGATGCGCTCCTCTCATCTCCACGATTGCTGGCGCGACTACCGGCGCCGCCAGGCGAGCGTCATCCTCGCCGTCCTCGCCTACTTCCCCCTCGTCCGCTGGACGGGCGATATATTGCGGAGGCTCGCGGGCAGCCCCATCCCGGCCGACCTCGTCGCCGCAGCGTGGCTCACCGCCCTGGTCGCGTCGGCAACGTGGTTCGCGACGTTTCGCTGCCCGTCCTGCAGCGAGACCTTCCACTTCACCATCTGGCTCGCGAACCCGGTCTCGAGCCGCTGCATGCACTGCGGCTTCGAGAAGCCGCGAAACGGCGGATCCCCCCGCCGCTGAGGGTCGACCCCGACGCATCCTGGGAGCCGGCCCAGCCGGTCCTCTCCCCCGGATACGACCTCTCGCGCGGTGCCCGGCCGCCCACCCGCTCCCGAAAATTAAAAGCGGCGCGGCGACCCCCGAGGGAGCCAGCGCGCCGCTTCAGCTGCTTCGCGGGAACTTCTGCTACTTGGTGGTGGCGGTCGGATCCGGGTGCGCCGGGTCGATGACCGTGGTGCTCGTCTTGCGCTCGGTGCGCTCGCCGCCCTCGATGGTGGTCTTGGTGGCGTGATCCGACATGGTCCCCGCCTTGACCTTGTGGTGCTTGGCGGCCTTCTTGACGGCCTTCGCGTCGGCCTTGGCGTCGTCCTTCGCGGCCTTCGCGTCTGCCTTGGCTTCGTCGGCCTTCGCCTCGGCGTGCGCCTTGGTCCGGTCCTTCTCGGCCTCGGCATGAGCCTTCATCTTGCCGGCCTTCGCGTCGGCCTGATCCTTCGTCACGTCCTTCGCGTGCTCGGCGCTCTCCTTCGCGTCGCGCGTCGCGTCGTCCGCGTGTGCGAACGAGATCGGCGCCGCAAGCAGCGCCATGGCAAGCCAGGTTGCTCTCTTCATGCTTTTTCTCCTTGTCGAGGGGTGAACGGACCGGATTGGCTCCGCGCCTCGAAATAGACCGACGGTCGAGTGTGACAAGGTATTCACGCGGCGGCCGCCGACATCCGCCCAAGCGGAGGGTTCTCCGCCGCGATATCGCGGATCGGTTTTCCACCACCCGGAAAGGCGTTGCGGAGGATCTGGCGCGCCACGCTCGCGAGCTGCCGCGGCATCGATCCCGTGCTGTAGCGCTGCCCGTAGCGCTCGCAGATGGCTCTCACCTTGGGCGCCAGCCCAGGGTACCGGGCGGCGGGGAGGTCCGGGAAGAGGTGGTGCTCGATCTGATGGCTGAGGTGGCCGGTCATGAGGTGCAGGAGCTTCCCACCCTCGATGTTGGCCGAGCCGTTGAGCTGGCGCGCATACCAGGCGCCCCGGCTCTCGCCCTCGCACGCCTCCTCCGCGTAGACGCGCACCCCTGCCGGAAAGTGGCCGCAGAAGATGACCGAGAAGCCCCACACATTGCGGATCACGTTGGCGAGGACGTTGCCGGCGAGGACGCGCGGAGCGTTCGCGAGCGCCAGGGCGGGGAACAGCAGGTAGTCCTTGGCGCACAGCCGGGCGGCCTTGGAGAGGAAGGGACGCCCCCGCTCCACCAGTCCCTTCAACGCCTCCCGCGCCTCGCCAAGGGATCGCGCCCGAAACAGGTCGTCGAAGCGCATGTCGTGCAGCCCGAGCCCCCACTCGAACATGAGCGCGAGCAGGACGGCGGAAACGGGTTGCAAGAGGTAGGCAGGATGCCACGGCTGGTCCGCCGAGACGCGGAGCACGAGGTACCCGACGTCGCGGTCCTTCCCGAGGATGTTGGTGAAGGTGTGGTGCTCGAAGTTGTGCGAGCGGCGCCAGCCCTCCGCCGGGCAGACGATGTCCCACTCGTACCCCGCGCCCTCCAGGGCCGGATCCTTGGTCCAGTCGTACTGTCCATGGATCACGTTGTGCCCGATCTCCATGTTCTCGAGGATCTTGGAGACGCCCAGCGCCCCCGCCCCGGCCAGGAACGTCACGGGATCGAGTCCGAGGTGCAGGAGGGCGCGCCCGCCCGCCTCCGCCCGGCGCGCGAGCCGGACGACGCCGCGGATGTGATCCACGTCGGCCTGGCCCAACGACCCGAACGCCTCGTCGCGGAGCACGTCGAGCTCCTTCCCGAAGGCGTCCTCCTCCGCCGGCGACAGCTTCCTGCTCTCCTCGATCATGCCCTTCTCCTTCGTCGTCTTTTTCACAGGCTGAGCTCCAGGTCGGAGCGGGCCACGGAGATGCACGGCTGCACGTCCTCGTCCGCGGCGCCCGATACCGCGCCAGTGCGCAGGTCCTCCACCGCTCCCGAGACCTTGCGCACCTTGCAGGTCCTGCAGATGCCCATCCGGCACCCCGACACCGGCTTCGCTCCAGCCTGCTCGAGCTGCTCGAGCAGCGTGCCCGGGCCGGCCACGAAGCTGCGCCCCGCATGCGCGAGCCGGATGCGCGTCGTCTTCCCGCCGGTCACCGCCCTGGGCGGCGCGAGGGTGAAGCGCTCCTGACGGAGGCTCCCCGCAATCCCGGCCGCCTCCCACATGCTCTGCACGCGCTCCATCAGGCCAGGCGGCCCGCACACCCAGCTCTCGCGGCGGGCGAAGTCCGGCACCAGGAGGGCGAGCCGAGCCTCGTCGAACGGGCCCAGCCCGCTGGAGCCGTCGTCCGAGCAGAGGACCACGCGCGGGCCGCCCGCCCGCGCCGCCAGCGCCGCCAGCGCCCCGCGGAAGATCACGTCGTCGGCCGAGCGCGCGTGATGAACCAGGACGATGTCGGCGGCGGGCGCTCGCCTCCCGAGGTCGAGCAGCATCGACATGGCAGGCGTGATGCCGCTCCCGCCCGTGAGGAAGAGGAGCTTCTGGGGGAGGACCGCCGGCAGCACGAAGTCCCCCGCCGCGAGGCCGAGCCCGATCACGTCGCCCCGGCGAAGGTGAGCGTGCATCCACCCCGAGACGACCCCTCCCGGCTTGCGCTTCACGGTGATGGCCGGCAGCCTTCCCGGGGCCGAGGAGATCGAGTAGCAGCGGCGGGTCCTCACGCCGTCGATCTCCAACTCGACGGTGGTGAACTGGCCGGCCTGGTGCCCGCTCCAGCGCCCGTTGGGCCTGAGCCGGAACGTCTTCACGTCGGCGGTCTCGTCCACGACCTCTTCCACCCGAGCGCGCAGCTGCGCCAGCGAGCGCGTGGGGGCCACCTGCCCCAGCCAGAACTCGGCCTGCCGCTCCAGGAGCAGCCCCCGGGCGACCCCGGTGGCGATGCGGGAAATTGCGTTCATCGAGCCCCCAGGGCACCACGGATTCCGTCGAGGTAAGTTACGAGAACGTAACTAGTGAACGCTCATGACGCAACGCCCCATTTCGCTGGGCATACTGTGTTCCGCTCTGGATTCCTCGCGAAACCTACGTACCCGTACTAAGTTGAACGCTCCATGGACCGCGAACGCAAGCGCCTGTCCGCAGCGGCCCGGCGCGCGCAGCTGGTGGACGTGGGACGGACGGTGTTCGCGAAGCGCGGGTACGAGGCCACCTCCGTCGAGGAGATCGCGAGCCAGGCCAAGGTCTCGAAGCCGGTCGTGTACGAGCACTTTGGCGGCAAGGAGGGGCTCTACGCGGTGGTCGTCGACCGCGAGATGGAGTACGTGGTGCGGCGCATCAGCGAGGCCATCTCTTCGGGCTCTCCCCGCGAGCGGGTGGAGAGCGCTGCGCTGGCCTTTCTCACCTACGTGAAGGACCACCCTGACGGCTTCTCGGTGCTGGTTCACGACGCGCCGGTCGGCTCGGCCCGCGTGGGGCTGACGGGCCTCCTCAATGACGTCGCGGAGCGCGTGGCCGACCTCTTCGCGGCGGCGTTCAAGGAGGCTGGCTACGACGCCCGCTCCGCGCCCATCTACGCCCACGCCCTCATCGGCATGGTCACCTTCGTCGGTCAGTGGTGGACGGAGTCGCGCAAGCCGAACGTGGAAGAGGTGGCGAACCACCTGGCGGCGCTGGCCTGGATGGGTCTGCGCCATCTTCCCAAGCGGCCGGCGCTCGTCACCAGAAGGTGAGAGCCGCCGGGTCGGCCTGGGCGCGGCTCTCCGTCGCGGCCCAACCCCGGTGCCAGGTCCGTGTAGGCGGTTCTACTCCGAGTCGCCGCGGAGCGGGTGAAGTGACACCCGGGTCAGCGGCCCCGTCACGCGCCCGCAGGATTCACGCGCATTTTTCGGGCCCGCGCCTTGCGCTACCGCGAGCGGCGATTCACCCCCGGAGCCCTGCATGGCCCTCATCGGCGAACTCAGCGAGACCCACTTCTCGGATCTCATCCAGCTCTACGTCACGGGGCGCCAGACGGCGGCGGTGTGGCTCACCGCCCCCAACCACGAGGAGGGCGTCTTCTACGTCCTCCAGGGCGACGTGGTGGACGCGCAGCTCGGCCCGCTCGTGGGACGCGACGCGATCCGGCGGGCGCTCTCGCTCTCCGGGGGCAGTTTCCGGGTCGAGCCCGATGTCGTCGCGCCCTCCCGCACCATCCACCAGAAGTGGACGCACGTCCTCCTCGACGAGCTGGTGAAGCTGGACGAGGAGCAACAGCGCCTCTCGGGCAAGGCGGTGCCCGCTCCCCCCCAGCCTCGCGCCTCCAAGGCCCGCGGACCGGGGCCCACCCCGACGCCGGCGCCGGTCCCGCTCGCGGCGCGAGGGGAGACGGGCGCTCTCGAGCCGGCACCTGCTCCGGCTATGCCCACGCCCACCGCCACGCCGCCGCCCCTGGCGCTGACCCCGCCGGCGGTCCCGCTCGCCGCCGCACCGCCGGTCCCGCTCGCCGCCACCGCGCCCCCGGTGCCCGAGCCGGAGAAGGAAGCCGCTCCGCTGTTCTCGAAACCGCCCTCCCGCGCCCTGTGGGCGAGCCCTGCCGGTCGCGCCGCCCTCGTCGGCGCGTCGGTCGCCGTGATCGTCGCGGGCTTCGTCCTGGCATCCCAGAAGCGGAGCGGTCTGGCGCGCCCCGCCTACGGGCTCGCCGGCGTAGAGCCCACCCCCACCGCATCTTCTCCGGAGCTCCTGCTCGGCATGTCGGCGGCCTTCTCCGGAGCCAACCGCGAGATCGGGCGCGGCATGAAGACAGGGCTCGAGCTCGCCTTCGCCGCGGCCAACGAGGCGGGGGGCGTCGGCGGCCGAAAGCTGCGGCTCGTTGCGCTCGACGACGGCAACGAGCCCTCGCGCGCTGCGCCGGCCATGCGTGAGCTGCTGGACGATCGAAAGGTGTTCGCCGTGGTGGGCAGCGTCGGGAGCGCCGGCGCCGCTGCCGCGCTGCCGCTCGCCCTCGAGCGCAAGGTCGTCTACTTCGGCGCGATGGCCGGCGGCGACGTGCTGCGGCGCTCGCCTCCCGATCGCTACGTCTTCAACTTCCGTCCGGGCTACGGCGAGGAGGCTGCGGCCGCGGTGCGCTACCTCACCAAGGTGCGGCGCTTCGAGCCGGAGGAGCTCGCCTTCTTCGGCCAGGACGACGGCTACGGCGAGGCGGGCTGGAACGGGCTCGCACGCGAGCTCGATCGGGAGGGCAAGAGCGCCCACGCGGTGCTCCGCACCGGGTACCGGCGCAACACCGCCGACGTGGGCAAGGCGGTCGCCAAGATCCGCAAGAAGAAGGGCTTGAAGGCCGTGGTGATGCTCGCCACCTACGAGCCGGCCTCGCGCTTCATCCAGGCGCTGAAGGAGTCCGGGTCGCACCTCGTCTACACCAACGCCTCCGCCGTCGAGGCGGGCGTGCTCGCCGAGCGGCTCATGGAGGCGCGGGTGCCTCTCGCCGATGACGTCGTCGTGACGCAGGTGGTTCCCCTGCCGACCTCCCAGGCCAGCTCCGTCATCGAGTACCGCCGGCTCCTCGCGACCCATGCCCAGGGCGAGAACCCCGGGCCTCTGTCCTTGGAGGGCTACCTGGCCGGCCGGCTGTTCGTCGAGGCGCTGAAGCGCGCCGGGCCCGAGCTCAGCGGCGAGCGGCTGGTGTCTATCCTGGAGGACCTGCACGACCTCGACCTGGGCATCGGGGTCCGGCTCGGGTTCTCCCCCTCCGAGCACCAGGCATCGCACAAGATCTGGGGTACCCTGCTTCAGCCGAATGGAACGTATCGCTCCGTCGACCTGGAATAGGGAGCTCCCATGCACGCTCTTCGCACACCGCGGTCCTCCCCGGCTCGCTGGGCGCTGGGGGTCCTGGCGATGCTCGCCGCCGGGGCCGCGTCGGCGGAGGTACAGGGCGTCTCGCCGACCGAGGTGACCTTCGGGATGTCGGCTGCCTTCTCCGGCACGGCCAAGGAGCTGGGCCGTCAGACCCGGCTCGGCTTCGAGGTCGCCTTCGCGGGCGCCAACGACGCGGGCGGCATCGCCGGCCGCAAGCTGCACCTCGTCGCCCTCGACGACAACAACGAGCCGAAGCGCGCGGTGGCCGTCGTGCGCGAGCTGGTGGAGGCAAAGCGGGTGTTCGCGCTCGTCGGCACGGTGGGCTCGGCCGCCATTCAGGCCTATCTCCCGTACCTGCAGGAGAAGGGCATCCTCATGTTCGGGTCGCTCTCCGGCGCGGATTTCCTGCGCAACGACCCGCCGGACCGCTGGGTGTTCAACTTCCGCGCGAGCTACGCCGAGGAGACCGAGGCGCTCGTGCGCTACCTCGTGAAGGTGCGGCGCTTCCAGCCTGCGCAGATCGCCTTCTTCGAGCAGCAGGACAGCTACGGCGCCGCCGGGTGGCGCGGCTTCGCGCGGCAACTGCGGCGCTTCGACGCCGATCCCGACCACGTTCTCCGCGTGGGCTACCAGCGCAACACCGTGGACGTGGAGGCTGCGGCGAAGAAGATCCGCGCCAATCCCCACCTCAAGGCGGTGGTCATGGTCGCCACCCACCATCCGGCGGCGAAGCTCATCGAACGGCTCAAGGGGATGAACCTCGTCTTCACCAACGTCTCGGCGGTGGTCGGCCGGGAGCTCGGCGACGAGCTGGCGCGGCTCGGCCCCAAGTTCGCGGAGGGCGTGGTGGTCACCCAGGTGGTGCCGCCGCCCACCTCGCGCTCCACGGCCGTGCTGAAGTACCAGGAGGCCCTGAAGAAGTACGCGCCCAACGAGCGGCCCGACTTCCTCTCCCTGGAGGGCTATCTCGCGGGCCAGGTGCTGCTGGAAGGGCTGCGCCGCGCGGGCGAGAAGCTCACCACCGACTCGCTGGTGGAGGCGCTGGAGGGGATCAAGAATCTCGAGCTCGGGATCGGCGTGCCCATCTCCTTCGGCCCCTCCGAGCACCAGGGCTCTCACAAGGTCTGGGGCACCGTGCTCGACCAGGCGGGCAACTTCCGCCCGCTCGATCTCGAGTAGCGCCTCTCACGCCACCGCGTGGAACACGCGCTGGACATCCTCGTCCTGCTCCAGCGCATCGACGAGGGCCAGCACCTCGTCCGCCTGTGCCGCGGGAAGCTCCGCCAGCGTCTGCGGCACGTACTCCGACTCGGCCGAGATGATGGGGAGCTTTCGCTCCTCCAGCGCGGCCTGGAGCTGGCCGAAGTGCGCGAACGCGCAGCGCAGGACAGCCTGCTTCTCGCCCTTCTCGCCCGTGCCCTCCCCCAGCTCCTCCAGCCCGTGGTCGATGAGGTCGAGCTCGATGGCGTCGAGGTCGAGCCCCTCCGGCGCGAGCCGGAAGACGCCCATCTTCTGGAACTGGAAGGCGAGGCTCCCGGCCGTGCCGAGGTTCCCGCCGTGATCCTTGAAGTGCATGCGCACGTTCGCCACCGTGCGCACGACGTTGTCGGTGGCCGTCTCCACCACCATGGGCACGCCGTGCGGGCCGTAGCCCTCGTACAGCACGATCTCGTACGCCTGCTGCTCCTGGCCGCTGGCGCGCTTGATGGCGGCCTCGACCTTGTCCTTCGGCATGTTGGCGCCGCGCGCGTTCTGGATCGCGCGGCGCAGGGCGGGGTTCATGTCCGGGCTGGGGCCGCCGCTCTTCACCGCGATCGCGATGTCCTTCGCGATGCGCGTGAAGACCTTCGCCATCTTGTTCCACCGGGCGAACATGGTCGCCTTGCGGGTCTCGAAGATGCGTCCCATGTCCGTGTGCTCTCCCCGGGTGAAGGTGCGGCGCGCGGCGCCTACTCTAGACCGCCGGGTCCGGCCGCGCTCGCCCCCGCCACCGCCGCCGCGCTCGTTCCCGCGGAGGCCGCCAGGCCCGACATCGGCACCGCCACCGGGTGGGCGACTCCCATGCCCATCACCTCGGCCCTGCCCCGGTCCACCGGCTGGCGCGAGGCGCTGCGCCGCCGGAACCAGAGCGCGACGTCGTCGAGCAGCGAGTACACCACCGGGGTCGCGAGTAGCGTCAGCAGGAGCGAGAAGGACTGCCCGCCCACCACGATGCCTGCCGTCGCGCGGTTGAACCCGGCCCCGATCCCGCGCGCCGTCAGGAGCGGAAGCATGCCCGCCACGAAGGCGATGGTGGTCATGAGGATGGGGCGGAGCCGATCCCGGTTGGCGGTGAGGATGGCCTGCAGCCGCTCCATGCCCTCCGCGCGCAGGTTGTTCGTGTGGTCCACCTGGAGGATCGAGTTCTTCTTCACCACGCCGAACAGCACCAGGAGGCCGAGGGCCGACTGGATGCTGAGCGACTGCCCGAAGATGAGGAGCGAGAGCAGCGCGAACGGGACGGTGAGCGGCAGCGAGACGAGGATGGTGATGGGATGCAGCCACGACTCGAACTGCGCCGCAAGGATGAGGTACATGAAGACGAAGGAGAGGAGGAATGCGAGCCCGAACCCGGCCGCGGCCTTTGCCGTCTCCTTCGAGCGGCCGGCCGGCGTCGCGCTGTAGCCCTGCGGAAGCCGCTCCTCCTTGAAGATGCGCTCCACCGCGCCGAGCACTTCGCTCTCGCCGTACCCGGGCAGCACGTTGGCGCTCACCGTCACCTGGCGGCGCCTGTTGAGCCGGTCGATGGAGGAAGGGCCGGTCGCCGTCCGGAGCAGCGCCGCGTCCCGGAGCGAGACCGAGCCCACCTTGGTGGACGGGACGGTGATCTTGCCGAGCTGATCGACGCGCGAACGGTCGGAAGGCTCGGCGCGCACGCGGATGTCGTAGTCCTCGCCGCCCTCCTCGTAGCTCGACACCTTGAGGCCACCCACCACCAGGCGGGCGGCGCTGGAGATGTCGGCCACCTGCACGCCGAGATCGGCCGCCTTGTCGCGCAGCACCTCCACCTGCACCTCCGGCTTCCCGAGCACGAGAGAAGAGTCGACGTCGGTCGCGCCGGGCACCTTGCGCAGCTTCGTGAGCACGCTCTCGGCGATCCGGGAGAGCTGCCCGATGTCCGGTCCGTTCACCACGTACTGCACCGTCTTGGTGGACATCCCGGCGCTGAAGAGCGCCACGTCCGAGACGTCGATGCGGTAATCCTTGGTGAACGGCCCGAGCACGTCCTTGCGCGCCCTGGCCTGCAGCTCCTGCTGGCTCAGCTTACGATCGACCGGGTCGACGAGCTTCACGTAGATGCGGGCCAGGTTGGGCGTGCGCTGCTCGTTGTCGCCGATGGTGACGAGCGTGTAGTCGACGCCGGGCATGCGCTTCGTCTCGCGCGCGATGCGCTCGGCGACGATCTGCGTCGCCTGCAGGCTGGTGCCCTCGGGCGCGCGGACGTTGATCTCGAAGTGGCCCTCGTCGTTGGCGGGGAGGAAGCCCTTGGGAACCGCCTTGGCGAGCGGGACGCATGAGGCGAGCGCGAGGAGGCAGCCCAGCACGACCACCCAGCGGTGCGCCATCGACCAGCGCAGGAGGAACATGTAGCCGCGCTCCACCGGGTGATAGAGGCGGTCCACCAGGCGCTCGAGCACGCGCTTCTTCTTCGCCTCCTCCTCGGGCGGATCGAGCCACCGCGCCGCGAGCATGGGGGTCAGCGTGAACGACACCAGGAGCGACACCGCGATGGCGAACGCCATGGTGAGGCCGAAGGAGTTCATGAAGCGGCCCACGATGCCGCTCATGAAGGCCACCGGCAGGAACACCGCGATGAGGGAGAGCGTGGTGGCGAGCACCGCCAGCCCGATGTCCTTCGTGGCGGCGATGGCCGCCGGGAAGGGCTTCATCTTCTTCTCGTGCACGAAGCGGAAGATGTTCTCCAGCACCACGATGGCGTCGTCGATGACGATCCCCACCGCGAGCGCCAAGGCGAGGAGCGTGATGATGTTGAGGGTGAAGCCCTTGTAGGCCATCAGCGCGAAGGTACCGATGATCGACACCGGGATGGCGAGCGCGGCGATGATGGTGGAGCGGACGTTGCCGAGGAAGAGCAGCACCACCAGCGCGGCGAAGATGGCACCCAGCACGAGGTGCTCCTTCACGGCATCCACCTGCGTCTGGATGGTGCGCGAGTTGTCGCGGACGACGGCGAGCTGGTAGCCGGCCGGCAGGGCCTTCTCCACGCTCGCCAGCCGTTCGCGCACCGCCGCCACCACCGCCACGGTGTTCTCGCCGCTCTGCTTGCGGATGGAGAGCACCAGCGTCGGCTTGCCCCGGAGCGTGGCGGCCGTCTCCTCCTGCTGCTGCCCGTCCTCCACCCGCGCGACGTCCTGCAGCCGGACGGGGTGATCGCCCTGCTGTCGCACCACCACCCTCCCCAGCTCGACCGGCGTCTGCACCCGGCCCTGCACGCGCAGGGTGAGGTTCCTGGGGCCGGTCTCCACGTTGCCGCCGGGCGCGGCGAGGTTCTGCAGCGCGATGGCGCGCTGCACGTCGGCCGGCGTGAGCCCGTAGGCGCGCAGGCTCTCGACGTCGAGCCACACGTTGATCTGCCGCTTGCGGCCTCCGACGATGGTCACCTGCCCCACCCCGGGGATGTTCTCGAGCTGCCGCCGGATGAGCTTGTCGGCGACCTCCGTCAGCTCTCGCACCGCCTGAGGCCCCTGCACCGAGATGTAGACGATGGGCGAGGCGTCGGGGTCGAGCTTCAGCACGATGGGCGCGTCGATGCCCTGCGGGAGGTCGGGGGTCGCGGTGGAGATGCGCTCGCGCACGTCCTGGGCGGCGACGTTGATGTCCTTCTCGAGCTGAAAGGTCACGAAGACCTGGCTCACGCCCTCGCTGGAGATGGAGCGGAGCTCGTCGATGCCGGCGATGGTGTTGACCGCCGCCTCCACCTTGTCGGTGATCTGCGTCTCCACCTCCTCCGGCGCTGCGCCCTCGAGCCGGGTCGTCACGACCACGACGGGGAAGTCGATCTTGGGGAAGGCGTCCACGCCCAGGCTGCGATAGCCGGCGATCCCCACCACGAGGACGGTGAGGACCAGCACCGAGGCGAAGACGGCGCGGCGGACGGAGATGTTTGCGAGCCACTGCATGTCTTCCGAGCCTCTCTAGCGTACCGGGACGCCGTCGCGGACGGCGTCGGTGAGCTGTGTGACCACCTGTTCCCCGGGTTTCAGTCCTTCGAGCACGGCGACGAGCCCGTCTCGCTCGGGTCCCACCTGGACCACCCGCTCCTCGAGGTGGCCGTTCACCACCGCGAACAGGCGCGAGGTGCTGCCGTCGGTGCGCAGCGCCGAGCGGGGCACCGCCGGGCGAAGCTCGTCCGCGAGCTGCAGCTTGACCGATGCGAACATGCCGGGCCGGAGCTTGCGGTCGACGTTGGGGGCGATCGCCTCCACCACCAGATCGCGGGTGGCGGTCCGCACCGACGGCCCGACGAAGGCCACCTTGGCGGTGAAGGTCTCGCCCGGAAATGCCTCCACCTCGAACGCCACCGCTTGCCCCTCCTTCACCTGCGAGACGTCCGCCTCGCTGACGGTGATCTGCAGGCGGATGGGCGTGAGCTCCACCACCGTCGCCACCTTGCTCTGCGGCTGCACGTACTCGCCGGCGCTCACGTACCGTTCGGCGATCATGCCCGCGAAGGGAGCCCGCACGGTGGCGTCGGAGAGGTTCTTGCGGGCGAGCCCCACCCGCGCCCGCGCCGCCCTCGCCGCCGACGACGAGGTGCGGCAGCCGGCTGTGAACCGATCCCACTCGTCCCGGCTGATCGCCCCCTTGTCGTACAGCGACTGGTACCGCTTGCACTGCGCGTCGGCGAGCCCCTGCTGCGCGCGGGCCGTCTCGAGATTGGCGTTCGCCTCCTCCTCGCTCAGCGAAACGCCGCGGACGTCGAGCTGCGCGAGCGGGGCACCAGCGCGGACCAAGGCTCCACGCTCCACGAAGGTCTTCGTCACGCGTCCGGAGGCATTGGCGGCGACGTCCGCCTGCTGGTTCGCGATCAGCGCGCCGGTGAGCGGCAGCGAGCGCGGCATGGGGCGGGCCTGCGCGGGGGCGGCCGTGACCTGGATCGCGGGGGGCGGTGGCGCGAGCGGCTCCTCCTTCGCCTTGCGACAGCCGGCCAGCGCGACCAGCGCGGCGAGCGCGAGGGAGGGAGCTCGGCGCATGGGGCGGGACGTCATGGTCTTCCTCTTTCGGGAGGCTGGAGGAGCGGCTGGCCGGAGGCGACGCGGAGCTGGGCGCGCGCGTTGACGAGGTCGGCATCGGCCTGGACGCGATTGGCGTCGGCGGCGAAGGCGTCCCGCTGGGCCTGGAGAAGGTCGAGCTGCGTGGCGGCGCCGGCCCGGTAGCGGTCGTCCGCCAGCTCGGCAGCGCGCCGGCTCACCTCGGCCTGAGCGGCGGCCGAGCGGCTGCGCGCGATGCCGGTGTGCACGGTGTTCCAGGCGCGGTGTACGCCGTCCAGGGCCGCCAGCCGGGCCCGCTCCTCCCGCGCGCGCGCCCCCTCGGCAAGCGCCTCCTGGGCGCGGATGCTGGCGGCGGTGGTGAAGTCGAGAGCCCAGGAGAGCGTGAGCGTCGCCTGCCAGGCGTACTCGTGCCCGATGAACCCGGCCGCGTTGGTGACGTGCTCGTTGAACGCGCCCGAGAGCGCCGGGAGGAGCGTCCGCTTCTGCGCGCGGGCCTGGCCCTCCTGCGCCATGCGCGCCTCGGTCGCCGCGCGCAGGGAAGGCGGCGCGAAGCCCGCCGGGGTGAAGGTCGTGAGGGGTGGCTCCTCGTCCAGCTTGCGCGGGAGCTCGAGCGCCTCTCCGGAGAGGTCCGGGGCCACGCCTGTCCGCGAGGCGAGGGAGCGGGCGGCGAGCTCCACCTGGAGCTGCGCCGAGGCGAGCTGCTGGATCGCTCGCTCCACCTCGGCCTGGGCGCGGTCGAGGTCGAGCCTCGCGGCGGCGCCCGCCTCGAAGCGCTGCTGGAAGAGGGCGAGGCTCGCTCTCGACACCGAGAGGGCGCGCTCCGCCGCGGCCACCAGCCCCACGTTCGCGACGAGCTGGTAGTAGTCCTGGGCCACGGAGGCGTCGGTCTGCAGCTCCGCGCTCGCTTCGGACTCCCGGGCGGAGGCCGCGCTGCGCCGGGCCGCAGAGGCGCGGGCGAAGGCAGCCAGATCGACGAGGGGCACCGAGACGGCGGCGAAGATGTCGAGCTGGTTCGCGGGGGTGAGCGTGATGGCCATGGGCGGCGATCCCGCCGCGGGCGGGAAGTCGATCACCGTCTCGTACTGGTTGCGCGTGTAGACGCCGCGGGCCGACAGGCCTGGGAGAAGCCGCCCGGCGGCGATCCCGGCCTGCGCCGACTGGGCCTCCGCGTTCGCGCGCGCCTCGCGCACGTCCGTCCCCGCGCCGCGCGCTCCCCTGAGGAACGCGTCGAGCGGCTGGAGCGCCCGTGCCGGAGCGGGCGCGGCGGCGAGGGATGCCACGAGAGCGGCGAGAGCGGCGGCGGTGGCCAGGCGTGCGGCCGGCGAGCTGGGCTGATGGGGCATGCGGCGCTGGGTCCCTTGGGGCGAACGTTCCAGGTGCGGACCTAAACTAAACCGTGTAGTAAAGGATCATGGCTCGGAGGGCAAGCGGGAAGCGCGCGGCGCCTGGAGGCGAACCGGTCGAGCCGGTCGCCCCCGCCGCAGGGCCGGGCCGCGATCACTCGCACCGTGGCCGCATCCTCGCCGCCGCCCGCGAGGCGTTCGCGCGCCTCGGCTACGCGGGGGCGAGCGTGGAGCACATCGCGCAGCGGGCCCGGGTATCCAAGCCCACCATCTACGTTCACTTCGGGGACAAGGCGGCCCTCTTCGTGGCCTGCGTGCAGGAGGAGTCGCGCGGGACGCGCGACGAGCTGCTCGCCATCTTCCAGGCGCCCGCGGGCGAGCTCGGCGATCAGCTCCGGCGCATCGGCGAGAAGGTGGTCGGCTTCATCACCTCCCCTGGCGCGCGGGCGATCCACCGGGTCGTAGTGGCCGCCGCAGCCGAGTTTCCCGAGGTGGGCCGCTTCTTCTACGAGGCGGGGGCTCGCAGCCTCACGACGCGCATGGCGCGCTACCTCGACGAGGCGGTGGCGCGCGGCACGCTCCAGGCGCCCGACACGACGGTCGCCGCCAACCACCTCCTCGACCTCTGTTGCGGGGAGCTCCAGCGGCGCTGCCAGCTCGGGGTGGCGGGCGTGGTCGGGCGGGCGGAGATCCGGGCCGCCGTGGAGAGCGGTGTGGGCGCCTTCCTGCGCGCGTATGCGCCGCGGTCAACCGCGCGTCGCACGCGCCCTGCGGCTCGGCGCGACGCTCCCGAATGAGGGTGGCGCGCCGTGCCTGGCGCGGTCATTTCCAGGGTCCCCCTCGCTTCTGGAGCGCCCAACCATGAAGACCCTTCTCGCGCTGTTCGCCGTCGCCCTCCTCGCCCCGCAGGTCGCCAGCGCCTGCCCCGGCTGCGACAAGGAGACCGCCACCACCACCAAGGCGTCGGACTTCCACGCCAAGCCGGCGGCGAAGAGCGCCCAGGCCGCGGCTCCTTCCGCGCGGCCGCTCGCGGCCGGCGAGTCGCGGCTCACCATCCCGGTCTCCGGGATGCACTGCGACCAGTGCGTTTCGCGCGTCCAGACCGCGCTGCGCGGCGTGGACGGCGTGAAGGCGGTCGACGCGGACGTGGAGAAGGGCCAGGCGGTCGTCATCGCCGACACGAAGAAGGTCGATCCGGCCAAGCTGACGAAGACCATCGACGCGCTCGGGTTCAAGGCCGGAGCTCCGTCGCAGAACTGACACCGCGACGTGCGCCCTCTGTCCTGGCCCGTGGGTTGGGATGGAGGCGCCGCCGGAGGAGCGCATGGCACGACGTGCGTCCGCCGTGGAGCGGTCCGCTGATCGCAGCGCCCGCGAGGCGCTCGCGCGCGAGGCCGCGCGCCGGGCGCTCGCGAGCCTCCGGTCGGAGCTGGCCGGCGCGGGCCCCGCGCGCATCGAGCCGAACCGTACCGATCCGAGCAGCAGCGGCGTCGCGGACGAGGACGCGCAGGCGCTCTCGGAGATGCTGCAGGCGCTGGCCTCCCAGCGAAATCGTGGCCAGGCGGAGCTCCTCGGCCGCATCGACGCCGCCCTCCGCAAGCTCGCGACCTCGCCGGACGACTTTGGCCTGTGCGAGGAGTGCGAGGAGCCCATCGCGCCGCGGCGGCTCGCGCTCATGCCCTACGCGGTCCGCTGCGCCGCCTGCGAGGCCCGCCGGGAGCCGAAGCTCGGAGCCGGGCGCCGCAAGATCACCGATTATCGTTGACGGGGCCCGAGCAGTTTCACCCCACCACCGCGCCCACCACCGGGACGAGCCACACCGCATAGCCGTCCGGATCGCGCAGGATGGCGAGCTGCTCCTCGAAGTGCGCCAGGACCTCCTCCCGCGTGAAGCGCGAGTGGGCAGCGAGCACGTCGGTATAGCCGTCGCGCCAGGCTTCCCAGATGGCCGCGAAGGTCCCGCGTGGAACGCGCAGCGTGTCCACCACCACGTAGTCGATGGTGAGGGAGCCGAGCCCGAGGGCGCGGAGCAGCCCGAAGGTGCTCCGGCCGATCCGCATGTCGGTTCCGGTCCGCGCGCCGAAGCTCGCTGGCCCTTCCGCCCAGAAGGCATCCGCGCCGAGCCGGCTCCCGGCGAAGTGAATCATCCCGTAATCCTCGGCGATGAGATGGAGGCGCCCCCCTGGCTTCGTCACCCGCACCAGCTCGGCGAGCGCGCGCTCGGGACGCGGGATGGACTGAAGGACGTGCCGGCAGGCGACCAGATCGAACGTGTGGTCGGGAAGTCGCAGCTCGAAGATGCTGCCCGCCTCGAAGCGTACCCGGTCGCCCAGCGCTGCGTGGCGCCGGCGCGCCAGATCGAGGTGAGCCTCGAGAACGTCCACCCCGAGCACGGTCGAGCGGGGAAAAAGGTCCGCCAGCCGGCCGGTGGCCTCACCCGTGCCGCAGCCGGCGTCCAGGATCGCGACGTCCTCGGGGAGACGGTGTCTCGCCAGGAGCTCCCGCTCCTGCGGCCAGATGGCCTCCACCTGGGCGGCGAGGTTCCGGACCATCGACTCGTCCGCCATCTGCTGCTTCTGCGGGTTCAGCTCCACGAGGGGCCGGCCCTCCTCTCTCGGCTCAAAACCCGCCGCAACGCTCGATCGTGCCCGTCTCGACCACCTCGAAAGCGCTGCCGCGCACCGGGATGGCGCGCAGCTCTCGCAGCGCGTCCGCGAACCCCGGGTCCGAGACGCCGTCGACGGCCCAGGGGTCTCCCACGTCGGCGAGGATGAGGCCGTATCGCTTCCACGCCCGCAGGAGCACGCGGGTGCTCGAGGAATACGGCGACTCGTCGAACGAGGCGCGCAGCCGGACCCGCAGGCCCATCGGCGCGAGCGAGCGATCCGCCTCGGGGCCGCAGTGGTTGGCGGGCGCCACGTAGGCGTTCTGGGCGCGCGGCAGCGTGAAGCGGAGCGCGTGGTGGATCTCGCCCGATGCGACCTCCTCCCACCGGACGAGCCCCGGGAAGATGGGGAGCCCGGCGCCGTCTGCGGAGGTGAAGCCGGCCGGCCGCGGCCCGTCGGTGCGCAGGTCGAAGCGGGCCGAGGAGGACACCCGGAAGCCGCCGGGCTCCCGGACAGCCTGGTACAGCTCGAAGAGCTGGCAGGTGCCGCTCTGGATCACGATGACGTGGCGATCCCCGGAGGACGGGTCGGGATTGGCGTCGCTCCCTCCCTGGATGGGCACGTCGAGCGGAATGGGAAGCGGGCCCGGATCGCTCTGCGAGGCATAGCTCTCGCCATCCACTCCGTACGTGATGGGAACGAGCGGCTGCTCGGGAGGGACCACCACGAAGCGAGCGCCCCAGTACGTCTCGGTGAGCCCGAAGGCGAGCCCCACCTTCGCCTCCGGCGACATCGCCTGCAGGTAGGCGTCGGAGGCGGGATCCACCTGCGCCCCGCTCACGTCCCGGTTCCAAAGGTCGCCCGGCGGGAACACCGGGCAGCCGCCGATCTGCGGCCCGGCTCCCGCGGGGGGAGGCGCGAACGCGCTGCCGGCGTCGGGGGCCGTGCCGGGAGCGCCCCCCGCGTCGGCAAGGGTGCCCCCATCCCCGGAGGCGACGGGCGACCCGCCTGCGTCCGGGCTCGCGGGCGGCAGGGCGCCGGCGTCCGCCGGGGCCTGCCGCGGGGCCTCGGCGAGGCCTTCGGACAGCGCGCCGATCGAGAAGCTTCCCTCGCCGCACGCCGCGAGCAGGAGCCCAGCACCCAGCGCGGCGGCGATGAGGAGGGGCGGGCCGCGGCCCCCTCTGCCGGTCGTCCGCGTTACAGCATCCCCGCTTTCCCCTGCTTGTACCGCTCGAACTCCGTCGTGAGGATGTCGACGTGCTCGCGCTCCTCGGCCGCGAGCTCGCGGTAGAGCTCGCGCTCGGCGGAGCCCTCGGAGCAGGAAGCCCCGCGCTCGGAGAAGAACTTCACGGCCCGCTCCTCGAACGCGATGGCGATGCGGAAGAGGTTGGCAGGGTCCTCGGGCCGGTTGGGGATCCCTGCGTAGATCGCCGCGCGGTCGATCTTGAGGTCCGCGGTTGCCGGGATGTCGGTGTGATAGCGCCGGGAGAGCGTCGTCATGTGCTCCCCCTCCATGGCGGCGAACTTGGAGAAGAGCTCCTTGAGCACCGGCTCGGCCGCGTCGCGCGACGCCTGCGTGTAGAAGGCCTTTCCCCCCAGCTCGATCTCGAATGCGGTCCGGATGGCCTGGTGCGCCTCGGCGCTGCTCACCTGGCGCTCGTCCACCGGCGTGAGCTTCCCCGCGCCGCAGTTCGGACAGAGTCCGTACGGGAAGGCGAAGCCCTCGCTCACCTTCGCGCACTCGCCGCAGCGCCAGGCGAGCTTCGCGTCGGCGCAGCAGACGTACTGCTCGTTGCCCTCGAGCGGGCGGTGGCACTTCGGGCAGTAGTTCGGCGGAATGTCCATCGGAGCCTTCGCCATCGGAACCTGCATCGCACCCTCCACTACCGTCGCCCCCACGTGGAACCCCTCGTCGACCGGGCGCGCATGGGCGTCCGGAGCCACGAAGGCGGCGACGTCCTCCTTCGTGATGGGCCACTTCTGCTTCTTGTGCTGGAGGTACGTAGCGACGGACTTCGCGGCGCGCCGCCCCGCCCCCATGGCGAGGATGACCGTGGCGCCGCCCGTCACGATGTCGCCTCCCGCGAAGACGCCGGGGATACTGGTGGCCTGGGTCGAGTCCAGCTTGCCGTCATCGGCCGCGATGTTGCCCCACTTGTTGAGCTCGAGGCCGGGCGTCGACTGGGTGATGATCGGGTTCGCCTTGGTGCCCAGGGCCGAGATGACCGTGTCGCACTCGAGGGTGATGATCTCGCCGGTGCCCACCGGCTTGCGGCGCCCCTTCTCGTCCGGCTCGCCGAGCACCATCCGCTCGACCTTCATGCCGGTGACGTTTCCGTCCTTGTCGCCCTCGATGGCGACGGGGCCGTGGAGGAAGAAGAACTCGATGCCCTCCTCCTTGGCGTGGCGGATCTCCTCGATGCGTGCGGGCGCCTCGGCCTCGGTGCGCCGGTAGACGCAGCGCACCGTCGGGGCGCCGAGCCGCTTCGCGACGCGCAGGCAGTCCATGGCGGTGTTGCCGGCGCCGATGACGGCGACGCTCTTGCCGAGCGTGACGGGCGTGTCGAGGTACGGGAAGCGATCGCCGCCCATGAGGTTCACGCGCGTGAGGAACTCGTTCGCGCTGTAGACCTGCGACAGGTTCTCGCCCGGGATGCCCAGGAAGGCGGGCGCGCCGGCGCCGACGCCCAGGAACACGGCGTCGTAGCCCTTGTCCTTCATGAGCTGCTGGACGGTGAAGGTCTTGCCGATGACCTTGTTGGTCTCGATCTTGACGCCCATGTCCTTCAGCGCCTGCACCTCGCGGGAGATGATCTCGCGCGGGAGCCGGAAGGACGGGATGCCGTACTGGAGCACGCCGCCCACCACGTGCAGCGCCTCGAACACCGTCACGTCCGCGCCGTAGCGGACGAGGTCGGCAGCGGCGGCGAGGCCGGCCGGGCCGGAACCGCAGATGGCGACCTTCCCCAGCCTCTGGTGAGGCGCGATGGCGGGGGGCATCGAGATGGCGGGGGGGGCGTTGTCACCCACGAACCGCTCCAGTCGCCCGATGGCGACCGGCTCCATCTTCTTCACGAGGATGCACTGCGCCTCGCACTGCGACTCCTGCGGGCAGACGCGACCGCAGACCGATGGGAAGAAGTTGGACTCGCGGATGGCCGCGACCGCGCCCTCCATGTCGCGCACCAGCAGGTGCCGGATGAAGCGCGGGATGTCGATGGACACCGGGCATCCCGCCACGCAGGTGGGCTTCGCGCACTGGATGCAGCGCTCCGCCTCGGCGAGCGCCTGCTCGAGCGAGTAGCCGAGGTTCACTTCCTTGAAGTTCCGCGCGCGCTCGTGGGCGTCGCGCTCCGGCATGTGGTTCTGCTTGGGCGAGAGGTCCT
>JBBQEB010000051.1:0-22885 GCA_038320275.1 Myxococcales bacterium | reverse complement strand
TACCTATCGCTGCCCCGAGCCCGTGGCCCGCCTGGCGCAGGAGGTGCTCGGGCCGCTGGCTTCGGGCCGCCCCCTCCGCCGCGGAAGGCCCGGGGTGCCGGTGGGAAGGTTCGACTTCCCCACCGAGGCGCACGCCCACATCTTCGTGGCCGGGGCGGTGCGCGAGCTCGTGGAGCGCGAGCCGCGGGCGTCGGTGGCCGTCATCGCCCGCGGGCCAGAGGTCGCTCTCGGGATTCACCGCCTGCTGGCCGACCTGCCCGAGGCGCGGGTGGTCCTCGACGGCGAGTTCTCCTTCCGGCCCGGCGTCGATCTCACCGACGTGGAGAGCGTGAAAGGCCTGGAGTTCGACTACGTCGTGGTCCCGGACGCCTCCGCGGCGGCTTATCCCGCCGACGAAGAGTCGCGCCGGCGCCTGCACGTGGCGGTCACGCGCGCCTCGCACCAGCTCTGGATCGCCACCGTGGGCGCGCCCTCCCCGCTCGTCGCGTCGCTCCGGCCGGTCGGGGCGGGGTGACGCCGGCGCGCAGCGCGGGCCGGTCCATGCCATGATTGCCCCATGTCCCTCATCGTGGTGGACGTCGAGGCAGACGGCCCGGCGCCGCACCTCTACTCCATGGTGTCCTTTGGTGCCGTGCTGGTGGAGCCTTCGCTCGGCCAGACCTTCCGCGGGCGGGTGCGCCCGGTGTCGGACCGCTGGGTGCCGGAGTCGCTCGCCATCTCCCACGTGACGCGCGAGGAGCACCTGCGCTTCGAGGAGCCCGGGCCGGTCATGGAGCGCTTCGAGCGCTGGATCCTGGCGTCCTCCAAGGGCAAGCCGGTGTTCATGTCGGACAACCTGGCCTTCGACTGGCAGTGGGTGAACTGGTACTTTCACGCCTTCCTGGGCCGCAACCCCTTCGGCTGGAGCGGCCGCCGCATCGGCGACCTGTACTGCGGGATGGTGAAGGACGGCTTCGCCACCTGGAAGCACCTGCGCAAGACCGCGCACGATCACGATCCGGTGAACGACGCCAAGGCCAACGCGGAAGTGGTGCTCGAGCTCATCGCGATGGGCATCAAGCTGCCGGCGCGCTGAAGCCGCGGCCGAGAGGATCCCCATGGCGGACGACGACGAGGAGCGGTTCGATTCCGGACGGCAGGTGGCGGCGGCCACGGCGATGCGGCGCCTGCCGGCGCGGGGCGGCAAGCGCTTCGAGAACGCCTTCCGGCACGGCTCCCTGCAGGTGGACGTGTTCGCGCCCCGCGGCCGGGACTCCCAGCGGCCCCACACGCGAGACGAGATCTACGTCGTCATCCGGGGGAGCGGCTTCTACGTGAACGGTGGGCAGAGGTTCGCCTTCGCGCCGGGCGACGTGCTCTTCGCCGCGGCGGGCGAGGAGCACCGTTTCGAGAGCTTCGGCGAGGACTTCTTCACCTGGGTGCTGTTCTACGGGCCGGAGGGCGGGGAGAAGCCGCCGACCTGAAGCCTCGCTATCGCCCCGGCACGAGGACCACCGCGTTGGCGATGGCATGCGGCCCGACCAGGCGCTCGCGCACCTCGGGCGTGACGGTGAAGGCCGCGGCGGCCCCGAGCGCGTCGAGGTCCGCGCAGAGCCCACGCACGAGCGCGGCGACCCGCGCCGCGTCGGGGGGGACGCGACACAGGTCCAGCGCCACGTCCGGCGCCACCTGCACCTCCAGCTCTGCCCGGGAGCGCAGCGCCCTGCCGAGCTGCCGGAAGTACGCGCCGAGGTGCGCGGGAGCTCCTTCGTAGCCGGAGGCGCGGATGGTGCCGCCCTCGGCGAAGGCCAGCGGGCGCAGGAAGTTGGGGTAGAGAACGTCCCGCACGAGGGCGTCGTCGAGGGTGCGCGGCACGACGCCGTCGAGCGGAGGCTCCACCTCGAACATGCGCTCGCGATCCACGTCGCCGTCGAGCATGGCGAGCAGCCCGGCGTCCCGCTGGCGCGCACGGAGCAGGTCGGCCGCCTCGACGAGCCTCGCGTCGAAGAGGACGAGCGCATACGCAGCGCTCTCGCACGCGACGAGCGCGTCCTTCAGGGTGGCCACGGCGTCGAGCTCCACGTGCTCGGGCAGGTGCGCGCGCAGCTCGCCCCCCGCGTCTCCCTCCTGGCCCTGGAAGAGGACGCGCGGCCGATACTGCGGCAGCGAGGCCAGGTCGAGGTGGAGCGCGCGCGCGACCACGTCGCGGATCTGCCGCGGGGTGAAGGGCTTGGAGACGTACTCGGAGGCGCCGAGCTTGACGGTGGAGGCGATGACGTTGGTGGCGGCACCCGAGGTGACGAGCACGACCGGCACCTGGATGCCCTGCGCGCGCAGGACGCGCAGGAGGCTCGGGCCGTCGAGCACGGGCATGTTGATGTCGAGGAAGACGAGGTCGAACGGTGAGGCCCTGAGCTGGCCCAGCGCCACCGCGCCGTCGCCCGCGTGATGCACCTCGAAGCCCCACGGCTGCAGGCAAGCCTCGAGCATCCGGCGCACGTTCCGGCTGTCATCCACCAGGAGGACCCTGCGCATGGCGGCGGACGATAGCAGGAGGGGGGCCACTGTGCGCGTTTCGCGCGCATCCGGGCGCCCCGACGCCGCGTCGTGACCGCGCAGCGTGGGGGTACGTGCGCCTTGCCCACCGCCGCCGGGCTTCCCTCGGCGCCCTGCGGGGGCGAGGAAGGGCCGGAACCCATCGGGTACCGGTCATGGATTCGACAACGCGCTGGACGGACGTAGGGTCGTCTCCCTGGGGCGGGACGGGAGGCGACGTGAGCAAGCTCGTGCTGGTGGTGGACGACGACTGCATGATCCGCGAGGCAGTGATGGAGGTGCTCGGCGTGGCTGGTCACCGCGTAGTGGGAGATTGCAACGGGAGGGAGGCGCTCTCCTTGCTTTGCGACGAGCGGCTCTCGCCCGACGTGATCGTGCTCGACCTCATGATGCCGGTGATGAACGGTTGGCAGTTCCGTGAGGCGCAGCTCGCCGATCCGCGGCTCGCCGAGATCCCGGTGGTGGTGATGTCGGCGATGGACGCGCGCGGCCTCTCGGCCTCAGCGCTCCTCTCCAAGCCCTTCGACATCGACGCGCTGGTGGGCACCGTGTCGACGGTCGGCCTCGCGCGGCGGGTCGCCGCTTAGACAGCCCGGTGTCACGCTGCGGAGGCGAAGAGCCCTCGCCGGCCGACCGAAAGCCGACGCACCCCGGTGGGCGACGGCTCCCGCACCCGCTCGCGCAGGAAGAGCCACAGGGCCGGCGCGAGCAGCGCCGCCGCGTAGCCCGCCTGCCCGAGCCCGGGGCGAGCGAGGCTCCAGTCGCCCAGGCCGTGGAGCAGCGCCGCCGCGGTGAGCGCGACCCCGAGGCGCGCCGGCAGCCCCACGTTCCGGCGCGCGCCCCCGCGCGCGAGGGCGACCGCCAGCGGCACGCCCAGGAGCGCGTGCGCCACCGGCCCCAAAGCGGCCCGCCCCAGCGCCACCGGCCAGCTCGCGCCGCCGAGCGCGAGGGCTGCCTCCGCGATGGCGAAGACGGCGGCGACCGAGGCGGTGGCGCGGATCAGGCTGCGCTCGTCGCTCGATCGGCCCGCTGCGAGCGCGATGCCCGCAAGCTTCGCGCCCTCCTCCACGAGCCCGATGAGCAGGGCGAAGCCGATCGCAGGCCACGCCCCTCCCGCCACCCGCTCCCAGCTCACCTCGAGCCCGAGGAACTGCAGCGCGCCATAGCCTACGAAGGCGAGCGCCACGGCCGCCGCGCCGCCCAGGGACCCGCGCAGCGCAGCCCGCATGGCTCCGCCCTCGGCCTTCCACGACGAGCCCGCCACCCACGCGACGGCCAGTGCCGCACAGGTGCACAGCCAGAGGGGACCGCCGGTGCTCATGGGGGCAACGTGCGCCCATTCCCTACATCGCACACCCTCCTTGTTGGGCAGGGTGCGCATCGCTCCCGGTGGGGTCTGGCCCGAGGCTCGCCCCGGCGTACGGTGGGTCTGGGACTTAGGACACCGCCCACGTGAGCGACGGGACGCGAGCTCTCCTTGCGGCGATTCCCATCGTCCTCGTGCTGGGGCTCATCGCCTCCCGGCGGGCCTCCTCCCCCCACGCCTCCCTCGCCGGCGCGGCTGTCGCCTTTGCGCTCTCGGTCGGCGCCTTTGGACTACCGGTGGACACGGCCGCAGCCGCCGTGGCCTTCGGCATGGCGACCGGGCTCCACCCCATCGTCTACA
This sequence comes from Myxococcales bacterium, assembly GCA_038320275.1. Taxonomy (GTDB): domain Bacteria; phylum Myxococcota; class Myxococcia; order Myxococcales; family Anaeromyxobacteraceae; genus Anaeromyxobacter_A. Next base: position 18,684 of record JBBQEB010000051.1, on the reverse strand, counting down.
TCATCTTCGGCTCGCTCCTGCTGCATCACCTGACCATCGTCACCGGCTGGGCGGAGCGGCTGCGCAAGGGGCTCGCGGGGCTGGTGCGCGACAGGTTCGTGCTCCTCCTGCTGGTGGGGTTCGGGTTCGCGGCCTTCATCGACAGCACGGCGGGGTTCCTGGCGCCGGTCACCATCTCCGTGGCGCTCCTGGTGGGCCTGGGCGTACCCCGAGTCGAGGCCGCGGCCTACACGCTCGTCGCCTCCTCCATGCCCCCGGTGATCGGAGGCATGGGCATCCCGGTCTTCGTGCTGTCGGAGGCGGCGCGCATCCAGCCCGGCGCGCTGGCCCGCACGGCGGCGCCCGTGGCCGGACTCCTGCTGGCCTTCTTCCCGGCCACGCTGACGCTCACCTTCGGCGGGCTCGCCGAGCTGCGCCGCACCTGGGCCCCGTCCCTCGCCGCCGGGCTCGCCTACGGGGGCGTCTTCGCGTTCACCGTGCGCTACCTGAGCTTCAACCCGGCGTCGCTGCTCGCCTCGGTGTCGTCCATGGCGGCCGTGCTGGTCACGGCGCCATTCGCCCGCGGAGCCGTTGCTCCGGGCGGAAAGCTCGCCGCCGCCCGCCCTTGCTGGCCCTACGCCATCCTCATGGCGACCGTGGTCGCGTGGGCGGTGCCCTCCGTCTCGCGCGCCCTCGCGACGCTGACCGTGCGGGTCCCCTTTCCCGGCCTTCCCGGCGCCGTCTGGAAGCTCGACGTGCTCGCCTCGCCAGGCACGGCCATCCTGCTCGCGGCGGTGCTGGTGGCGCTGGCGGCCCGGGCGACCCTCGCCCAGGCGAGGGCGGCGCTCCGAGCGTCCCTCACGCAGCTCCGGCACCCGCTCGTCACGCTGCTCGCCATGTTCGCGCTGGCGCAGCTCATGGCCGCGAGCGGGATGACCCGCAGCGTGGGGGTCGCGCTGGCCGGCTCGGGCCGGGCGTTCCCGGCCCTCCTCCCCTGGCTCGCCTGGCTCGGCGCTGGGATCGCGGGCAGCAACACCGCCTCGCACGCGCTGCTGGGCGGCTTGCAGGCGGAGACCGCCGCGCGCCTCGGGCTCGACCCCGTGCGCGTGGCAGCGATCGCGCTGATCGCCGCGCCCTTCGGCAAGATGATCGCGCCCCAGGTCATCGCGGCCGCGGTGGCCGCCGCCGACGCTCCTGGCGCGGAGCCGCGCCTCCTCCGCACCGGGCTCTTGCACAGCGCCTTCTGGACTGCGCTGGTGGCCGCCTTCGCGCTCGCCTGGGTGCGGTGACGCTGGGATTCCCCCTGGCGAGGGGCGCCCGCACCGCCCTTCAAGCCACCCTGAGATCGCCCTCCCGTCTCGGCGGGAGCCGCTCGCCTCGGGCCGTCGCGGCGACGATGCGCGAGAGCGCCGCCAGGCCATCGGTGAGCGCGGCCGGGCCGGGCTGCAGGATGAGGGTGCTCTTCACCTCGTAGAGCTGGTCGTCGAGCACCGCCCGCACCCCTTGCCAGCCGGGCCGCCCCCGGATGGATTCGCGCTTCGCCTTCTTGCCGCTACAGCTCGCCACCACCAGCTCGGGGTCTCGCCGCGCCACCTCGGCCGGGTCGAAGATGCGGCCCTTGGCGGCGTGCGAGGCGCGCGACTCGGCACAGACGTCGTCGGCGCCGGCGATCTCCAGGAGCTCCGAGACCCAGCGGATGCCGGAGATGAGCGGGTCGGGCCACTCCTCGAAGAAGGCGCGCGGCCTGCGCGGCAGCTCGGCGGCGGCGGCCTCGGCGCGGTGGAGGCCCTGGGTGAGCTCGTCGGCGAGGCGGCCGCCCTCCTCGCCTCGTCCCACCATGGCCGTCACCAGCCGGACCACCTGGAGGATCTCGGCCACCGAGCGCTGGTTCGTGACGAGGACCGGCACGCCGCGCTGGACGAGGTCACGCGCGATGTCTGCCTGCAGATCGGAGAAGCCCACCACGAGGTCGGGGCGGAGGGCGACGATGGCCTCGCCGTCCGCCTCGAGGAAGAGGCTCACGCGAGGCTTGTGGCGCGCTTCCGGTGGACGGTAGGTGAAGCCCGACACCCCCACGACGAGGTCGCCCGCGCCGATCCGGTAGAGAGTTTCGGTCGTCTCCTCGGTGAGGCACACCACCCGGCGCGGGTGCGGCGGCGCATCGGAGAGGAGCGCGTCGAGGCTCATCGCGGAAGCTCCCACCTTCGACCACCGTGACGCACGCCTCGGGCCCGACTCGACCCGGCAGCGCTCACCCGGGGTCGACGTTGCCCCGTGTCGTCGAGCTCGGCCGCGCCCTGGCGTCCGCGTGAAGTGGGGTCGGGAGCCATTCACTCGATCTAACGGGCGCGGCTCGACCCATGCATTTCGCGCGACCGCGACCGGGGCAGTCCGCCCAGGCGACGAGGTGGGTGCATGCGCGACGCGAAGACGCGGACCAAGATCCTGGCAGGATTCGCCGTGGCGCTGGCGATCGCAATGGTGGTGGGAGTGGCCTCCTACGTCGCATCGCGTCGAATCGCGTCGGAGCTCGACAGCGTCTCCGGATCGCAGTTCCCGGTGTATCGCGCCCTCGCCGACGTCGAGAGCGGCTTCCGGGCCGCGACGAAGTGCATCAGCAACCTCGCGCTCTCACGGGTGACCGAGGGCGTGCTTCACCGCGAGGACTGCCGGGGCTGCCACGGGGACGACACCGTCTTCAGCCAGGGAAGCGAGGCCGCCCTCGCCCGCGTCGAGGCGGGCATCGCGGCGGTGGACCGGCTGCCACTCACCTCCTCCGCCCAGCAGCTGTGGCCCGAGCCGCGGCAGTCGCTCCAGGGCTGGGTGAAGCAGGCCCGCGCGCTGCGCGGTCTGCTCGCCGAGCGCGAACGGCTCGGCTCCCGCGACGGACCGGCAACGCGGACGGCCGAGGCCGCCGTCTGGGACGCGTGGCGGTCGCTCCACCAGCTCGCCGATCCCCTCGACGCCCAGGTCACCAAGCTGCAGGAGGCGCTGCGTGCCGAGGCGGCTGCGTCGCAGGCAGCAGGAGGAGCGGCCCAGCGTCGCCAGATCGTCATCGAGGGCGCCGTGCTCGCGCTGGGCGCGCTCCTGCTGGTCGGGCTGGGCGTGCTCCTGGCGCGTTCGGTGGAGAACGCCATCCACGCCCTGGTGGGCGAAGCGTCGAAGCTCACCGAGGCGGCCTCGGCGGGCCAGCTCGGCCTGCGCGGCGACGAGAAGGCCGTCCCGGGAGAGTTCCGGCCGGTGATCCACGGCATGAACGCAACCATCGACGCGCTGGTGGACCCGCTGCGCACGAGCTCCCGCTATCTCGGGCTGGTCGCGAAGGGAGAGCTGCCGCCCCCCGTGGAGGCGGCCTGGCGCGGCGAGCTCGAGGAGGTGAAGTCGAACTGGAACGCCCTCATCGCCACCACCGCGCGCCGCAACGGGGACGTGAAGCTCCTGCTGGCGGCCGCGCGGGAGGGGCGGCTCGACGCCCGCGCGGACGCCGCCCTGTACCTCGGCTCCGATGCCGAGCTGGTCGCGGGGCTGAACGCCATCCTGGACGCCATCGGCGCCCCTCTCTCCGAGGCCATGGGCGTGCTCGATCGGCTGGCCGCGCGCGATCTCACCGCGCGCGTGGACGGCGTCTATGCGGGCGAATACGCCCGCATGACCGGCGCGGTGAACACGACCGCGGAGGCCCTCGCCGCCACGCTGGCGCAGGTCGCGAGCACCACCCGGCAGGTGTCGCAGGCGGCCGGCGAGATCGCCTCCTCCAGCGGGGAGGTGTCGGCCGGCGCGTCGCAGCAGGCGAGCGCGCTCGAGGAGACCTCCGCCAGCCTCGCCACCATGACCTCCCTCGCGCAGCGCACCTCGGACAACGCGCAGCAGGCGAACGCGCTTGCGCAGAACGCGCGCTTCACGGCCAGCGACGGGGCCGCCGCGATGCAGGGCATGCGGGAGGCGATGAGCAGCATCCGGGCGGCGGCCGAGGGCACCTCGCAGATCATCAAGGAGGTGAACGAGATCGCCTTCCAGACGAACCTCCTCGCCCTCAACGCGGCCGTCGAGGCCGCTCGGGCGGGGGAAGCGGGCCGCGGCTTCGCGGTGGTGGCGGAGGAGGTGCGCTCGCTCGCGCTCCGCAGCAAGGGGGCCGCCAACAAGACCGACAGCCTCATCCGCGAGTCGCTGCGCCAGGCGGACGCGGGCGACGCGACGGCGAGCGCGGTGGACGGCAAGCTGGGCGAGATCGTGGGCGAGATCGGCAAGGTCTCCGACCTCGTCGCCGAGATCGCCGCCTCGTCGCGGGAGCAGGCCCAGGGGATCGCGCAGGTCACGAGCGCCGTCGCGGACGTGGACGGGGTCACGCAGCGCAACGCGGCGAGCTCCGAGCAGTCCTCCGCGGCGGCGCAGGAGCTGTCGTCGCAGTCGGAGGAGCTCGCGGAGCTGGTGGGCGCCTTCAGGCTGGCCACCGCCGCGGAGCTCCCGCGGGCGGGGCAACGCCCGGGCGCGCCGCACGCGCCCGCGCGCTCGGCGACGCGTCAGCCGGAGCCAGTGCCCCCATTCGCGCGGGCCTGATCGACGGCGCAGCTTCGGCCGGCGGAGCCGGGAGGCGGCCGCGCTCGGCGGCCTCCTCGCGGTCTTCGCCTCTTCGACGTGGCCAGGGTGGAGGGCTCGATCGGCGTCGGGGTCGAGGGCGCCGCCAACCGGTTGCGACGCCGCCTCGTCGGGGCGCCCCGGCCGCGGCGAGGGGACTCCGGACGCCCCGTCCGCCCGCGGGGGACGGCGCGGTGGTAGTGTCGCCCGCCGGAGGGGCGCGGCATGGAGTACTGGCAGTGGATCGTCTTCGGGCTCGGGCTGCTGGTGGTCGAGATCCTCGTCCCGGGCGGCCTCTTCGCGCTCTTCTTCGGCGCGGGCGCCATCGTGGTGGGAGCGCTCACCTGGGCGGGCGCCGCGGGCCCTCCCTCCGTGCAGTGGCTCATCTTCTCGGTTCTCTCGCTCCTCGCGCTGGCGCTCCTGCGGCGCCGGTTGCGGGCGCGGCTCTCTCCCCCCCGCCGCCCCATGGATACGCTGGTGGGCGAGGGCGCGGTGCCGATGGAGGACCTCGCGGCAGGTGGCACGGGCAAGGCGGAGCTGCGGGGCACCCTCTGGGACGCCCGCAACGGCACCCCCCTGCCGCTCTCCAGGGGGCAGCGCTGCCTGGTGGAGCGGGTGGAAGGGCTCATGATCTGGATCCGGCCGGAAACGCCGGGGGAGGTTCACCATGGGTAACGTCGCGTTGCTGCTCGGAATTCTCATCGCGGCCTTCTTCGTCTTCGTGGTCGCGAAGACGGCGGTGGTCGTCCCGCAGCAGAGCGCGTTCGTGGTGGAGCGGCTGGGGCGCTTCTCGGGCGTACTCGAGGCCGGCTTCCACGTCCTCATGCCCTTCATGGACGTGGTCCGCTACCGGCACACGCTCAAGGAGCAGTCCTTCGAGATCCCGGAGCAGGTCTGCATCACCCGCGACAACGTGCAGGTGGCGGTGGACGGGATCCTGTACCTCAAGGTGCTCGACCCGCAGCGCGCGTCCTATGGCATCTCGGACTACCGCTTCGCCATCACGCAGCTCGCGCAGACGGCGCTGCGCAGCGAGATCGGCAAGATCGACCTCGACCGCACCTTCGAGGAGCGCACCCACATCAACTCGATGGTGGTGACCGAGCTCGACAAGGCGACCGGCCCCTGGGGCATCAAGGTGCTCCGCTACGAGATCAAGAACATCACCCCGCCCAAGGACGTGCTCGCGGCGATGGAGAAGCAGATGCGCGCCGAGCGCGAGAAGCGCGCGGTGATCCTCACCTCCGAGGGCGAGCGCGACGCCGCCATCAACAGCGCCGAGGGCCGCAAGCAGCAGGTCATCAAGGAGTCGGAGGCGAAGCGCCAGCAGCAGATCAACGAGGCCGAGGGGCAGGCCAACGCGATCCTGGCGGTGGCCCAGGCGACGGCGGAGGGGATCACCAAGGTGGCTGGGGCGCTGACCGCCCCGGGCGGCATGGAGGCGGTCCAGCTCCGCGTGGCGGAACAGTACGTGCGCGAGCTCGGGAACATCGCCAAGGCCTCCACCACGCTCGTGCTCCCGGCCACGCTCTCGGACGTCGGTTCCATGATCGCGCTCGCCATGAAGACCATCCGGTCGGGCGATACGGCGAAGGAGCCGCTGGGAACGGCTCGGCGCTGAGGCGGGGCCTTCCAGGCGCGACCGCGACCGGCGACCTGCGATCTCGACCCGCCCGTCACCTAGCGCCGCGACCCAGGCATAGCGCCTACTGCGAGCGCCGATCCTCTCGCTGCGGCAGGCGGCCTCGTCGCTCCGCTGCTCGCCGTAGCGCTGCTACGACTCCGCTGCTCGCTCCTCGGGCGCCAGCTCGCTTCGGTCTCGACGCTCTCGTCACGTCACCATGCCTGGGTCGAGACACGAGCCTCCTGCCGAGCGAGCGCTCCTGGGCACAAGCCCTTTCCGTAACCCATCCACTTCGACCGTGCGTACGTACCTTCCTGCATGGGCGACGCTGCGACCTGCGATGAAGGTGACGTGCTGTGCACGGCCGAGGCGGCCGAGCTCCTCGGAGTGGCCGCGGCCACCCTGAAGCGGTGGGCGGACGCGGGAATGGTCCGCTGCCGCCGCACCGCGGGAGGCCACCGCCGGTTCGGACGCGGCGAGCTGGAAGAGGTACGGGCGCGCGACGCCAGCGCCGGTCCACTGGAAGGCTGGGTGCGGTCGCGGCTCGATCACCCGGATGCCGCGCTCGCGGCGGCGCTCCTCGCCGAGCACGAGCGGGTGGGATGCTGGTCGGCCGTGGCCGACGGGCTCGGGCCGGTGCTGGCCGAGGTGGAGGTCGGAGCCACGGCGCGGGAGGCAGGCGCAGCGGTGACCGCGCGGCGGCTGGTCCGGGCGCTCTCCCGCTGCTGCGAGGCCTATCCTCCGCGCGCCACCGCGCCCGCGGCGTACCTCGTCGCGCTCGGCCCCGCCGCCCCCTTGCTCGCGCTCTCCTTCGCCGAGCTCTGCATGCGGGAGCGAGGCTGGCGCCCGATCTGGGCTGCCGCTGGTGAGGAGCTGGAGGAGGCGCTGTGCGCCGCGGTGGGCAAGCGGGGAGCGATCGTCTTTGCTGCGGCTCTCTGCGCGCCGGGTGATGCCCCGGCGGAGGGCGCCCGGCGCCTGGCGGAGGCGGCGGAGGGCGCCGGCATTCCCCTGCTCGCGCTCCCCTCCCCGGCGCATCCGCCCGCGGGGCTGCCCGGAAGAGCCCTGCGGCGCTTCGGCGAGCTCCGCGCATTCATGGAGGCGCGCGAGGCCGTGATATCGCCCCGGGGGGGAGCCCCCGATCCATCCGCTGCGACGGGCTGACGCCGCGTCGAGCGCCGTGCGAGAATCCCGCATGGCCACGAAGATGCGGATTGCCATCAATACCGGCGGAGGCGACGCGCCCGGCCTCAATGCGGTGCTCCACGCGGTCACCATGTCTGCGCACCGGCTCGGCTGGGAGGTGTACGGCATCCAGCGGGGATACGCGGGGCTCTTCGACACGGCCCGGATCGCTGCGCTGACCCCCGAGCGCGTCGCGGGCATCGTGTCCCTGGGCGGCACCATCCTCGGCACCACCAACCGCGGCGATCCCTTCCACATCCCGCATCAGGACGAGGCGGGCCTGGTCACGTACCGCGACGAGTCGGACCGGCTGGTCGCGAACTTTCGCAAGCTCCACCTCGACCTGCTCTTCGCCGTCGGCGGCGACGGGAGCCTCGAGATCGCGCACCGCCTGTCGCAGAAGGGCATCCCGGTCATCGGCGTGCCCAAGACCATCGACAACGATCTCGAGGGGACCCTCTCCACCTTCGGCTTCGACACGGCCGTGGCGACGGCCACCGAGGCGATCGACAAGCTGCACTCGACCGCCCGCGCGCACGAGCGGGTGTTCGTGGTGGAGGTGATGGGACGCTATGCAGGCTGGATCGCGCTGCACAGCGGCATCGCGGGCTCGGCGGACGCCATCCTCATCCCGGAGATCCCGTTCGACCTGGAGCGGGTGTGCAGGCGCATCGAGGAGAACGACCTGCACGACAAGCGGTACGCGATCGTGGTGGTGGCGGAGGGCGCGAAGGCGCTCGACGGGTCACTCACCGTCCGCGACAACCACGAGGTGGGGCGTGCAGAGGTGCAGCTCGGGGGGGTGGCCGAACAGGTTGCGCGCCACATCGCCGAGCACACCGGCAAGGAGACGCGCTCGCTCGTGCTGGGCCACCTCCAGCGCGGCGGCTCGCCCACCACCTTCGATCGGCTCCTGGCCCTGCGCTTCGGTGCCGCGGCGGTGCGCTTCGCCGCAGCCGGCCAACGGAACGTCATGGTGGCTTACCTGCCGCCCGAGATGAAGGCGGTGCCGCTCGTCGACGTCGTCGCGCGCAGCAAATCGGTCCCGCTCGGCAGCGACACCATCGCCACTGCGCGCGACCTCGGCATCGAGCTCGGGGACGAGGGGTGAGCCGGGGCGGGGCGCCGCAGGGTCCGCGACGGGACGCTGGGGAGGGCGCCTGAGCTCCGCGCGAGAGGAGCTCGAAGGCTGGGCGCGCGACGCGCGACGGCACACGCTGGCGCTCGCCTCGTCTCTGGCTGAAAGCGACCTCCTCGGCCCGCGCTCCCCCACCCTCAATCCGCCGCTGTGGGAGTTGGGGCACGTCGCCTGGTTCGCCGAGCACCACGTGCTCGGGGGGGCCTCCAGCCCATCCCGCCTGCGCGGGCGAGCAGACGGCGACGCGCTCTACGACTCCGCGGCCGTGGCACACGGGACACGCTGGGCACTGCCGCTGCCCACGCTCGGGGAAACGCTCGACTACCTCGCGGCGGTGGAGCGCGACGCCGTGGTGGCGATCCGCGATGGCCGCGCCTCTTCGCAGCAGGTCCGGCTCGCCATCGATCACGAGGACATGCACGGGGAGGCGTTCGCGATGAGGATGCAGGCGCTCGGTGGCGCGCCGCCGGACCCTTGCCACGGGCTCGCGGCAGAGGGTTGCCCGGTGGAGCGAGGGGGCGAGGGAGACCTGGCCGGCGACGCGCGGGTGCCGGGCGGCTCGTTCCTCCTGGGCGCATCCGACGACGGCCATGCGCTCGACAACGAGCGGGATGGCCATCTCGTGGAGCTGAAGCCGTTCGCCATCGCCCGCGCCCCCGTGACCCAGGCGGCTTTCGCGGCGTTCGCCGAGGATGGCGGCTACCGCCGGCCCGAGCTCTGGAGCGCCGAGGGCTGGCAGTGGCGCAGGCTGGCCGGCGCGGACGGTCCCCTCTACTGGCGCCGCGCGGGCGGCCGCCTCGAGCGGAGCGAATTCGGGCGGTGGGTGCCCCTGGAGCCGCATCGCCCGGTGGTGAACGTCTGCTGGTACGAATCGGAGGCGTTCTGCCAATGGGCGGGGCGCCGCCTCCCCTCCGAGGCAGAATGGGAAGGGGCCGCGGTGGGCGTGCCCGGCCCGGACGGGCGACTCTCGGGCAAGCGTCGCCTGCCCTGGGGAGACGAGTCCCCCGGCCCCGAGCGCGCCCACCTCGACGCTCGCTCCTGGCGCACCTTCGACGTCGCCGCCCTGCCCGCGGGCGACAGCGCGTTCGGCTGCCGCCAGATGATCGGCAACGTCTGGGAGTGGACCGCCAGCCCCTTCCTCCCCTATCCCGGCTTCCGGCCCGGCCGGTACCCCGAGTACTCGCAGCCGTCCTTCGGCACGCACAAGGTGCTCCGCGGCGGCTGCTTCGTCACCCGCGGACGTCTGCTCCGGAGCACCTGGCGGAATTTCTATGCGCCCGACCGGCGCGACCCGTGGGCCGGCTTCCGGACCTGCGCACCTTGAACGTCCTCGTCGTCACGCCGGCTCCGGCCAGCTCGCGAGCAGGCAACCGCACCTCGGCGCTGCGGTGGGCGGGCCTCCTGCGCGGGCTCGGTCATCGGGTGAGGCTTGCTTCCGCCTGGGAGGGCGAGGCGTGCGACGTGCTGGTGGCGCTGCACGCCACCAGGAGCCACGCCTCGATCGCCCGCTTCCGCGCGGCCCGCCCGGGCGCGCCGCTGGTGGTCGTGCTGGGCGGCACCGACCTCTACCAGGACCTTCCTGCCTCGGAGGAGGCGCGGCGCTCGCTCGCGCTCGCCTCGCGGCTGGTCGTCCTCCAGCCCCTCGGACTTCGCGCGCTCCCGGCAGAGGTGCGCGCCAAGGCACGCGCCATCATCCAGTCCGCGACCGCCCGCCCTCCCCTTCCCGCGCCGCCGGGGGTCCTCCGCGCCTGCCTCCTCTCACATGTACGCATGGTGAAGGGCAACTTCCTCGCGGCCGAAGCGGTGCGCCTCCTGCCGCCCCGCTCGCGCATCGCGGTCGTCCACCTCGGCGCGGCCCTCGATCCTGGGGCGGCGGAGGAGGCGCGCAGGCTGTCCCTAGAGCTGCCGCGCTACCACTGGTGGGGTGATCGGCGCCGCGCCGAGGCGCTGGGGGCTCTCGCCGGGAGCGCCCTCCTCCTCGTGACGTCCAGGCTGGAGGGGGGCGCGAACGCCGTCTCCGAGGCCCTCGCCGCGAACGTGCCGGTGCTATCGACGCGCGTGGACGGCTCGGTGGGCGTGCTGGGAGAGGATTACGCTGGGTATTACCCGGTGGGCGACGCGCCCGCGCTGGCGGCGCTCCTCCTGCGCTTCGAGGAGGAGGCGGCGTTCGCGGGGGCGCTGCGCCAGCAGGTCGCCCGCGCGCGGCCGCTGGTGGAGCCCGCGCGCGAGCGCGAGGCCTGGCGCGCGCTCCTCGCCGAGCTGGTTCCGCAAGGCTGACGGATCAGCCCGCCCCGGGAGCCCGCTTCACCTCGCGCATGAGCCCCTCCTGCGCGACGCTGGCCACCAGCCTCCCCACGCGGTCGTAGACGAGCCCGCGCGCGAGCCCGCGCGCGCCCTGCGACGAGGGGGCGTCCATGACGTAGAGGAGCCACTCGTCCACCCGCGCCGGGCGGTGGAACCAGAGCGCATGGTCGATCGAGGCGACCACCATCTCCTGCAAGAACCAGCTCTTTCCATGCGGGCGCAGGGGCGTGCCGATGAGGTTGTAGTCGGACGCGAAGGCGAGCAGGCAGCGGTGGAGCCACGGCTCATCGGGGAGGCGCTCCGCGAAGCGGAACCAGACCGCCTGCCGTGGCGGGGCGGACACGGGGCGGAGCGGGTTCAGCGGCTGCACGGGGCGGAAGTCGATGGCGCCGCGCGTGCGCAGCGCCTCGACGATGCGCGGGTGCACCGGCCCTGCCTCCGCGAGCCAGCGCTCCCGCAGCACCGAGAACGAGGTCAGGCTCTCCGGCGGCGGGACGTCGGGCATCGGCTCGGCGTGCTCGAGCCCCGGCTCGTCCACCTGGAACGAGGCGATCATCGAGAGGATGGGGCGGCCGTGCTGGATGGCCTGCACCCGGCGCGCGGAGAAGCTCCTCCCGTCGCGGAGCCGATCGACCATGTACACGATGGGCGCGGCCATGTCGCCGGGGAGGAGGAAATACGCGTGCAGGGAGTGCGGAGCGCGGCCCTCCACGGTGCGTTCAGCCGCGACCAGCGCCTGACCGATCACCTGGCCGCCGAAGACGCTCTTGCCGCCCAGGTCGCGCGAGGTGCCGCGGAAGAGGTTCACCTCCAGCGTCTCGAGATCGAGCTGGTGAAGCAGCGCTTCCAGGGTCTCGTTCATGGGGTCGTCTACCATGGCGCGCGGTCCGCGCCGCCGCTACCGCAGAGGGCGTGAGCGAGCTCATCGACAACTCGGCCCGGCGCAAGGACGTCCTCAAGCACCTCATCCTGCAGCTCCACGAGGGCTCGGCGCCCGAGGCGGTGAGCGCGCAGTTGAAGCGACTTCTCGGCAGCGTGCCGTACGGCGACGTGGTGGCCGTGGAGCAGCAGCTCATCGCCGAGGGGATGCCGGCCGAGGAGATCACGAAGCTGTGCGACCTCCACTCCACCGCGCTGCGGGACACCATCCAGATCGGCCGGCCCCGGACGCTGCCGCCCGGCCACCCGGTGGAGACGTTCAAGAAGGAGAACGAGGCGCTGGGGCGCGAGGTGGAGTCGCTTCAGGCGCGCTACGCCGAGGTGGCGTCGCTGGCGGACGGCGCCGGAACGGCCGAGCTGGTGCGCGCCCTGCGCGGCCACTTCAACGCGCTCATGGACGTCGAGAAGCACTACCTGCGCAAGGAGAACCTGCTCTTCCCCTTCATGGAGAAGCACGGGATCACCGGGCCACCCAAGGTCATGTGGGGGAAGCACGACGAGGCGCGAGGGCTGCTCGCGGCCGCCTCGGAGGCGCTGGTGGCGGCGGCGTCCCCCGCGCCGGCCGAGCTGCGCGCGACGGCCGAGCGGCTGCTGCGGCCGGCCTCGAGCGCGGTCGCGGAGATGATCTACAAGGAGGAGAACATCCTCCTCCCCATGTGCCTCGACACCTTGGCGGTGGACGAGTGGTGGGAGATCGCGCGGCAGAGCCCGGAGATCGGCTTCTGCCTCTACGATCCGCCGAAGGAATGGCGCCCTCCGGGCATGGCCGAGCCCGAGCCGGCCGGGCGGGAGGGCGACAGAATCCGCCTGCCCTCCGGCAGCTTCAGCGTCCCGGAGCTCACCGCGGTTCTCAACACGGTGCCGGTGGACATGACCTTCGTGGACAAGGACGACACGGTCCGCTTCTTCACGCAGGGCAAGGAGCGGGTCTTCACGCGCAGCCGCGCCATCATCGGCCGCAAGGTGCAGTTCTGCCATCCTCCGTCCAGCGTCGACATCGTGGAGCGAATCCTGGAGGGCTTCCGCGCCGGGACCCACGACGCCGCCGAGTTCTGGATCGAACTGCACGGCCGCTTCGTGCACATCGAGTACCTCGCCATGCGCGGAGAAGCGCGCGAGTACCTCGGCTGCCTGGAAGTGAGCCAGGACCTCACCCACAAGCGCGCGCTTCAGGGCGAGCAGCGGCTCCTGAGCTGGGGAGAGGGGGGTGGAACGACCTCGACCTCGAACCCGACCTCGAACCCGACCACGTCCCCGACCACGAACCCGACCTCGAACCCGACCTCGACCTCTCCCGTTTCCGTTCAGCCTGAGCTGCGTCGCGCTGCGACGGAGTCGAAGGGCGAACGGGATCCGATCGCGAGCCCCACCATGACCGCTCCCTCCTCCGCCGCTCCTGCCTGGGCCACCGCCTCGCGGGTCACCCAGAGCCTCGACGCGCGCCCGCTCCTCGCGGCCGGAGCGCACCCTGTCGAGCAGGTCATGGCCGCCCTGACCACGCTCGCGCCCGGTCAGGTGTTCGAGCTCATCGCTCCCTTCGTCCCGGCCCCGCTCATCGAGCGGGGCCAGGCCCTCGGCGTCTCCGCCCACGCGGTGACCGAGTCACCGGGGCTGGTGCGGACCTACTTCACACGCGGCGAGTGACGCCGCGGGGCGCGCTACACCCCCAGCGCCTTCAGGATGATCCGCTTCTTCCTCCGGCCGTCGAACTCGGCGTAGAAGATCTGCTGCCAGGTGCCGAGGTCGAGCTTGCCCTTCGTGACGGGCACGATCACCTCGTGGCCGACGAGCAGGCTTTTGAGGTGCGCGTCGGCGTTGTCCTCGCCGGTCTGGTGATGCCGGTAGTCGGGGGCGGGGTCGCCTTCCCTGGCCGGCCCCGGCGCGAGCTCCTGCAGCCACGTCTCGATGTCCTCGTGAAGCCCCGGCTCGTCGTCGTTCACGAACACGCCGGCGGTGATGTGCATCGCGGATACGAGGATCATGCCCTCCTGCAGGCCGCTCTCCCTGCAGAAGGCCGCCACCTCGTCCGTCAGGCGAACGAGCCCGCGCCGCCGGGGCAGCTCCACCGTCAGGTACTTCGTGGCCGTCTTGGTCATTCTCCGATCGCTTCCCGGGCCAGCAGCGCCCGCTTCCGCTCCACGCCCCAGCGGTAGCCGGAGAGTCCGCCGTCCTTCCGCACCACGCGATGGCAGGGCACCGCCACCGCGAGGGGATTCGCTCCACAGGCGTGGGCCACCGCCCGCGTCGCGCGGGGGACCCCCAGGGCCGCCGCCAGCTCGGCGTAACTCCGGGTCGAGCCGGCCGGGATGGCGCGCTAGGCGTCCCACACGCGGCGCTGGAAGTCGGTGCCCTGCAGGTCGAGCGGCAGCTCGGCGCGCTCCCGAGGCCGTTCCACAAGTCCGACCACCGCCGCCAGGAGCGCCTCGACCGCTTCTCCGCCGTCGAGGAGCGCCGCCCGCGGAAAGCGGCGCGCGAGGTCCTCCAGCAGCGGCTCGGGGCTCTCGCCCAGGAGGATGGCGCAGGCACCCCGATCCGTGGCTCCGACGAGGACCGCGCCGAGCGAGCACGAGCCGGTGGCGAACCGGATCTCCGTTCGCGACGGGCCGCGACGTGGACCTGGACTTTCCAGGACGCCCCCTGCGCCGTCCGCCAAGCTCTCGGTAGCCCCACGCCTCATGACAGCCTCCGTTGGTCGAGCCGGACGCACCGGACGCGCCGGACGCGCCGGCCTTCGAAACCGCGGCCCACGCTCACGATGCATTCATCCCCTCAACCTACGTCCGGGGTCTGACGCGCTCGCCGACCTCCAGGACGAGATCCAGGGCGGATCGGCGGTACCTCGATATGTCTGGCGCTTTCCGTCCCGGAGGGTCCGGGCGGCCGCATCCGCCGGGTCGAGGTGCTCGGAGGCGAGCTTCAGCATGGTGCGGTGCTCGTTCTTCAGCGCGAACAGGTAGTCCTTGCCCGCCGCGACCACCGCCGCGCCGTTCCCCTCCGAGAGCGCGCCAGCGTCGTACGTCACCATCTGGAACATCGTTCCGTAGGTCTCGACCAGGCTCCGGAAGGCGAACTGGAAGTGCCCCATCTCGTTCGTGCTGGCCGGGATGGGGATGGCGTCGATGCAGGGCCGGCCCGGCGCCGAGACGAGCGCGCAGGTGACCGTCCGTACGAGCCCGTAGGGCAGCCCATCGTCCGGGTGCCGGTTCTGCACGAAGGGCTGGTTGAGCGTGGGCAGCGCTGTCACCTTGCCGTCGAGCGCCACCACCTGAATCGGTAGTGTTTGCGAAGCGAGCGCCTTCCGCCGCCAAGCCGCCTTCACCACCCGGTACAGCACCGCCCGCAGGTCATCGAGCGGCACCCGGCACAGCGCGTCCCGCGCCGTCGTGTCCGGCAGCCTCCTTCTCAGCCCGAGCTGGTGCCGCGAGGCTCGGGACATGTCCTGCGTGAGCCGCTCCGCCTCCCACAGGCTCTGGCACCCCGCCATGAGCCCCACCAGCGTTGCCCGGAGAATCTGCGCCAAGGACCACTTCCCCTCCCGCGCGCGGGGGTCTGTGACCGCGTCGAGGTCCAGCTCCGGAAGGCGGGCGGCCAGGAGCCCCATCCGCCTGCGATGTCCTCTTCCCTCCATCGATCTCTCCTCGTAGGATTGGGTCTGGTCGTTGCCGGGCTCCCACCCAGCAGCACCCGCGGCGGCCGATCCTCCTCGATCTGCCGCCGCACCTTTTCCCTACCCAGCACGAGATCCCGCTGCGAATGAACGCAGGCGCACGATCCATCAGGGCGACACACCCATCCTCGCCCGGCTCCTCACGAAAACATCCCAGGCCCCGTCCCGTCACCAATCAGTCCTGTGACCCGCAAACGCGCAAACCCGTGGTGATCGGCAAAGACTTACCCAGGCTCACGCCGGTGCGTCCAGAGCGGCCGGGCGGTCGCGGAGTCGCATCGAAGCCCCAGCAAAGCCAGAGCCGGCCGGCGGCGCCAGCACGAGCGCTTCTCGATGCGCGCTGGACGTCGCGGCGCCGCCGGTGAGCTCCCGGCGGCGGTGGCTCGCGCGGGTCCCGCTCTCGACGAACCCACCACGCGCACCGCGCCTCCCTCAGGTCCCGCCCCGCTTCCGCGCGAGCTCCTCGGGCGTGTGGCGGCGGCCGCCTCGGCGGCGCCGGGTCCAAGTTTGCAGACTCACGAGCAGCTACCGGTCAGGCACCGACCGCATCCCATCACCTCCGCGGTGCCCCGCTCACCGCTCCCCCCAGCGCAGCTTCGCACGGAGGATGCCGAAGTAGTCGATGCGCGAGTTCCGCACCAGGAGCACGCGGTTCAACGACTGCTTGATCTGCACCCGGTCGCCCCTCTGCATGGGAACGCCGATCTGACCGTCGAGGGTGAGGAACACCTCGGTGTCGGAGCCGAGGACGATGTTCACGGTCTGGTCGTCCGGGAGCACGATGGGGCGCTGGGTCAGGGTGTGTGGGCAGATGGGAGCCACCACCACCCCTCGCATCGACGGGTAGAGGATGGGGCCGTTCGCGGCCAGCGCGTAGGCGGTCGAGCCGGTCGGCGTCGCCACCACGATGCCGTCCGCCTTGTAGGTGGTGAGGTAGTGGCCGGAGCAGGTGGCCTCGAACTCGCCCATGCGCGAGAGGGCGCTCTTCGCGATGGCGACGTCGTTCAGCACCTCTGCATCGACGATCTTCTGACCGCCGCCCCCGCGGTGCAGGTGGACCCGCAGCTTCATGCGCTCGGAGAACTGCCCGCGCCCGGAGAGGAGGTGCTCGATGGCCTGGTACATCTCCGACTGCGGTACCTCGGTGAGGAAACCCAGGCTTCCCATGTTCACGCCCAGGATGGGCGCGCGGCGGCCCTCCAGGATGCGCGCGGCGTGGATGAGCGTGCCGTCGCCCCCGAGGACGAGGATGAGATCGGCCTCGCGCGCAGCGGTGGCCTCGTCCTCCATGACCGCGATCCCTCGCGACCGGAGGTACTGCGCCGCGGCCGACGCGCAGGCGGCAGCCTCGTGCGACCCCGCCTTGCGGACGATCCCGACGCTGTTGGGCACGGGGCAGGGCTGGCGGTCCATCGAAGGATTATAGGGGAACGGACGGCGCATGGACCTCTTCGACCACGCAAGCGAGGGGGACGCCTCCGGCAAACCTCTCGCCGAGCGTCTCCGCCCCCGCCGTTTCGAGGATTTCGTGGGGCAGGAGCACGTCCTCGGTCCGGGCCGCGCGCTGCGCCGCGCCATCGAGGCCGATCAGGTGCCGTCCCTCATCCTGTGGGGACCCCCAGGTACCGGAAAGACCACGCTCGCGCGGATCGTCGCCGAGCGAACCGGCTCCACCTTCGTGCCGTTCAGCGCCGTGCTGGGTGGCGTCAAGGAGATCCGCGAGATCGTCGCCGCGGCCCGCGACCGGCGGCGGATGCACAGGCAGCGCACCATCCTCTTCGTGGATGAGATCCATCGGTTCACCAAGGCGCAGCAGGACGCCTTCCTGCCGCACGTCGAGGGGGGCGTGGTGACGCTGGTGGGGGCCACCACCGAGAACCCGTCCTTCGAGATCAACGCCGCGCTCCTCTCCCGCTGCCGGGTGGTGACCCTGCGCGCGCTCACCGAGGAGGAGATCGCCGCCCTGCTCGACAGGGCGGTGAGCGCGAAGGAAGGGCTGGGCGGCGACCTCGCGCTGTCGGTCGAGGCGAGGGAGCTCTTCGCCCGCTACGCCTGGGGCGACGCCCGTCGGGCGCTCAACGCGCTGGAGGCCGCGGCGGCGTCGGCCCGCCTCGCGGGACGCCGCGAGATCCTCCCCGCCGACGCGGAGGAGGCGCTGCAGCACAAGCCGCTCCTCTATGACAAGGACGGCGAGCAGCACTACGACGTCGTGTCCGCCTTCATCAAGTCCTTGCGCGGGAGCGACGCCGACGCGGCGGTCTACTACCTCGTGCGCATGCTGGAGTCTGGCGAGGAGCCTCGCTTCGTCCTGCGTCGCATGGTCATCTTCGCCTCCGAGGACGTGGGCAACGCCGACCCGGGCGCGCTGGCGGTGGCGGTGAGCGCGCTCCAGGCGGTGGAGCTGGTGGGGATGCCGGAGGGCGTGCTGCCGATGACCCAGGCCGCGACCTACCTCGCGCTCGCGCCCAAGTCGAACGCGGCGCTCACCGCCTACGGGGCCGCGCGCAGGCTGGTGAGGGAGCGGGGCCCGCTGCCAGTCCCGCTGAAGCTCCGCAACGCGCCCACCAAGCTCATGGAAGGGATGGGCTACGGCGGAGGGTACCGCTATCCGCACAACTTCGAGGGGAGCTACGTCGCGGAGCGCTACCTGCCCGATGCCCTGCGCGGCGAGGAGATCGTGAAGCTGTCTCTCAACGGGCGGGAGGAGGAGCTCGCCGCGCGGCTCGCGGAGCTGAGAAAGGGGAGCGCCTGATCCTCTACCTCCACGGCTTCGCTTCGGGCCCCGGCTCCGCCAAGGGGCGCGCGCTGGAGGAGCGTTTCGCGCGCGTGGGGATGCCGTTCATCCGGGCGGACCTCACGCCCGGCGAGGACGGCTTCGAGCGGTCGACGCCGCGGACCCTGTTGGCGGAGGCGGAGCGGCTGGTGGAGGTCCATCGGCCCCGCTTCCTCATGGGGAGCTCGCTGGGTGGTTATCTGGCCGCGCTGGTGGCCTCGCGGCAGGGCGGGGGACGCACGAGCGGCGACCCCGAACTCGACCCCGAACTCGACCCCGAACTCGACCACGAACTCGACCACGAACTCGACCACGACCACGACCCCGACCACGACCACGACCACGACCACGAACTCGACCACGAACTCGACCCCGACCCCGCACCCCACCCCCCCCCCCCCCCCCCCCCCCCCCCCCCCCCCCCCCCCCCCCCCCCGGCCCCCCACCCCCCCGCCCCCGGTGGCCCCCCGGCCCCCCCCCCCCGCGCGCCCGGCGCCGGGGCC
>JBBQEB010000050.1:0-23452 GCA_038320275.1 Myxococcales bacterium | reverse complement strand
ACTCGCAAGATACTGGCGACTCACTCACGAACCGCACTGCCGCCCGCTCGTTCCGGGGCAGCCTCATCCGGCTGCCCCTTCACTCGCAAGATCCTGGCGAATCTCTCACGAACCGCACTGCCGCCTGATCGTTCGAATACGGAGAGCGGGGGATTCGAACCCACGGTACCGTTGCCGGTACACCTGATTTCGAGTCAGGCGCCTTAGACCAACTCGGCCAGCTCTCCGCGCGCGGATGTAGCCGATCGGACAGGGGAAGCGCAAGCGCGACGCCCCGCGCTAACCCCGCCTCCCCCTGAAAAACGCCCGCAAGAGCCTCCCTGCTTCATCTGCCCGCAGGCCCCGCTCGACGGGGAAGCGGTGGTTGAGGCGGGCGTCCTGCGAGAGGTCGAGGAGCGATCCCACCGCGCCGGCCTTCGGGTCCGCGGCGGCGTAGACGAGCCGGTCGATGCGCGCGAGCACCATCGCCCCCGCGCACATGGCGCAGGGCTCGAGCGTGGCGACGAGCGTCACCCCGGAGAGCCGCCAGCGCCCGAGGGCGCGGGCCGCCTCCTGCAAGGCCAGGAGCTCCGCGTGTGCGGTCGGATCGCGCGCGCCCTCCCGCCGGTTGGCGCCGCGTCCGACGATCTCGCCCCCGTGCAGCGCGACCGCGCCGACCGGCACCTCGCCCGCCTCGCCGGCTGCCCGCGCCATGGAGAGCGCCTCCTCCATGGCGTCGTCGAGGGTCACCGAGCCTTTCTAACCGCCGCGCATCCTCCGTCACCGTGGCGCCTTGCCTCCCGGGGGTGGGCGGCGTTACGAGCGCGGCCATGAGAGCCATCGTCGCCCGCCGAAGCGGAGGCCCGGAGGTCCTGGAGCTGGCCGAGGTATCGACGGCGCGACCGCGCAAAGGGGAGGTCCTGGTGCGGGTGCGCGCCGCGGGCGTGAACGCCTCCGACCGGCTCATCCGCAGCTCGCGCCTGCTCATCGCCGGGCTGCGCCTCCTGCGCGGCGCCGCCATCGCCGGGCTGGAGCTGGCCGGGGTGGTGGACGAGTTGGGCGAGGGCGCGGCGCGCTTCATCCCGGGCGACGAGGTGTACGGGGCGCTCCCCTCCACCCTGAACGGCGGCGCCTACGCCGAGTGGGCCTGCCTGCGCGAGGGCTGGCTGGCGAGGAAGCCCGTGAGGCTGTCCTTCATCGAGGCTGCGGGACTTCCGGTGGGCGGGGTGACCGCGCTCCAGCTCCTGCGCGACGTGGCGCAGGTCGAGGCGGGGCAGCGCGTGCTGGTGAACGGCGCCTCGGGGGCGGTGGGAGGCCTCGCGGTGCAGCTCGCCCGCGCGCGCGGCTGCGAGGTGATCGGCGTCGCCAGCGCCCGCAACGGCGCCCTCGTCCGGGAGCTCGGCGCGAACCGGGCGCTCGACTACGCGGAGGACGACGTGGGCGCTGCCGGGCCGGTGGAGGTCATCCTGGACGCCGCCGGCACGCTCTCGCTCGCGAGCGTGCGGAGGCTCCTCGCCCCCCGCGGCATCTACATGAGCACCACGCCCACGCCCGGCTCCTTCGCCAAGGTGCTACGCCTTCGGCGGTCGGGGCTGCGCGGGCACATCGCAATGGTGCGGCCGCGGGCCAAGGACCTCGAGGAGCTGGCGGCGCTGGCAGATGCCGGAAAGCTGCGGGTGGTGGTGGACCGCGTCTTTCCGCTCGCCGAGGCCGCCGCGGCCCAGGCCTACCTCGCGGGCGCCCACCCCACCGGGCGGGTGGTGCTGGACGTGAGCTGAGCGCGACCGGGTCCGCGGTCAGCCTGCCGCGGTCACTTCCGCAGGAGCTCGGGGCGGGAGGGCCAGCTCGGCGTGGTCCGCGCAGGCGAGGCCGCAGGCGCGGCAGGTGTCGAGCGCGCACTTGGGCGTGACCTGCGAGCCGAGACCGCGGCGCAGCTCGCGCGCGAGGTATCGCTTCGTCAGCCCCTGGTCGAGGAAGTCCCACGGCAGGGCCTCGTCCACGCCGATCTCCCGCGACGCGAAGAACTTCGGGTCGTGCGGCCAGAGCGCGAGCGCCTTCTTGAGGTCACCCCCCGTCTCGCGGTGCGCGAGCTCGAGCAGGTCGGCGCAGCGCCGGTCGCCGCGGGAGAGGAGCGCCTGCAGGAAGGCCTCCCGCGGGCTGAACAGCTCGACCGCGATGCCCTTGGGCCGCAGCTCCTTTTCGAGCAGCCGCCGCTTCGCCTCCAGGCAGCCCCGGTCCTCCATGGGTGCCCACTGGAACGGGGTCCACGGCTTGGGGATGAACGGGTTCACCGAGAGGGTGATGCGGCCCATGCGCCCGGTGACCTTCGCCTTCGGCAGCATGACCTCCTCACGGATGCGCACCGCGAGGCGCGCCATCCCCAGCACGTCCTCCTCGGTCTCGGTGGGGAGCCCGCACATGAAGTACATCTTCACGTGCTGCATCCCCTTCCCGAGCGCGTTGGCGGCCGCCTGCACCACCATGTCGTCGGGGAAGTCCTTGTTGATGACCCGGCGCAGCCGCTCGGTCCCGGCCTCGGGGGCGATGGTGATGGAGCGCTCGCCGCCTGCCGCGAGCCGGCCCGCCAGCTCCGGCGTGATGGCATCGACGCGCAAGGACGACGGGCTGAAGGAGCCCCCCTCCGCGCCGATGGTGCAGGTGAGCGCGTCGAGCCCTGTGTAGTCGCTGGTGTCCGGCCCGACCAGCCCCACCCGCATGCCCTGGGCGATGCCCTTGCGCGCCTCGCGCCGCAGCACCTCGAGGTCCACCTCGCGATAGGGCCGCTGCACGAAGCCGGCGGCGCAGAAGCGGCAGCCCCACAGGCAGCCGCGGGCCACCTCGGTGAGGAAGAGGTCGCCGAACTGGGCGTCTGGCGAGTCGAGCACGCGCGAGGTGGCGATCTGGCGCAGGTCGGCGACGTAGCGCCGCTTCACCCGCCAAGGCGCGTCCCCTCGCGGCTGGAAGCGAGTGACCCACTCTCCCGCACCCGCGCGCGTGTCGGCGTACGCCACATCGTACAGGGAGGGCACGTACGCGCCGGGCACACTGGTCAGCCCGGCGAGCAGCTCGCCGCGGGCGAGGTCCTGGCCGCCCAGCTCGAGGAGCCGCTCCACCAGCGGCCCGCACAGCTCCTCGCCCTCCCCCACCAGGAAGAGGTCGAAGAAAGGGGCGACGGGCTCCGGGTTGATCTGCACCGCGATGCCGCCCCCGACCACGAGCGGGTGCCCCGCCCCGCGCGCCTCGGCCCGGAGCGGCAGGCCGGCGCGGTCGAGCAGGGCGAGCACGTGCCCGTAGTCTTCCTCGAAGGAGAGGGAAAAGGCCACCACGTCGAAGGCGGAGAGCGGGCTCCGGGACTCGAGGGTGAGCGGCTCCGCACCGGGCTCCTCCGGGAGGAAGGCACGCTCGCACAGCGCGCGCGGATGGTCGTTGAAGAGGCGATAGACGGCGTGAAAGCCGAGGTTCGCCATCCCCAGCCGATAGGCATTGGGATACACGAGCGCGACGCGCAAGCGGCCGCCCCGCTCCTTGTGAACGGCACCCCGCTCGCCTCGTCCCTCCAACCGCTGCATGCGCCTCGATCTATCGGGACGGCGCCATGCCCGCCGTGCGACGAGCAGGGCGGAGCGCATCCGAGCGCCTTACAATCCCCCGCCGTCGGAGGCTCCATGAACGTCGCTTTCCAGGCTCTCGCCGCCGGGCTCGTCCTCGCCCTGCTCCCGCCGCACGCGCGCGCGGCCGACCCAATCGAGACCGACCTTCCCGGGGTCGACGCGAGCGCGCTCACCGCGCCGCAGCGCGAGGTGCTCGCCAAGGTGGCGAAGCACGCCTTCTGCCACTGCGGTTGCCCTCACACCCTCGGCGGCTGCGTGCGCGAGCACCGGAGCTGCAAGCACGCGCCCAGGATGGCCTCGCTCGCTGCGCGGCTCGCGGCACAGAATCTCGGCGCGCCCGAGGTGGAGAAGATCCTCACCGAGTACTACGCTGGCTTCGACAGGAAGAAGCGCGCCAAGCTCGACGTGGCCGCCTTCGGGCCGGCCCTCGGAAAACCGGACGCGCGCGTCGCCATCGTCGAGTTCTCCGACTTCACCTGCCCCTTCTGCCAGGCGCTGCGCCCCGAGCTGGAGCGGTTCGTGGCCGACAATCCGGGCCGGGTGCGGCTGTACTTCAAGCCCTTCCCGCTGTCCTCGCACGAGCGGTCGATGGAGGCGGCCCTCGCGGCCGAGTGGGCCCGCGACGCGGGGGTCTTCTGGAAGATGCACGACGGGCTCTTCGAGCATCCGCACGAGCTCTCCGACGAGGACCTCGCCGCCCGCGCGCGCGAGGCGGGCGGAGACCCGGACGACCTCGCCAAGGCGCTCGCGTCCGGCAAACACAAGGACCGCATCCTCGCCTCGCAGGCCGAGGCGCGCGCGGCGGGCCTGCAGGGGACGCCGACCCTGTACATCGACGGCCGCAAGCTCGTGATCCCCGCCGCGCCGAGCGAGGTGGTGGACGTGCTCCGCTTCACGCTGGACGACGAGGAGGAGTGGGCGAAGCACGGTGGATGGAGCCGCGATGGATAGCGGAGACCGCTTGATATGATCCCTGCTGCGGCTCACGCTGCCTGCCTGCGCCGGGCAGACTCTTCGGTCCGCTGCTCGACGTACCTTCCAGGTACGCCTCCGCTGCTCCCTCCTCGTGCGCCCGGCTCGTCGACGGCATCGTGTGCCTCGCGACGTGCTCACACCCAGCGGGCTCCGCTGTGACCTCGCGCGCTTGACCCTTCCCGCCGCACACGCCTAGATTGCCCCGCTTTCGCCCCTTTTCGCACCCCTGAGGACGCATGCCGCAGAAGCCCACCCACGAGCTCACCCGCAAGGAGATGAAGGGCCCCGATCACTTCCAGCTCGCCCTGGCGGAGGCCGCGGAGTGGGCGGGCAAGCGGCAGAAGGTGATCCTGGCCGGGGTGGTGGCGCTCGTCGCGGTGCTGGCGGCGGTGGTCGGCATCTCGTCTTACCGGGAGAGCAGCCGCGCGGCGGCCGGAGCCCAGCTCTCCAGGGCGCTCGAGATCGCGGGCGGCGACGTGTCGAGCATCCCGCTCCCGAACGCGGGCCGGCCCATCTACAAGACGGCTGCCGACAAGAACGCTGCGCTGCTCGCCGCCGCGCAGGCGGTGCGCAAGGAGCACGGCGGGTCTCGCGCCGCAGTCACCGCTGCGCTGCTCGAGGGCGACGCGCAGCTCGGGATGGGCAAGTGGGACGAGGCGGCGGCGGCCTACCGCGCCTTTCTGGACGGCGCGGGCGAAGGCGACTCGCTGCGGTTCAGCGCCAGCGACGGCCTCGCCCGCGCGCTGGAGGGCAAGGGCGATCTGGATGGGGCCGCCAAGGCCTACGAGGCGGCCGGGGGGCTCGAGCTCTTCCGCGACCGCGCGGCGCTGGAGCGCGCGCGCCTGCTCGCCAAGGCGGGCAAGGTGGAGGAAGCGCGCAAGTCGCTGGACGCGATCTCGAAGACCTCGCCGCTGGCGGGCGAGGTGCAGGAGCGGCTGGCCCGCCTCGGGGCGAAGTAGATGACCCTCCTCGCGCTGGTGCTGGCGGCGCAGGCCGGGCTGGTCACGCAGCTCCCGCCGCCTCCGGTGATGCTCTGGCAGGTGCGCTGGCATCGCCAGCTCGTCCCGCCGGGGCTCCTGGAGTATCGGCCCGCCGAGCTGGGCGGCCCCGCCGTCGACGCGCTGACCGGCACCGTGGTGGTAGGCACGCGCGACGGCTGGCTGCACGCGCTCGACCAGGAGGGGCGCAGGCTGTGGGACGTCAAGGCGGGGGGGCGCTTCGATGCACCCGCTCGCATCGAGGCCTCCACCGCGTACGTCGGCTCGGCCGATGGCCGGCTCTACGCGGTCGAGCTCGGGACAGGCAAGGTGCGGTGGAGCTACGACGCCGGCGAGGAGGTGGGCACGACTCCCGCCGTCTCCCAGGGCACCGTGCTCGTCATGACGCTGCAGGACACGCTGGTGGCGGTGGACGCGGCCAGCGGCGCCTGGAAGTGGCACCATCGCCGGGAGGTGCGGGAGGGCTTCACCATCCGCGGAGCGGCCGCGGTGACCCTCTCCGGCGGGCTCGCCCTGGCCGCCTACGCCGATGGCACCGTCGCGGCGCTGGAGGTCGCGACGGGAGCCGTCCGCTGGGAGCGCAAGGTCGCGCCGAAGGCAGACTTCATGGACGTCGATGCGCTGCGGGCGCAGGGCTCGCGCGTCTTCGCGGCCGCCTACTCCGGGGCGGTGCTCGGGCTCGACAGCGAGACCGGGCGCCAGCTCTGGGAGCTCCGAACCCCCGGCGCGGCGCGGCTCGCGCTCGGCGGCGGGCTCCTGGTGGCCGTCACCACCACCCAAGTGATCGGCATCTCGCCGCAGGACGGCTCGACGCGCTGGACGACGCCTCTGCAGGGCCAGCCGGCGGGCGACCCCATCATCGCGGCGGGCCGGGTGATCGTACCCAACACGAAGGGGCTGTTGTGGCTGGAGGCCGCCAGCGGGCGGCTCTTGCGCGTGTTCGACCCGGGCACCGGCGTCTCGGCGGGGCTCGCCGCGCGGGGAGACCGGGCCTACGCGCTCTCGAACGCGGGCGACCTCTTCGCGCTCGACTTCCGGTGACGCCGTTGCGGCGGGTGCGGGTGGTGGCGGCGGTGATCCGGCGCGAAGATCGCATCCTCGTCACCCGCCGGCGAGATGACGTGCCCCGCGGCGGCCTGTGGGAGTTTCCCGGGGGCAAGGTGGAGGCGGGGGAGGACGAGCCGGCCGCGCTGCGGCGCGAGGTGTACGAGGAGCTCGCCTGCGAGGTCGTGGTGGGCCGGCTCCTCGTGCGGCACACGCATCGCTACCCCGACCTGGAGGTCGAGCTGGCCTTTTACGCCTGCGTGCTCGCAGGCAGAGAGCCGCGGCCGATCGGCGTCGCGGCGCTGGAGTGGGCCGACCCGGGGGCGCTCCCGAGCTACCCCTTCTGCGAGGCGGACCTGCCGGTGCTCGGCGCGCTGGCGAGATCCTGAGGGCCCGCGGCTGGGCTCCTTACCCTCGACAGATGTTCTCTCGTGCGGTGATGCTGGGGCTCATCGGGAGCCTCGGGTCCGGGCTCGTTCAGCGCCGCCGCCGCAGCTTCTTCTCGACCGGCCGCGGCGGGCGTTCGCCGGAGGTCTCGAAGCGCACCACGTATGGACCGTACGCATGGCCTCCCTCGTCGTGCAGCTCCCGCGTGACCGCACCCTCCAGCCGCAACAGGTAGGCCGAGCCGGGCCGCAGATCCTCCGACGGGGCCACCTCGAAGCGGGTCCAGCCGCTCCCCACCTCCGTGGTCGCAGTCGAGACGACCAGCGCGTCGGACTCGTCGAGCAACGAGAGCCGGGCGTCCACGAGGCGCAGCGGGGCCTCCATGCGGAAGCGGGCGCCAGGAGCGACCCGGTTCTTCTCGTCGGGGGAGAGCGCCGTCGCAACGCCCTGCAGCAGGCTGCTGGCAGCATTCACGGGAACGGTGGACGCCACGTCCGTGGCCGCGCCCGCATCGGGAAGCGGCGCGGCGGCGGGGCCGGTGCTCGAAGCGGGGGTGGGCTCCCGGGTCGGGGGTAGGGCGGGGGTCGCGCTCGGCGTCGAGGTCGCGGTCGAGGGCGAGGTGGGCGTCGAGGTCGGGGGCGAGCCCCCTCCCGAACAGGCGAGGAGCGCACAGGCCGCTGCGAGCGCCCGGGGCGCAGAGGTGGTCACATCGACGGACGCTACCATGGCCGCGCGGGAGCGCCTGCCGCGCCGCGATTATGAACGCGTCATGGAACACCTCCGCGTCGACGTGTGGTCGGACATCGCCTGCCCCTGGTGCTACGTGGGCAAGCGCCGGCTCGAGGGCGCCATCGCGCGCCTGCGCGACCCGGTAGCCATCGAGGTCGTCTGGCGCGCCTTCGAGCTCGATCCCGGCGCACCGCGCGAGCAGCCTGCCGGCACCTCCTATGCGGAGCGGCTCGCGGCGAAGTACGGGTCGTCCATGCTCGAGGCCCAGGGCATGATCGACCGGATGACCTCGGTGGCGGCGGAGGACGGCCTCACCTTCCGCTTCGATCGGGCTCGGCCCGGCAACACCTTCGACGCGCACCGGGTGCTGCACCTCGCGCGCGAGCGCGGGGTGCAGGGGGCGGCAAAGGAGCGCTTCCTGCGCGCGTACCTGACGGAAGGCGAGGCCATCGGCGACCCCGAGGTCCTCGCCCGGCTCGGCTCCGAGGCCGGACTCGACGCCGAGGAGGTGCGGCGGGCGCTCGCCGGCAACGCCTTCGCGAAGGACGTCCGCGCAGACGAGGAGGAGGCGCGCCGGCTTGGCATCCGAGGGGTGCCTTTCTTCGTGCTGGGAGGGAGGTACGCCGTTTCGGGCGCGCAGCCCGTGGAAAGTCTGCACCAGGCGCTTCAGACGGCGCTGTCCGAGGTCGCTCCGGGTGGCGCGGCCGAAGGCGCCACCTGCGGGCCGGACGGGTGCGCCTGAAACGTCGATCGGACCGCCGCGAGCTCAACCCCGCGAAGCACAGCCCGTGAAACGACAGGTCTGAAACAACGCGAGTGAAGGAGGAGCGCATGACGACACTGCTGGAAGAGCCGGCGAGAACGGTGGCCGCGGAGCTGGAGCGGCTGGGAGTTGACAACGACGCGCGCGAGACCGACCGCAGCCGGAAGATGCTGAACCTCGAGACGCCTTCGGCGGAGCTGCTATTCCTCCTGCTCAGGGCTTCGGGACGGCGGCGCGTGCTCGAGATCGGGACCTCCAACGGCTACAGCGCGGTCTGGATCGCGGCGGCGCTCCAAGCACACCGCGGGCACCTCTGGACCGTGGAACGCGACGCCGCCAAGCTCGCCCAGGCGCGGACGAACCTCGAGAGCGCGGGGCTGGCCGGCGAGGTGACCTTCATCCATGCGGGGGCCACCGAGGCCGCGAGGGATCTGGCCGGCCCTTTTGATGCGGTCTTCTTCGACGCAGACCGGGTGAGCGCCCCCGAGCAGCTCGCGCTCCTCATGCCCAAGCTCGATCCAGACGCGCTCCTCGTCTGCGACAACGTCCTTTCCCACCCGGAAGAGGTGAAAGGGTACCTCGCCGCTTGCGAGCGGTTGCCCGGGTTCACGGGCACGACGCTGCGCCTCGGCAAGGGGCTCCACGTCGCCCATCGAGCAGCGGAACGGTAGACGCGGGTCCGATATATCGTTACGATTCGTAACGTAACTCGACGGGCCGACGGGTAGGGACGAAGCCGGCGAGAGGGCGACGCCGGCCGAGCGCCAGCCTGGGATGGAGCAGCGCTGAGCCACCGCTCGCCGGCTCGATCCCTTCGTGCGGAGGCCGTTGCCGACGGCTCCCCGCTGTCGCAACTTGGAACCTTCCGATCTTCTCTCCACCCGCACCCGAAGGAGCTCACCGCATGAAGGCAATCTGCTGGCACGGCCATGGCGACGTGCGTTACGAGAACGCCCCCGACCCCAAGATCGAGGCTCCGGGCGACGCCGTGATCCGCGTCACGCGGACCGCTATCTGCGGCTCCGACCTCCACCTGCTCGACGGCTACATGCCGACGATGGAGAGCGGTGACGTCGTGGGCCACGAGTTCATGGGCGAGGTGGTGGAGGTCGGAGCGAGCGTCACCAAGGTGAAGAAGGGCGACCGGGTGATCGTGCCTTTCGCCATGGCCTGCGGCGCGTGCTTCTTCTGCAAGAAGGAGCTGTACTCGCTGTGCGACCAGTCGAATCGCAACGCGGCGATGGCGGCCAAGGTCATGGGCTACTCGCCCGCGGGACTGTTCGGGTACTCCCACATGCTGGGCGGCTATCCGGGCGGGCAGGCCGAGTACGTGCGCGTGCCCTACGCGGACGTGGGGCCGCTGAAGATCCCGGAGGGCCTCACCGACGACCAGGTGCTCTTCCTCACGGACATCTTCCCCACCGGCTACATGGCGGCCGAGAACTGCCAGATGGAGAAGGGGGACACCGTGGCGGTGTGGGGGTGCGGCCCGGTGGGTCAGTTTGCCATCCAGAGCGCCTGGATGTTCGGCGCCGGACGCGTCATCGCCATCGATCACGTGCCCGAGCGGCTCGAGCTGGCGCGGACGTGGGGCAAGGCGGAGGTCATCGACTTCACCAAGGCCGAGGTCCACGACGTGCTGAACGAGCTGACGAAGGGGCGGGGACCGGACCGCTGCATCGACGCGGTGGGCGCCGAGGCGCACGGGACGGGCGGCCTCGACGCGATCCTCGACAAGGCCAAGGCGGCCGTGAAGCTCGCCACCGACCGACCGCATACCCTGCGGCAGGCGATCTACTGCTGCCGCAAGGGAGGCACGGTCTCGATGCCGGGCGTCTACATCGGCTTCCTGGACAAGATTCCGATGGGCGCCTTCATGAACAAGGGCCTCACTTTGAAGACCGGCCAGACGCACGTTCACAAGTACACGCGGCCGCTCCTCGAGATGATCCAGAAGGGAACCATCGACCCGACCCGGCTCATCACCCACCGGGCCAAGCTCTCGGACGCTCCCGAGCTCTACAAGAAGTTCAGGGACAAGGAAGACGGCTGCATCAAGGTGGTGTTGACGCCCTGACAGCGGAAGGCGGGGAGGGGACCCGCCGCGGGTCCCCTCATTTGAAGCTCACCTCGACGAGTCTCACCTCTCCTGCCAGAAATCCGGCCAGCGGGTGAGAATAGCTCGTCACGATGGTGCGGCCATCGGCCGAGCGGAGCTCGGGATGCTCCGCTCCGGCGTAGTCGAGGGCGAAGTCGCCGGTCGACCCAGGTGGCAGGCCGGTGTACGCGCGGACCGGGTCGCTCCAGGGTCCCTCCGGCCGAGGCGCTGTACGGAGGACCACATCGCTCGAGAGCAGGCGGCTGTGAACGGCCAGGTACGCGCCGAGGTAGGGGTTGTAGGAGACGGTGACGCCACCTGGGATGCCGCCCAGAACGGCGGCGGTGGCGCCGGAGTCCTCCACCCATGCGCTTCCGTTCCAGAAGCGGTACGCGCTTCGATCGCCGAGGTTCGCCAGCGGCGCCCTGGCCACGCCGTAGCTCTGCGTCCCTGGAAGCCCGCCGTACAGGTAGAGCTGGTCGCGGTCCACCAGCGCCTGGTGGAAGTGCGGATCGGCGCTCCCGAAGAGAAGCCCCGCGTCTCGCACCGCAACGGTGCTGCCAGCCGCGACCTTCGCGGTGGCGATTCCCAGGAACTCGAGGTTGAACGCGGCGCGGACGTGAAGCTTCTGGACGAGCACCACGCCGGCCCCCGCGAGCGGCACGATGGAGCCTGGCCAGAGCGCGATCCTGTCGTCCGGCTTGCCGGTCGAGCGATTGTAGTCTTGCTCCTCGACGGTGAACGGAACGAACTGGAAAGGAGCACCCGTCGCATCCGCCGGCTCGGTGGTCAGCGTCGGGGCGGCCGGGTCGGAGAGCGCGCCGGTGTTGGTGCGGTACGTGGCGCCGTCCGCAGCCGGCCCCACCCAGAAGGTGTCCCCGAAGGTCCACAGGATCTTGCCTCCGATGAGCGCGGATCCGCCGCCATCCCGGCCAACCACCTTGTCCGGCTTGGCCAGCGCGCCGAGATCGCGCACCGAGGCGACCACGAGCGGGCGGGCCGCGCTGCCGGCTGGCGCACGACCGCAAGCGAGCATCGCCAGGGCGAAGAGGAGCCTCGTCGCGCGCCCCACCGCTGGGAACTCAGGTTTCATCTCGATGACTCCTGATGCCTCGCCCCGCCGCTGCGGGCGCGCGCGTAGGCTTCGGCCTGACAGGGCCCGCGCTCCGGCGCGGTCGCACCATACCGCGGAGCGCGACGGCGAGGGCGCGGTTGGCGAAGTGCTCCTCGAGTGGCGCGTGGCCGAGGAGCAGCCTGAAGAAGAGGGCACCGTGCAGCATGTCGAGCGCGACCTCGATGTCGAGATCCGCTCTCACTTCGCCCTCACGCACGGCGCGCTCGAGGAGCACCTTGCCCTCCGCGCGCCGGCCGAGCGCGAACCGCTCTCGGAAAGCCTTCGAGAGGTCCGAGGCGGGGTCGGAGGCTGCGATCATCGAGAGCACGTGGCGCCCCGTGGGTGTTCCGAGCCGGACCGCCAGGAGCCGCAACTGCTGGCGGAGCTCGGCGAGCGCCGAGCCGTCTCGAGACGCGGCGGGGCCGAGCGGGTCCGTCTCGAGAAGTGCGGCCATGGCAACGGCGCGCCTGTCCGGCCACCACCGATAGAGCGTAGGCTTCCCCACTCCAGCACGTGCGGCGACCGCCTCCATGGTCACCGCCTCGGGTCCTCCCTCCGAGAGGAGAGCGCGCGCCGCCCGCAGGATCGCGAGGCGAGCGGTTTCGCTGCGGGGGCGACCGCGGGGTCGGGGGGCAGCAGGCTTCTTACCTCGGAGCGAACTCATAACGGCACGCATCGTAACGTAAAGAAGCAATCGTGCCAATGCCTGTTGAAAACCTGATTTGCCAGCGGGAGCGGCCTCACGAGTTCGTCGGACTCTGCGAGCGGGCAGGGCAGGGAGACGGGCGAGGCACCCGACGCCGGCGCGGCACTATCGTAACGCCTCGTCATGTATATCGATAGCGCGCGGTGAGGAGCTTCAGCCTGACCGCGCACGACACCATGTACGTGACGCTGGGAGAGGCGCTCGGAGCCGCGGTGCTCACGTGCGACTGCACGCTCGCGCGGGCACCCGGACATCGCCCCCGGGTCACGCTCGTCGAGTACCGGCGCGCACGTCTCCGCGCGAGCTCACCCGTCGGCTCTCCAGCCCGCGTCCCAGCCCAGGATGCGCGCCGCCTTGTCGCTGAGCACCGCGCCTCCGGGCTCGGCGATGTTGTAGACGCCGGGTGCGCCCTTGGTGATCGCGAGCTCGGCCGCCTTCGCAGCCGCGTCGACGTGCACGGAACCTGGAGCGATGGGCGCGTCGAAGCCGGTGCCCGGTCCGTAGAAGAATCCGTAGCGGAGGACGATCCCTTCGAGGGAGGCGCCCAGCACCTGTCGTTCGAGGCTCGCCACGGCACGCGCCGTCTCTCCATAGACGGGGTGTGTTTCGGGGAGCAACGCGTCCTCCTCGGGGTGCGGCTCCGGCCCATCTGCATACACGAAGGAGAGGCTCTGCGCGATCATCCGCTTCGCGCCCGCCGCGACCGCCGCAGCCACCAGGTTGCGCGTACCCTCGTCCCTCAACCGGGCGTTTCGAACCAGCGCCGCCGGCAACTCCTTTTCGTCGAGGCCGTAGGGCAGGTCCGTGAGCTGGTGGACCACGATTTCTGGTTGGGCTGCGGCCACGATCCGCCGCAGCTCGGCGGCGTCGAACACGTCGACCACCGCCGGCTCCACCCCGAGGTCGCGCAGGCCGGTCGCCTTGTCAGCGGACCGCGTCGTTCCGATCACCCGCCAGCCGGCTGCGACGAGAAGGGGAGAGAGGCGCCGGCCAACGGCCCCGGACGCGCCCGCGAGAAAGATGCACCTGTTCATGTTTCGTTCCCTCTTGTCCTGCTGTGTGTGCGGTGCGTCCAGTGACGGTCGGGCGCACGTGGAAGGCGACGTACCCGGTGTGCAACACCTGGTCGATGCCTATGGACCGATCCTGGCCTTGGCTCGCTTCGGCCGGGCCCCCGTGGCGCGCTCGCCTCTGCGGTGCTGGAACCAGTCCTCGGCATCGCGCAGGAACTGGTCGGGTGCCTTGGTTGAGAGCTCACGGCTCAGGCTGTGAAGCGTCTTCGAGGCGAGGACCTGCTCGAGGGCGGCCTCTGCCTCCCGCATGAAGAGGTGAATCCGGCACATTCCCGAGACGCTCCAGCCCGGCGGAGCCTTGCCGAACAGGGCGCAGTGCTGCCGGATCTCGGCGCACGCGAACAGCGTCCTGTCCGGATCGACGGCCTCCAGGACGTCCCGGACCGAGATCCTGTCCGGAGACCTGGCCAGCACGAATCCCCCGCGGACGCCCTCGATCGCCTCGACGATCGAGGCCTTCTCGAGGCGCGTGAAGATCTTCGCGAGGAATCGCTCGGGCAGCTTCTGGAAACGAGCCAGGTCCCGCACGCTGACGGGCCCTGAACGCGCAGCCACGAAGAGCAGCGAGTGCAACGCGTACTCGGCGCCAGGCCCATGAAGCGAAACACCCAACTCGCACCTCCCAGGTCGCAGTTAATACTTCGCGGTGAGCTCGGGGTCAAGGACGGTTCTTGGCTGCGCGACCCGCGCGACGGATCCGTGCGCAGCAGCCTTGGGCTGCGGCCATCGGGATGCACTTTCAGGGGCGGGCGCCGAACGGGTGAGCTTGCCTGTCCGCGTTCCAGGATGACTTCCAGCCCCAGATCCACGCGGCGCTTTTCGCGGATCAACGCTTCGTGGTTCGCCATCGATCGTGCGGGCCCGGGTGCCGGGGTAGCATCTCGAGGAATACATTACGCTACGCGTCGTAACGTAACGACCTGGTTGTTCGAGGCCATCGGGGCTACGTGGGAGCACGACTGCCCTCAGCGATCGATCAGAGGCCTGCCCGGTCGAAGTGCGTCCGCGATCGGACCGGCCAGCGCGGCCCAGGCTGGATGGCGTTCCAGCGCGCCCCGAACCCTCGCGACGATATCGGGCCATGCAGCCCAGAACCACTCGCTCGTGGGGTGCCCACCGCAGTCGTGCGCTCGGTCCAGTTCGTCGAGGATGGCGGCGGTGATGACGTCGTGCGCCGCGTCGCCCACCGGCCGCTCCAGGCGCAGGGAACGTGTCACCGCGGCCGCGAACCGGAAGCCCAGCATGCGTCCTTCGAGGTACGACAGGGTGCGTATGTCGTCCGCACCGAACCACGCTTCACCGCGGTTCCTTCGCGACAGGGCCTGCTCCGCGGCGGGCTCGGCCACGACGCGCGCGTCCGCGCCCAGCAAGCGGCCGGCGGCCTCCGCGGCCTCGCGGCTCGCCTCGACGAGGAACAGGCTCCCTGTGGAATCGACACGCACGTCAGCGATCCCTGGGAGCGCCTGCAAGCGCGCCAGCACGGGCGCGAGAACGGAGCCTCAACCGAGGCCCGCCACGGGGCCTCACGAGAATCCGGACGAACGAAACAGGAAGCGCATGCGGACGAGGTTAGCGCTCCCGTCCGCGCGGTTCCCGAAGAATCGCGAGCTCTGCACGGCGACGCGCACGTTCTCCAGCGCCGGCAGCTTCGCGAACACGGCCGCGATCTGGAGCGAGCGGACCACGCCGCGGCGCACCAGCTCGGCCGGGCGTGGGCGCGCGTGGCCTCATCGCGCGAGGCGGGCGTTGGAGCCCGCGGCCATGCCGGTCCGCACCCATCGCAACACCGGCTGCTCGAGCCAGCTCGAGCTAATTGATCGGCCCAGCCGGTGCGTCTGATAATGAAGATTATGTCAACTGGGCGCGGCCCGGGTACGAGCGTACTGCAACTGACTCGCCTGCCAGTGTTCCCAGAGAACCCACGACGGCGGCGTACGCGAGCCGTCGCGGTGGCGCCGCGAGATCCTCGACGAGTACCGCGAGGTGCTCGCGCGCCCCGCCGAGGATCACCCCTGGCCCGCGCCCCCCGACCCGTCCCCCGCCAGCGGATCCTCGCCCGGCGTCCACGATGGCAGCACCCGGTCGGAGAACTGGAAGGCTTCGCCGTCGTGATCGCCGTAGACCACGTACACGTTCTCCCTGGGCACGCTGAAAGCCGTTTCCAGTTCGCCGATCACCGCCAGGGCGAACTGGCGGCGCTGGGCGGGCGTCCTGCCATCGCGAATGTCGGCGTTGAGCAAGGCGATGCCGCGCTCGGGATGCGCGGCGCGCCCCAGCGCGAGGTCCTCGGGCTCATGACAGCGCAGCACCACCGCGACGTGGTCGGTACCGGTATCCATGGCCTCGGCGAAGTGCTTCACCACCGCGGCGCTGAACCGCCGCTTGGCCTCGGCCGGCGGCCGGAAGCTCAGGTCGAACTGGAGATGCGGCATGTGGGGGTCCCCTCGATCCGATCGTCGCGGAGCGCGGCGCGGGCGGCCATCACGCCTGCCCGCCCGCGCCGGCTCAACTTCCCTCGCCCTCTCGCTTCCGGTGTCGGCACGACCCGGCATCGGCGAGCACCTTCACCATGCGCGCCACCGACCCTTCCCCCAGCTCGCACGGGCAGTGGCTGGCCGCGGGCGAGCCGATGCGCGCCTCCACGACTCCCAGCGCCTCCAGGAGCTCGCGCTTCACCCGGCGGAGCCTCTCGAGCCGTTCCTCCGCCTGCCGGACGTGGCCGCGCAGCACGTCCCTGAACCGCTCCGCGAACTCACCGGCCGAGAGGCAGCCCGCGCGCAGGTCGAGGACGGCGCGGATCTCGGAGAGCGGAAGCCCGAGCTCCCGGAGGTCGCCGATGAACAGCATGCGCTCGAGATCCCCGGCCGTGTAGCGGCGGTGGCCGCCCTCGCTCACCAGGGCCGCGCGCAAGAGCCCTTGCTCCTCGTAGAACCTGATCGTGCGGACGGTGTTGCCCGTGGCCCGCGCCAGGTCTCCGGAGGAGTACTCCGTCGTGCTCTCGCGCCCACGCTCCGCGTCCGCCATGCCGTGGTCGGGAGGTAACGGTCCCAACCCGCAGTGTCAACGGAGCGGCCGGCCGCGAACCCTTCCCGCGGCGCCACCGTTCCCACCAGTTCCTCACCTGCTGGCGGCAAGCGTCCCGGCCGCCCCCCCGAGCCCCAGGACCTGGGCTCACCTCAGCAAGTCCCGCGCGATCACCAGCCGCTGGATCTCGCTCGTGCCCTCGTAGATCGTCTGCACCTTGGCGTCGCGAAAGAGCCGCGCTGCCGTCGAGCCGCCCGCGAGCCGACCTCGCCACCCCTCGATGCGGACCGCGACGTCCACGGCGCGCTGGGCGGCCTCGCTCGCGAACAGCTTGGCCATGGAAGCCTCGCGCGTGAACGCACGTTCCGCCTCCTCCAGGGCGGCCGCGCGCAGCGTGAGGAGGCGCGCCGCGCAGAGGTCGGTGCGCGTGTCCGCCAGCGCGAAGCGCATCGCCTCCGGCGCGGATCCCTCCCAGGCCCGGGCGACGGCGGTTCCCTCCGCCAGCGCGGCGGCGATCGTCCCGGTGGCCTGCGCCGCGATCCCGCTGCGGCCTCCGTCGAGCGCGCTCATCGCGACGCGGAACCCACCGTGCACCTCGCCCAGTACGGCGCTCCCGGGGAGCTCCAGCTCGTCGAAGGTCAGGGAGACGGTGGAGGAGGCGCGGATCCCCGTCTTCTTCTCGCGCCGGCCCACGCGGAGCCCCGGTGTGCCCGCCTCGACCAGGAAGGCGGTGATCCCTTTCGTGCGCGCTCCCGCCTCGGTTCTGGCCCACACCACGAACACGCCCGCGTGATCGCCGCTCGTGATCCAGGCCTTCTCGCCCCGGAGCACCCAGCACTCACCTCGGCGGTCGGCGCGGCTCGCCATGGCCCCCGAGTCGCTGCCGGCCTGGGGCTCGGACAGCGCGAAGGACCCGGCGAGCCATGCCCCGGACGCGAGGCGAGGACAGCAGCGCTCCCGCTGGGCGGGCGTGCCGTAGCGAGCGATGATCTCGCCCACCATGTTGGTGACCGCGACGGTCACCGCGACCGCGGCGTCCGCCTGCGCGAGCTCCATGATGGCGAGGGCGTAGCCGACCGGGCCGGCGGCCGCGCCCCCCAGCTCTCGCGGCACCTTGAGCGCGAGGAGCCCGCGCCTGCCGAGCTCCCGGATCGCCTCCGCGGGGAAGCGGCCGGTCCGGTCGCCCTCGTCTGCGGCCGGCGCCAGCACCTCGCGCGCCGCGGTGCGGGCCAGGGAGGCGATCCGCGCCTGCGCCTCGGTGGGCTCGAGCTCCATGGCCACTCCCTGGGAGGAAGCCGCTCGCGGGCGGCGGAGGCGCGGCGCCCGGCCCGCTACTCCTTCAAGAGCGCGCTCGAGATGACGATGCGCTGGATCTCGCTCGTCCCCTCGTAGATCTGCGTGATGCGGCTGTCGCGCCAGTGGCGCTCGGCGCCGTACTCCTTCACGTACCCGTAGCCGCCGTGGATCTGGATGGCCTTGGAGGTCACCCGCTCCGACATCTCCGAGGCGAACAGCTTCGCCATGGCGGCCTCGGCGCTGTAGCGCACCCCCTTGTCCTTCAAGGTGGCGGCGCGCCAGATCAGGAGGCGGGCGGCGTCGATCTCGGTGGCCATGTCGGCCAGCATGAACTGGATGGCCTGGAAGGTCGCGATGGGCTTCCCGAAAGCCTTCCGCTCCTTGGCGTAGGCAAGCGCCTCCTCGTAGCCGGCCCGCGCGATGCCGAGCGCCTGGGCGGCAATGCCGATGCGCCCGCCGTCGAGGGTGGACATGGCGATCTTGAAGCCCTCCCCCTCCTTCCCAAGCCGGTACCGCTTGGGAATGACGCAGTCCTCGAAGAAGAGCGTGCACGAGCCCGACGCTCGGATGCCCAGCTTGTCGTCACCCTTGCCGCGGGTGAGGCCCTTGGTGGTGGTGGGCACCAGGAAGGCGCTGATGCCCTTGTGCCCCTTGGGCTTGTCGGTCATGGCGAAGACCAGCACCACGTCCGCCTGCGGGCCGTTGGTGATGAAGTTCTTCGAGCCGGCGAGCACGTAGTCGTCGCCGCGCGCCACGGCGGTGGTCTGCATCTCGGCCGCGTCCGAGCCGCTCATGGGCTCGGTGAGGGCAAAGCAGCCGAGCTTCTGCCCGGCGGCGAAGGGGCGGAGGAACTCCTCCTTCTGCTCGTCCGTGCCGTACTTCAGCACCGGGTCGGAGTAGAGCGAGTTGTTGACGCTCATGATGACGGACGTCCCGGCGCAGCCGCGCGAGATCTCCTCCATGGCGATGGCATAGGAGACCGCGTCCATGCCGGAGCCGCCCCACTCGCCCGGCACGGAGACTCCCATGAGCCCCAGCTCGCCGAGCTTCGCGACCGCCTCGCGCGGGAAGTGGTGCTCCTCGTCCCAGCGCTTCGCGTTGGGCCGAAGCTCCTCGTCGGCGAAGGACCGGCAGAGGTCGCGGACCTGGCGCTGCTCCTCGGTGAGCTCGATGTTCATGGGAGCCATCGTACCCCGGTCCGCGTCTCCCGGGCGCACCTGGTAGGGGCAGCGGCACGGCGCCTCGCGCCGTTCGGACGGATCTACGCTCCCGTGAAGGTGGGCGGCCGCTTCTCCAGAAACGCCTGCATGCCCTCGCGGGCGTCTTTCGTCCCGAACATGAGCCCGAAGGCCTCCAGCTCGAGGGCGCAGCCGGTGGCGAGGTCCGTCCCCGCGCCCGCCTCCATCACGCGCTTTGCCGCCGCGACCGCCAGCGGGGCGCGCGAGGCGATGGTGCGGGCCACCGCGACCGCCCGGGCAACGAGCTCGGCGGCGGGCAGCACCTCCAGGGCGAGCCCGATCGCCTTGGCCTTCGCCGCGTCCACGAGCTCGCCCGTGAGCACCAGCTCCTTCGCCCGCATCAGCCCCACCCGCCGCGCCAGCCGCTGCGTGCCGCCGAAGCCAGGGATGAGCCCCAGCGTCACCTCGGGCTGCCCGAAGCGGGCGTTCTCGCTCGCGTAGACGAGGTCGCAGGCCATGGCGAGCTCGCAGCCGCCCCCCAGCGCGTACCCGTTGACCGCCGCCACGGTGGGAATGCCGAGCCGTTCGAGGCGGGCGAACGTGCGCTGGCCGAGCTCGCCGAAGCGGCGCCCCGCCTCCGGACCCAGCGCGGCCATGGAGGCGATGTCCGCGCCGGCGACGAACGCCTTCGTCCCCGCCCCGGTGACCACCAGCGCCCGCACCGACCTGTCGCCGGCGAGGCGGTCGAGCACCCCACCCAGCTCGGTGAGCGTCGGCGCGTCGAGCGCGTTCATGGCGCGCGGCCGGTTCACGGTGAGGATGGCGATGCCCTCCTCCACCCGGAGCAGAAGGTGCTGCAGCTCCTCCATGGCGCCTCCGCAGGCTAGGGGTTGTAGGCGTAGAACCCGCGCCCGGTCTTCCGGCCGAGCCATCCTGCGGCGACGTACTGGCGCAGGATGGGGGCCGGCCGGTACTTGTCGTCGCCCAGCTCGCGGTGCAGCACCTCGGCGATCGCGAGGCAGGTGTCGAGGCCGATGAAGTCGGCCAGCGTGAGCGGGCCCATGGGGTGAGCGAGCCCGAGGTTCACCGCGAGGTCGATGTCCTCTGGCGAGGCGAGCCCTTCGTCGAGCGCGAAGCAGGCCTCGTTGAGCATCGGAATGAGGATGCGGTTCACGATGAAGCCGGGGCGATCGCGCGAGGTGACGGTGGTCTTCCCGAAGCGCTTCGCGAGCTCCAGCACGCTGCGGTAGGTGCCGTCGCTCGTCTGCAGCCCTCGGATCACCTCCACGAGCTGCATGACCGGCGGCGGGTTCATGAAGTGCATCCCGATGAACTTCTCGGGGCGCCGCGTGCCCGCGGCGAGCGCCGTGATGGAGATGGAGCTGGTGTTGGAGGCGAGGAGCGCCTCCTGCGGCAAGACCGCGTCGAGCCTCGCGAAGAGCTCGCGCTTGGCAGGGAGGCTCTCCACGATGGCCTCCACCACGAGCTGCGCCCGCCCCAGGTCCTCGAGCGCCTCGGCGGGCTTGATGCGGGCGAGGATCGCCGTCCGGTCACCCGCCGTCATCTTGCCCTTTTCGACCAGCTTCGCGAGCTGGGACCCCACCCGCTCCACGGCCTTGCGCGCGAGCTCGGGCGAGGCGTCCGCCAGCGCGACCTCGATGCCGGCCTGCGCCGCGAGCTGCGCGATGCCGGCGCCCATCTGCCCCGCGCCCACCACCGCCATCCTGTCCACGAGCATCGTCCCGCCTCCCCGGGGCGGGTTTAGGGGTGCGGTCCGCCCTTGTCAACGCGCGCCAGGCGGAGGACGATTCCGCTCGCGATGCGCGAGGGCCGCGAACGCAGTCGACGCGCGCTGAGGCGTGGGTGCGGAGCCGTGGTCCGCGACGCCGCCGAGGCCGCCCAGGCTCGACTGGTCGAGTTGCTCGTCGCCCCGGAGGACGGGGCGGGCTGGGAATGCGCGGCCTTCGCGGCTCCCGGGCTCGACCGCCCGCGCCGGGCGGAGCTGGCGCGCGAGCTGGCGCGGTCGTCGGCCCGTTCGAAGCTGCCCGAACCGCACCGCCGCACGCCGCTCCGCCTCGGTGCCTGCGACGCGGAGCTCGCGCGTTGCCTCGAGGCGCGGCGCCCCCGCCTCCTACGCCAGGCGTTCGTGCCGGTGGGGGGGACGAGCGCCGTGTCGGGCTGGCTGCGCATCGTGGCGGAGGAGCCGCCCAGCCGCGCGACGCTCCGGCTCTACCGGGCGCTGGCGCGCCAGGCGGCGGGCCGGCTGGAGGCGGAGTCCCTGCGCGACGAGCTGGCGGCGCGGCACCGGGGCGCGTCGCGGGAGGCCTCTCGGCGCCAGCGCGCGGCCGAGGCGCTGGGACAGGCCAAGGACGTGCTCGCGGCGCTGAATCTCGCGGGCACCCGCCTGATGGTGGAGACGGACGGGGCCGCCATCCAGGCGGTCATCTGCAACGAGCTCGTCCGGCTGGGTTTCCACTCCGCGGTGCTCGCCATCCCGGCCGGCGCCTCGCCTGGCGGCGCGCCCATGCCGCTGGGCTTCGCCGCAACGAGCTTCCATGCACCTCTCCAGCGCGCCACCGAGCGCGTGCTGGGGAAGCGCCTCGACGAGCTCCGGGTCGATCCCGCCGGGGCGCCCCTCGTCGCCCGCGTGCTGCGGGCGGGGCGCACCGTCTACACGGCGCGCGCGAAGGAGGTGGCGCGGCAGATCTTCGGCGGGGCGAGCGACGCGCGGGTCCGGCGCCTGGATCGCCTGCTCGGGCTCCGGCACGTCGTGCTCGCGCCGCTCCGCTACGGCGGCGGGGTCTCGGGCCTCTTGGTGGTGGCGAGCCCGCGGCTGCGCCGCGCCGATCCGGCCGCCATCGACGCCTTCGCGCTGCAGGCGTCCATCGCGCTGGAGAAGGCGCGCCTCTTCGCCGAGCTGCGCGGGCACCAGGCGCGCCTGGC
Source organism: Myxococcales bacterium (assembly GCA_038320275.1). Lineage (GTDB taxonomy): Bacteria > Myxococcota > Myxococcia > Myxococcales > Anaeromyxobacteraceae > Anaeromyxobacter_A. The sequence continues at coordinate 1,534 of JBBQEB010000050.1, read as the reverse complement.
CTCGCAGGTGGAGGCGCGCACGGCCGACCTCACGCGGGCGGTGGAGGCCCTCCGCGAGGCGGATCGGCGGAAGGACAACTTCCTCGCCAACGTGTCGCACGAGCTGCGCACGCCGCTCGTGACGGTGATGGGCTACACCGACCTGCTCCTCTCCGGAAAGCTGGGCGAGCTCGGTCCTCGGCCTCGGGAGTGCCTGCAGGTGGTGGCGAGCAGCGCCCGCAGGCTGCGTTCCTTCATCGACGAGCTGCTGGAGCTGTCGCGCTACGAGCTCACCCGCGACCGGCTGTCGCTGGAGCGCTTCGACCCGCGCGAACTGGTGGCGCAGGCGGCGCTCGCGATCGCGCCGCGCTTCGGGGAGCGCCACATCAGCCTGCGGGCCCGGGTCGGTCCCGGCGCGCCGGCCGGCTGGGGCGATCGCGAGCGGCTTCTGCAGGTGCTCGCCATCCTGCTCTCGAATGCGGGGAAGCACTGCGCCGAGGGCACCCAGGTGCGGGTGGCCGCGGCGGGGAGCCGCGAAGGAGGGCTCCTCCTGGCGGTGCGGGACGACGGGCCGGGGATCGCGCCGGAGCACCTGGAGCGCATCTTCGAGCGGCTCTACCAGGTGGGCGACGCGGCGCCGCGGAGGGAGGGCGCGGCGGGCCTGGGCCTCGGCCTCTCCATCGCCAAGGGCATCGTCGAGGCCCACGGGGGAACCATCGCGGTCCGCTCTCGAATGGGCCACGGCACCTGCTTCCGCGTGTCGCTCCCGCCACCCGCGGGCGCGTGAGCAGCTTTGGCCGCGGGTCACAGCGGCAGCACGATGGCGCCCGCTTCGCTCACCGTGAACTCCCGGAGGACCACCCGCGCCTCCCCTGGCCCTCCCGAGAAGACCGCGCGCAGGCCATACGCTCCGTCCGGCAGGCGGATGGCGTGGCTGACGGTGGGCGGCCGCACCGCGGGGAGGGGAAACTCCGCCCGGCGCATCACCTCGTCGCCACGCCGGACCTCGACCTCCAGCCGCCGCGCTTCCGCCGGCGCGCCGGCCAGGGGGTAGACGAGCGTCACCTCGCGCGGCGAGGCGCGGAACAGGAAGAGGCCGATGGCCACCGCGCCCGCGAAGAACACGATCCGGGCGAGGGGCCGCGCGCGCCTGGGCGGCGCGGGGCGAGGTTGGTCACCGGGCACGGTGCCTTGTGGCGCACCTCAATCCTTCTCCTCCTCCCCCTTCACCTTCATGCGGGGCTTCACCGCGGAGACCTTGACCTCGGGCTCCAACCCGTTCTTGGAGGGCTTCAGGCGCACCTCGGCGGTGACCTCGATCGACATGGAGGACACGAGCCGGAGGAACTCGCGGCGCAGGGTCTCCGACTCGAAGAACTTGCGAACCTCTTCCGTCACCACCCGCAGGATCTCGTCCTTGGCGGTGCCGGCCTGGGAGGTGACGTAGCCCACCAGCTCGCGCGGCAGCTTCCACTCCCGGGCGAGCCGCCGTGCGCCCTCCTCGGTGAGGAACACCGCGCCCAGCCCGGTGAGCACCACCTTGCGGACGGCATCG
>JBBQEB010000049.1:0-24006 GCA_038320275.1 Myxococcales bacterium | reverse complement strand
AAGGGCGTGTCGAACCCGGTCACCCGGGCGATGGGCGCCTCGAGGTGCAGGAAGCACCTCTCCTGGAGCAGCGCGCACAGCTCCGCGCCGAAGCCGCACGTACGCGGGGCCTCGTGCACGATGACCGCCCGCCCCGTCTTGTTCACCGACCCGACGATGGCGTCGAGGTCGAGCGGCTGGAGCGAGCGAAGGTCGATCACCTCGCAGTCGATCCCTTCGGCCTCCGCCTCGCGGGCCGCCTGGTCGGCCTCGTGCCACATGGCCCCCCACGCGAGCACCGTCAGCCCGTGGCCAGCGCGCGTGATCTTGGCCTTGCCCAGCGGGATGGCCTCGTCGCCCTCCGGCACCTCGCCCTTGGCCGCGCGGTAGACGCGCTTCGGCTCGAAGAACAGCACCGGGTCGGGGTCGCGGATGGCCGTGATGAGGAGCCCCTTGGCGTCCTCGGGCGTTGCGGGGACCACCACCTTCAGCCCTGCCGTGTGGATGAAGTGGGCCTCCGGCGACTGCGAGTGGTAGTGGCCGCCTCGGATGCCGCCGCCGTAGGGCGTGCGGACGACCATCGGGCAGGAGAACTGGCCGCCGGAGCGGTAGCGGTACTTCGCCACCTCGCTCAGGAGCTGGTCCATGGCCGGGTAGATGAAGTCGGCGAACTGGATCTCGGGTACGGGGCGCAGGCCATACAGGGCCATGCCCACCGCGGTGCCGATGATGCCGCTCTCGGAGAGCGGCGTGTCGATCACCCGCTCGGCTCCGAACTCCTCGTAGAGCCCCTGGGTGGCCCGGAAGACGCCGCCGAACTTGCCGATGTCCTCGCCGAGCACCACCACGTCGGGGTCGCGGCGCATCTCGACGCGCAGGGCGTCGTTCACCGCCTGGATGATGTTGAGGGTGGGCATCCGGGATCTAGCGCCGTCCGGCGCGCGGATCGGCGACGCGCGGGTCTTCGGCCACGGCCGCCTCGAGCTCGGCCAGGCCCTCGCGCTGCTGCCACATGGGCTCTGCGTACACGCCCTCGAACATGGTGCGCAGCGGCGGCTTGGCGGGAAATGCCTCGGCCTCGCGGACGGCCGCCGCGATGGTCTCGCGCACCTCCGCCTCCATCGCGCTGCTGGTCCCCTCGTCGAGGAGGCCGCGGCGGGTGAGGAAGGACTTCATGCGAGGGATGGGGTCCTTCAAGCGCCAGGCCTCCACCTCGCCGGCGGGGCGGTAGGCGCGAGGATCGTCGGAGGTGGAATGGCCCTCCAGGCGGTACGTGACGCACTCGACGAGGGAGGGACCCTCTCCCTCCGCTGCGTGCGCGCGCGCGCGGCGCACCGCGCCGACGACGGCGAGCAGATCGTTCCCGTCCACGCGTTCGCCGCGCATGCCGTAGGCGAGCGCCTTCTGCGCGATCGTCTCGGAGGCGGTCTGCCGCTCGCGCGGCACGCTGATGGCCCAGCCATTGTTCCGGCAGAGGAAGACCACCGGCACCTTGTGCACCGCGGCGAAGTTGAGGCCCGCGTGGAAGTCGTTGGAGCTGGTGGCGCCCTCGCCGAAGTAGACGAGCGACACCATCGCATCGCCCCGGATGCGCGCCGCCCAGGCCGCGCCCACCGCCTGCGGGATCTGGGTGCCGATGGGCGAGCTGATGGAGGCGAAGTGTGCCTCGCGCCAGGCCTCGTGACACGGCATCTGGTGTCCCAGCATGACGTCGCCCGCGTTTCCCAGGAGGTCGCAGACGAACGTGGCGAGTGGCATCCCGCGCTGCAGCGCGGCTCCGTGCTCGCGGTAGCTGGGAAAGATCCAGTCGTGCGGCTCCATGCCCCCCGCCGCGCCCAGCACGGTGGCCTCCTCGCCGATGGAGCCGATGTAGAAGTTGATGCGCCCCTGACGCTGCATCGCGACCATGCGCTCGTCGAGGGCGCGGTTCAGCACCATCCAGCGGTAGAGGGCGACGATCTCCGCGTCGGGCAGCGCCACCGCGCGCGGATCGGCGTCTCCATCGTCGTCGAGCACACGACTCAGCGGAAACGGCTCCGGTGCGGATGCGGGCGCGGCGTCGGCCGCCGCCTGCGCGCCGGGAGCGGCTCCGTTCGCCCTGAGCCGCGCGGGCGCCCCGCTCTCCGCCTCAGCTCGCACGGGCCGCCCCCTCGTCTTCGCCTCGCCCGATCCTGGAGGCGATCTCGCCGCGCAGGAACAGCTCCGCTGCCCGGTAGCTCGACCGCACCAGAGGGCCGCTGGCGACGTAGCGGAACCCGAGGCGTAGGCCCATATCGTGATAGGCGCGGAACTGCTCCGGGGTCACCCACGCCACCACCGGAAGATGCCAGCTCGACGGGCGAAGGTACTGGCCGAGCGTGAGGATGTCGACCCCGGCGGCGCGCAGGTCGCGCATGGCCTCCTCCACCTCGTCCGCCCCCTCACCCAGCCCCACCATGAGGGACGACTTCGTCACGATGCCCGGGAACTCCTGGCGCATGCGGGCGAGCACGCCGAGCGTCTGATCGTAGCCGGCCTTGGCGTCGCGGACGGCGGGGGTGAGCCGCCGCACCGTCTCGAGGTTGTTGGCGAAGACGTCCGGCGCCGCCCGGCCGATGGTGCGCACCGCCTCCGGATCTCCACGGAAGTCGGGCGTGAGCACCTCCACCAGCAGCCCGGGTACGTTCTTCAGGTGGCGGATGGCCTCGGCGAAGTGCGCCGCCCCGCCGTCGGGCAGGTCGTCCCGGTCGACGCTCGTGACGACGACGTAGTCGAGCGAGAGCGCGCGGAGCGCGTCGGCCAGGTGCCGCGGCTCGTCGGGGTCGAGCGGCGGCGGGCGCGCGGCCGTCTTCACATTGCAGAAGCGGCACCCGCGCGTGCAGGTGTCGCCCATCAGCATGACGGTGGCGGTCCCGCCGCCCCAGCACTCCGCCACGTTGGGGCAGTGCGCTTCCTGGCAGACGGTGTGAAGTCGCAGGGTGCGCAGGGTGTCCTTCACCTGCGCGTAGCGCTCGCCGCCCGGGACGCCCACTCGCAGCCAGGGGGGCTTCTTCGCATCCATCGGCAGCCCCGCGGGCGGGGGCCTGCCGGCGCGAGCGGTTCCTCCGTCGGCGGCCGCCGTGAGGTGCTCGCGGGCAGTACCCGCCTCGGTGGGAAGCACGGGCAGTCGGAGGGACGGAAGGTCCACGGTGTGCGCCATCTAGCGGGGGCGGTGCGGTCGGTCAAGGTGCCTTGCGCCAGCCGCGGGCCCGCCCGTGCACCTTTCGTGACGTCGCGGCGCCGCGTGCTAGAGTTCCCAGACGTGAGCGCGCCCCTCGAGCCTGCCGCGCCCCTCGCCCACGGGCCCCTGGCTGGCCCTGACGAGTCGGTCTCCCCCACACGAATCCTCATCGTCGACGACGATGCCACCGTCCGCGACGTCCTCGGCGTGCTGCTCGGCGAGGAGGGATACGTCTGCGCGACCACCAGCGCCGCGGAGGTCGCGGTCGACCTGCTCCGCGAGGACGAGTTCCACCTCGTCATCTCCGACATGAAGATGCCGGGGCGGGACGGCCTGTGGCTGCTCGAGCGCGTGCGGGCGGAGCAGCCCTCCACGGCCATCATCATGCTGACCGCCTTCGGGGACACCGAGGCAGCGGTGGAGTGCCTGCGCAGAGGCGCCGCCGACTACCTCCTCAAGCCGCCCCGCCTCACCGACCTCGTGCGGGCCATCGAGCGCGCGCTGGCGAAGCGGAGGCTGGAGCTCGCCCGCCAGCGCTACCGGACGAGCCTCGAGCGACGCGTGCGCGAGAAGACCGCCGAGCTCTCGCAGGCGCTGCGCGACGTGGAGGCGGCCTACGCGAGCACCCTGTACGCGCTGGTGGCGGCGCTCGACGCGCGGGAGCACGAGACCGCCGACCACTCCCAGCGGGTGGTCCGCTACACCCTCGCCATCGCCGACGAGATGGGCATCCCCGCGGCCGATCGGCCGGACATCGCCCGCGGCGCGCTCCTCCACGACATCGGGAAGGTGGGCGTGCCCGACGCCATCCTCCTCAAGCCCGCCCGCCTGGTGGATGCCGAGTGGCACGAGATGCGCCGCCACCCGCAGACCGGCCACACCATCCTCGCGTCCGTCCCGTTCCTGCACGCGCCCTCGGAGATCGTCCTCTCCCACCAGGAGCGCTACGACGGGGGCGGCTATCCGCGGGGCCTCGCCCGCGAGGCCATCCCGCTGGGCGCCCGCATCTTCGCCATCGCCGACACGCTCGACGCGATGACGAGCGACCGGCCGTATCGCAAGGGCGGGTCGTTGGAGAAGGCGCGCGGTGAGATCTCGCGCTGTTCCGGGACGCAGTTCGACCCCGATTGCGTGAAGGCCTTCCTCTCCCTGGACGATCGCCTGCTGCACTCGCTCCGCCGCCCGGACGAGCTCGCCGCTGCCGTGCAGTGAGCGCTCGCCTCCGTCCGTCGCTTCGCGCCCCCCCCTCCTCGGCTCGCCCGAGGCGCTTGCCGCCCGCACCGCGCCGTGGGGCGGCGTCTGGCGCCCTGGGATGTGCGCGATTAGCGTTGAGGCAGGAGGACACACCCGAATGATGAGCCGGATAACAGGCCTGGCGCTCGCCGCTGGGCTCCTCGCGGCGGCCATGCCGGCGCGAGGGGGAGACGATCTCGCCATGCTGAGCGTGGGCGAGGTCGAGACGATGCTGAACGCGCCGGACGTGAAGGTCATCGACGCCAACACGGAGGAGGTCTACGCCAAGGCCCATCTGCCCGGCGCGACCTGGACGGACCTCTCGGCGGTCGCGCGCGCGCTGCCGCAGGACAAGGGCACGCGCCTCGTCTTCTACTGCAAGAACCCTCATTGAATGGCGAGTCATGAGGCCGCCCGGCGGGCGGCCAAGCTCGGTTACGCGAAGGTGTACGTGATGCCGGACGGGATCGACGGATGGATCAAGGCCGGCAAGAAGACGGAGAGCGGCAAGAAGTCGTGAGGAGCTGAGGCCACCGACCTCACTCCCCTCCAGCTCTGTGAGAAGTTCTCGCGCGGAGCTGGAGCGCAGCGCTGACGCGCAGAGTCGAAGGGGAGCCCGCGTGGATCCCCGCATCACGTATCGCCCGGCGGCCGGGGATTCCCCTACGGCCCGGCTCCGCCGCGGGGCGAGTGAGCGCGTGGCCGAGGCGCGCGCGCGGGTGCTCGCGGGTGCCGCGCGGCCCAAACTCGCTCGCTACCGGCGCTGGTAGCGGCCGCGTCGCCGACGGCACGCTCTTTCAGACAGTGGGCCGCGCGGACGAGGTCCGCCTGGCGCGCCTCGGCGCTCATGCGAGCGCGAGCGTCGCGGCTCCGCAACGGGGCCTCCGGGGATTCCCGGCTCGCCGCGGCTCGTGCCCACGGACAAGCACTCTTCCCGCTCGCTCCGAGCGCAGCGCCCACGGCGCAAACTCGAAGGGCACAGCCCCGTTCTAAGGCACGACCTGGAGCGGCCCAGCGGGCTTCGCATTGCCCGCGGCGGCCGCCTCCGCCTTCTCGGCGGCCTCGTGCAGGTGGCCGTGGATCTTCATCGAGCAGAACTTCGGCCCGCACATGGAGCAGAACTCCGCCGACTTGAAGGCGTCCTGCGGCAGCGACTCGTCGTGCATGGCGCGGGCGGCGTCGGGGTCGAGCGACAGGTCGAACTGCCGGTTCCAGTCGAACTTGTAGCGGGCCCGCGACAGCTCGTCGTCGCGGTCGCGCGCGCCCGGCCGGTGGAGCGCCACGTCCGCGGCGTGCGCGGCGATCTTGTAGGCGATGATTCCCTGCCGGACGTCCGCGGCGTTGGGGAGCCCCAGGTGCTCCTTGGGCGTCACGTAGCAGAGCATGGCCGCGCCGTGCTGCGCCGCGATGGTCGCGCCGATGGCGCTCGTGATGTGGTCGTAGCCGGGCGCGATGTCGGTCACGAGCGGCCCCAGCACGTAGAAGGGAGCCTCGTCGCAAAGCTCCCGCTCGCGCTGCATGTTCATCGGGATCTGGTCGAGCGGGATGTGGCCGGGGCCCTCCACCATCACCTGCACGTCGTGCTTCCAGGCCTTGCGGGTGAGGTCGCCCAGCACCTTGAGCTCCGCGAACTGCGCCTCGTCGGAGGCGTCGGCGAGGCAGCCGGGCCGTAGGCCGTCTCCCAGCGAGAACGCCACGTCGTAGCGCTTGAAGATCTCGCACAGCTCGTCGAAGTGAGTGTAGAGCGGATTCTCCTCCCGGTGCGCGATCATCCATTGCGCCATGAGCGCGCCCCCGCGCGACACGATGCCAGTGATGCGGTGGGCGGCGAGCGGGATGAAGTCCTTCAGCACCCCGGCGTGGATGGTCATGTAGTCGACGCCCTGCGCCGCCTGGGCCTCGATGATCTCGAGGAGGAGTTTGGGCGTGAGGTCCTCGACGCTCTTCACGTGCGCCAGGCACTCGTAGATGGGCACCGTCCCGACAGGGAGCTGGCTGTGGCGGAGGATGGCCTCCCGGATGTTGGGGATGTCTCCGCCGGTGGACAGGTCCATGACCGTGTCCGCCCCGTGCTTGATGCAGACCCGCAGCTTCTCGAGCTCCTCGTTCACGTCTCCGAGAACGGCCGAGTTGCCGATGTTCGCGTTGATCTTGCAGTTCGCCGCGAAGCCGATGGCCATCGGCTCGAGCTCCGGATGGCAGACGTTGGCCGGGATGATCATGCGCCCCCGCGCCACCTCGTCCCGGATCGTCTCGGCGGGCAGGCGCTCGCGGCCGGCGACGTGCTGCATCTCCTCCGTGACGACGCCCTGGCGGGCGTAGTGAATCTGCGTCACGTTGGCGTGACCACGGCGCTTCGCGATCCATTCGGCGCGCATGACAGCTCCTCCAAGGGGGGACCCGGAAGCTAGCGGCCCCCTCCTGGCATGTCAACGCGGGGCGCGGGCTCTCCGCGCGACGATCTCAGCGCAGCGCGCGGAACGCGTCGCGCCCGGCATAGCGCGCGCTCGCACCGAGCTCCTCCTCGATGCGGAGGAGCTGGTTGTACTTCGCGATCCGATCGGTGCGCGAGGCGGAGCCTGTCTTGATCTGCCCGCAGTCGCAGGCCACCGAGAGGTCGGCGATGGTGGTGTCCTCGGTCTCGCCCGAGCGGTGGCTCATCACGCTCGTGAAGCCCGCGCGATGCGCCATGCGGACGGCGTCGAGCGTCTCGGTGAGCGAGCCGATCTGGTTCACCTTCACCAGGATGGAGTTGGAGATCCCCTCCTTCACCCCTCGCGCGAGCCGCTCGACGTTGGTGACGAAGAGGTCGTCGCCCACGAGCTGCAGCTTTCCACCCAGCCGCTGGGTGAGCAGCTTCCACGTCGCCCAGTCGTTCTCGTCGCAGCCGTCCTCGATGGAGATGATGGGGAACTTCTCGGAGAGCTTCGCGTACCAGTCGACGAGGCCTGGGCCGTCGTAGTCCTTGCCCTCGCCCTTCAGCCGGTACTTCCCGCTGGCCTTGTCGTAGAACTCCGACGAAGCGCAGTCGAGCGCCAGCGCCACCTGCTCACCCGCCTTCAGCCCGACCTTGCCGATGGCTTCCATGATGAGCGTGAGGGCCTCCTCGTTCGAGCCGAGGCTCGGCGCGTAGCCGCCCTCGTCCCCCACGCCCGTCCCAGCGCCCTTCGCCTTCAGCACCTTCTTCAAGGCGTGGAAGATCTCCGCGCCGTAGCGCAGCGCCTCGGCGAAGGTGGGCGCTCCCAGCGGCACCACCATGAACTCCTGGATATCGACGTTCGAGTCGGCGTGCGCCCCTCCGTTGAGGATGTTCATGAGCGGCACGGGAAGGGTGCGGGCTCCCACCCCGCCGACGTACCGATAGAGGGGCAGCTCATGGGCGAGCGATGCCGCCCGGGCAGTGGCGAGCGAGACGCCCAGGATGGCGTTCGCGCCCAGCTTCGCCTTGTTGGGCGTGCCGTCGAGCTCGAGGAGCCGCGCGTCGACGGCGGCCTGCTGAGACGCGTCGAACCCAGCCACCGCGGGGCCGAGCACGTCGTTCACGTTCGCCACCGCGTGGGTGACGCCCTTGCCGCCGTACCGCTTCGCGTCGCCGTCGCGCAGCTCGACCGCCTCGTGCTCTCCCGTCGAAGCGCCGGACGGGACCGCCGCGCGCCCCACGTGGCCGGACGCCAGCGCCACCTCCACCTCGAGGGTCGGGTTGCCGCGCGAGTCCAGGATCTCGCGGGCGATCACGTTCACGATCTCGGTCATGGCAGCTCTCCTCGAAGGCCGGGGCGTCCGGCGCGGTGCTGCGGGACTCTGCAGCGCCGGGGAGGGCGGGTCAACGGAATCGGAGGGGCGGACCGGCCGCGCGCAGCGGCGGCGGGATCAGTTCATGTAGTCGATGATGACGACGCCACCGCGGTCGCGCTCGCGGCCGTCGTCCTCGTCGCGCTCGTACGGGCGGCGAGGAAGCGGCATGGGGACGGGGAGCTGCACCACCGGGCGTTCATCGACCGTGCGCTCGCCGTCGCGGCGCCTGATCTCCTCGATGATGAAGGCGTCCAGCATGAAGGTCTCCCACCGCTTCCGGTTGCAAGCGGCGTTCCGCTGCCCGCACCGCCCGCCTCCACCATGGATCTAACAACCGAAGCGGCCGGGGCGCCAGAACCTTGCCAGAGGGCCGACCGCCCGCACCGGCAAGGTGAGCGATATGGGCACGGAGTGGCACCACGCTCACAAGGTGCCGGGGACCCCAGGTCCGGCGCGCGCCTTCTTCAGGCGCCCTTCGCCTCCGCGCGCGCCTTGAAGGCCTCCAGCGTGCGCGGGAGCTGAACGCGGGTGAGCTCGTCGCTCACGCGGTCGACGACCGACTGCGGCACGAGCGGCGGCTTCGCGACCTGGATCGCCACCGTGTAGCGGGCGCGGGTCGCGCCGCCCTCCAGGGACAGCTCCCAGGAGCCGGTGGACACCTTCATCCAGTTCCCCGAGACGAGCGACCAGGTGACGCGGTGGGGCGGCTCCTCGACGTGGCGCAGGACGTACTTGATCTTCTTCACCCCGAGGTCGAGCTCGTACTCGACGTCGACGGTGCTGCCCGTGCGCCGGGCATGGCACGCCTTCACGGCGGGCACGAACTCGGGATAGCGGTCGTAATCGGTGATGATCTCGTACAGCTTCGACGGGGGGACCTGGATCAGGATCTCGCGGGACACGCTGTTCGCCATTCGACCTCCTACCAGCCGTGGTTCGGCTTGCGCTGGAACTGGTGACGCGTCTCCACGTAGCGCACCGTTCCCGTCCGTGAGCGCATCACGAGCGAGTGGGTGTGCGCGCCTTCTCGGGTGTAGCGGACGCCCCGCAGGAAGTCGCCGTGGGTGACGCCGGTGGCGGCGAACATGACGTCGCCCGCCGCCATCTCCTCCGCTGTCATGATCTTGTGGAGGTCCTTCATCCCCATCCCCCGCGCGCGGGCCTTCTCGTCCTCGTTCCGCCAGGCGAGCCGGCCCTGCACTCCGCCGCCCACGCAGCGCACCGCGGCGGCGCTGATCACGCCCTCGGGCGCACCGCCGATGCCCATGAGCATGTCGACCCCCGTCTCCGGGAAACAGGTGTGGATGGCCGCGGCGACGTCGCCATCGGAGATGAGCTTGATGCGGGCCCCCGCGGCGCGAAGCTCCGCCACCAGGTCGTCGTGGCGGGGCCGCTCCATGACCACCACCGTGACCTCCTCGACGTACTTGCCGAGCGCGTCCGCCACCGCCCGCACGTTCTCGGTGGGGCTGCGGGCGAGATCGATGACGTCGCGGGCGCGCGGGCCCACCACGATCTTGTCCATGTAAGTATCGGGCGCGCGCAGCAGCGAGCCCTTGGGACCCATGGCGATGACGCTGCAGGCGTTGGGGGCGCCGGTCGCGCAGAGGTTCGTCCCTTCCAGCGGGTCGACCGCGATCTCCACCTCGACGTCGCCCTCGGCGCAGCGGCCCAGCCGCTCTCCAATGTAGAGCATGGGGGCTTCGTCGCGCTCGCCCTCCCCGATCACCACCAGCCCCTGGATGGCGAGGGAACCGAAGGCCTTGCGCATCGCCTCCACAGCGGCGCGGTCGGCCCCGTTGCGATCGCCGCGGCCCATGAGCCGGGCCGAGGCGAGCGCGGCCGCCTCCGTGATGCGGACCGATTCCAGCGCGAGGTTCCTGTCCATGAGCTCCCCCTCGGGTCAAGACGCGGCGCACGGCTCCCCGGCCGCGAGCTGTGCGACGAGCTCGGCCGGCATGCGGCGCACGCGCCCCTGCGCGTCCACGCAGGCGTGCACGGTGTGTCCGGTGGCGAGCAATGCGCCGTCGCGCAGCACGCGGTAGTCGAAGCGGGCGGAGGCACGCCGCGCCTCCACGAGCGAGGTCTCCACGGTGATGAGGTCGTCGTAGCGGGCGGGCTGGCGGTACTGCACCGCCGCCTCCGCCACCGGGAGCAGGAGGCCGTGGCGCTCCTCGAAATCGGCGTAGCGCAGCCCCTTGGCGCGGATGAGCTCCGCCCGGCCCGCCTCGAAGAAGCGGAGGTAGTTGGCGTAGTACACCACTCGCGCCTGGTCGGTGTCGCCGTAGATCACGCGCAGGGAGAGGGAGACCATGGCTCGGGCTCGGGAGGCGCCTACATGGCCTCGATGCGGATGAGATGGGTGGGGGCGACGGTCGTCTCGTAGCCGTCGATCTCGCCGATGGCGCCGCGCAGATCGGCCTCGCGCGACCGGTGCGTGACGATGACGAGCGGCACCGCCCCCCCGGCCGTGCTCTGCTCGTGCTGCTGGACGGCCGCGATGGAGATGTTCCGGTGGGCGAGCGTGGTGGCGATGCGCGCCAGCACCCCTGGCACATCCCGGACCGCGAAGCGCAGGTAGTAGCCGCAGCTGATCTCGGAGTGCGGGCGCACGGCGACGCTCGAGCCAGGTGGTGGGAGAGGGACCCTGCCCGGGCTCCCGGCCAGGATGTTGCGGGCGAGGTCGATGACGTCCGACACCACCGCGCTGCCGGTGGGCATCGCGCCGGCGCCCTGCCCGTAGAGCATGGAGGGCCCAAGGGCCTCGGAGCGGAGGTACACGGCGTTGAAGGCGCCGCGCACGCCGGCGAGCATGGCGCCGGCGGGGATGAAGGCGGGATGGACGCGGACCTCGATGGCCTCCGGCGCACCGGGCTCGCCGCCGCGGCCCTCTTCGGCTCCAACCCGCCGCGCGATGGCGAGGAGCTTGAGCGCGTACCCGAACGCCTTGCCCCATGCGAAGTCGGCCGGCTCGAGCTCGAGGATGCCTTCGGTGAGCACCTCGTCCGGGCGCACCCGCGCACCGAAGGCGAGCTGCGCGAGGACGCACAGCTTCTGGGCCGCGTCGCCGCCCGAGACGTCGAGGGTGGGATCGGCCTCCGCGTAGCCGAGGCGCTGCGCTTCCGCGAGGGCGTCCGCGAGCGGTGCCCCGCCCTCCTCCATCGCGGAGAGGATGAAGTTCGTGGTGCCGTTCACGATGCCATGGAGCGAGGTGATGCGATCGGAGGCGAGCGCCTCGCGCAAGGTGCGGATCACCGGCACGCCGCCGCAGACCGCCGCCTCGTACGAGACGTCCACGCCGCGAAGGGCGGCGAGCTTGAAGATCTCCTCGCCGTGGGCCGCGAGGAGCGCCTTGTTGGCCGTGACCACGTGCTTTCCACGCTCGAGCGCGCCGAGGACGAGTGTCCGCGCCTCGGTGGTGCCCCCGATGAGCTCGACCACGATCTCGACGCCGGGGTCGTCGAGCAGGTCGGCCAGGCGGGTGGTGAGCAGCTCCGCCGGGACCTCCAAGGTGCGCGCCTTGTCGCGGTCGCGCAGGACCACCCTGCGGACCGCGATGCGAGCGCCGAGGCGCGCCTCGATGTCGTGCTGGTGGGCTCGCAAGATCGAGAGCACGCCGCCCCCGACCGTCCCGAATCCCGCCACGCCGATCCCGACCTCGCGCATGCTCTCGACCCCCCGTTTCGCGCCCGGCGAGATAGTACAGCCGAACGGCGCACCGCCGGGGCGGGATCGCGGAGCGCGGGGTGGAGCGGTCAGCGCGCCCGGGACCCTGCCCCTCCCCTCGCGCGGATATCCGCGAGCGCGAGCCGAGCCGCGGTCCGGACGCGGGCCTCCGGGTGCCCCGCCTCCAGCGTCCCGAGCCACGCCTCGGCGTCGGAGCCGCCCAGGTCGCCGACCACGCGGGCCATCTGGGCCACGAAGGAGGGCTCGCGCCGGCGGGAGAGGTCGATGAGGGCCGGGACGGCCCGCGGGTCGCCGAGCTGCGCCAGCGCGCCCACGGCTCGCTCTACCACCTCCGGGTCTTGGTCCCGGAGCCGTTCCACGAGGTCCGGGACCGCCTCGCGCGCCCCGCGCTCCGCGAGGACCCGGACGGCGCGTTCCCGCACCTCGGGATCCGGCGAGCGCAGGTCGGCCCGCAATGCGCCGAGGCGCTTTCCCTCGGCCGCGAGCTGAAGCGTGAAGCCGCGGGCCGCGGACCGGAGGGCGCGGTCGGCGGCTCCCTGGAGCGCGGCGCGCGGGCCGCTCTCCCGCGACACGCGCTCCAGCGCGCGAGCGGTCTCGCGCACGGCCGGCCCGTCGCGGGAGGAGAGCTCGATGGCGAGCGCGACCTCCGCCACGGCAGGGGCGCCGGCTCCCTCGAACAGTTCCGCTCGCTGCACGACCACCTGCGCCACCACGTGCCGCCGACGGGCGAGCAGCCCACCCCGCCCGAAGCCCGGAGCGGACTCGAAGATGCGCGAGGCAGCCGCCCGCACATCGTCGCGCGACATCCCCGCGGCGGCGAGCTGAACCGATGCATCGGTGTCGGCGACGAGCACCCGATCGACCGCGTACCCCGAGCCGCAGGCGCACGCCGTCACGGCCAGCATCGCGGCGAGCGCCGGCGCGAAGCGGGCCGCGCGCGCCCGCCGAGTGGCGGGGTGACTCACGGGGCGCCCGGCGAGATCAGCGATCGGCCTCCGTCCCCCCGGGAGCCCCTGCCGACGACCCGGGGCTGGGCTCGGGCTCGTGGGTTGGGTCGGCCGAGGTGGGCCTCCCCGTGCTCCCCGGCTCCTCTGCGGGGGCGGCACTCACCGGAAGGGGTGCGGGGTGGGGATCGGATCGGAGCGCCGGCTCGGGATCGGGGCGCGGCTCGTCACTCCCCGACCTCACCTCGACCGGTAGGCTCTCGGCGGAGGGCTCCGCCAGCTCGTCGCCGGGCCCGGCGCCGCTCTCCGGGGTGGCGGCAGGGGGCGCTTCGAGCTCTCCCCCGCCCGCGACCTGGCCCGCAACCGGAACGACCAGGTCGGACGACGCAGCCGCGCCGCCCTCGCGGGCCCGCCCTCTCCCTCCCCGCCTGCGCCGGCGGCGACGCTTGCGGCGCGGGTCGGAGCGGTCGCCCTCGGCTGCCCCCGCGCCCTCGACCTCGGGGCCATCGGCGCCGGCGCTGCTGGCGTCGACGGTGATGCTCCCGTCGTCCTCATCCCCCTCGTCCTCGTCGTCGTCCTCGCCCTCGTCGCTGGCGGCGACCTCCACCGCGCGCGGCGCCGGCACGGTCGCCACGGGGAACAGCTCCATCTCGTCGAGATCCTCCTCGCCGCTGCGCCCGGAGCGCACCTCCCGGCGAGCGCCGTCCGGCGATGCAGCGCGCTGCGGCTGCGGGGCCTCTCGCCCGTCGCGCCGTTCGCGGTCGTCGCGGCGGGGCCGCCGCGCCGATTCCTCGTCTCCCGCCGCCTCGGCGGCGGCCTTGAAGAAGGCGTCGTCCACTTCCGGGACCGAGACCAACCGCACCCCCAGCTCCAGCTCGGCAAGCGCCTCCGCCAGCGCCTCGCCGCACAGGAGCAACACGGGGAGCTGTCCAGGGGCGGTCGCCTCGCTGCGCGCATCGCGAGCCGCGTCTCCCGCCGACACCACGACGCCGATCTGGGCGCCGTGACTGCCCACGTCGCGGCGCACCTCCTGGACGTCCCTGCGGCCCGCCTCGCCGCCGCCACGGAGGATGCGGATGCAGTGGCGCACGTCGCCCAGCCCCATGCGGCGGCGGGCCGTGTACACGACGTGGTCGCGACCGCGCTTCGCCACCTTGACCTCGCGCAGCTCCATGCGTTCGAGGAGCTTCGCCACCACGTGCTCCACCGTCGCCGGGTCCGACTCCGAAAGGCGGCGCCGGAGCGCCAGGAGCCCCAGCCTGCGCAGGTCCGCGGGCGTGGAGACCGCCCGGACGGCGGCGGGCGGTGTTACCGCGGCGGGCCGCTCGCCCGGCTCTGGCTGCACTGCGAGGGATACGCTGTCGCCGTCGAGCGTGAACAGCGGGCGCCGCCCGGCGCCTTCGCGGCGGCGGTTGTCCTCCACCAGCGCCGCGGCCAGGGCGGACCCCTCGCGGACGAACGCCTCCGGCATGAGGAGCCGCACCGCCCCCTGGGCTGCAACCTCGGCCAGGGTGAGCGGGTGGTCGGCGCCAGCCAGGATCTCGTAGGCCACCTCGGCGGGCGGCGGATAGCGACGGACGCGCCGCTCCTCCACCTCCTCGCGGCGCGGTCGGGGGCGAGCCTCGCTCCGCCCGCTGGTGCGGGCCATGTCGCGGGACGGGATGGGGTGGCGCTCGCGCGGGCGGTAGGGGATCGGGTCCTCCACCGGCGGCTCCAGCATGCCCGCGAGCCCGCTCGGGTCCTCGTCGAGTCCCCATTCCATGAGCGCGAAGGTGCCGGACTGGACCACCCCCACCTTGCGGTCGGCGGACGGGAGCCGACAGTGATTCGCGAGCTGACCGCCCATCACGTCCTCGGGGATCTTGCCCACGTGATCGAGCAGGCTCTCCCGGACCGCGATCTCGGCAATCTTCCTGAAATGAAGCGGCTTTCCCTCGAGCCTGAGCACCTCGACTGCGGCCTCGGTGAAGGTCATTCGTTCCCTTGGATCATCAAAAAGCGTAGGCCTCGCGGCATCTTGCCTGAAGTCTCGGTTATGGAGCCCGCCCCCTCGCCTGTCAACGTTGAAACACCCTCCGCCCCGCCGCATGTCACCCCCGCAATGGTGCGCGTTCGCCTCGGCGGCACGTGGAAGGAGAGCCCCGCGCTGCGGGAAGCGTTCGCTCGGGGTGGTCCCGCGGCGGCCGAGGCCGAGGGCGCTGCGGTGGACGCGCTCTCGCTGGAGATCGACGGGGTGGACCTCGCGGGTGGACGGGCCGAGGGGGCGCTCGTCCCGGCCGTGCAGGATCTCTGCGGCGCGGTGCTCCGCCTCCTCGGCGGCAAGGGTCGGGCGCACGTCACCTTCAGCGACGGTGGTGCCGAGTTGCTCCTGCGCCGCAAGGGTCCGAGCGCGCTCGTGACGGTGGTGACGCTGGAGCGTCCTTCCCGCGTGCTGGCACGCGACGTCGAGGTGGATCTCCTCGAGCTCGCGGAGGCCGTCCGGGGAGCGGCGGCCTCGCTGGGCCAGGACCTGGCGGCGGCCCAGCGACGAGCCGAGGCGGGCGCGGAGCTGCGCGAGCTGGCGCGCCGCCTCTCCACCGCTCGCGCCGAGCCGCTCGAGGTTCCCACCGCGGAGCCCGGGCTCGCCCGGCGCGACGCCGGCCGAAGCTCGGGCGAGCCCTCCTGCAGCTTCGAGCTCGCGGATCCCGAGGACCTCCTCTCCGTGTACCGCGGCCCCGGCGCGGACCTGGGCTCGCTGCTGGCCGGCGGATCGGTCCAGGTGTGCCTGGCGGAGGACCTGCCGCGGGTGCGGGTGGCCGGCCCCCCCTTCCTTCTCCTCCGCGATCTTGCGGCCTTCGCAGCGCGGCTCGTGGACGGGATGCGCCGGGGCGAGCCCACCGCGGCGGTGGAGCTGGCCGCACCGGGGCGGAACGCCGTCGTGAGGCTGGCGGCGGACCTCGCCCGCGGTACCGCAGCGTGGGGCGGTGCTCCGCCGGTGCCCTGCGCGCCGCTCCTCCTCGCTGCTGCCCTGCTGGAGGCTTCCCGCGACCTCTGCGACACCGTCACCCGGACGAACCCCGCCCAGGCGAGCAATGCCTGGCTGGCGGAGCTCCGCGGCGCTTCCGCGGAGGGGCTCGGCGAGGTGCGCGAGCTCCTCACGGGCGACCTCCTCGCGGAGCGCCCGCGGCCCGTGCGCGCCCGGCGGGCCCGTGCCCTGCCGCGCGCGCCGCTCGGGCCCGGCGCGATGCGCCACGTGGCGTTTCGCCGCGCCTGGCTGGCCGACACGGGCGAGCCGGTGGGTTTTGGCCTGTGGCTCGCGGGGGAGCGGCTGGTGGCGGCCGGCGCGCGCGGCGTGCTGGGGCTCGATCCGGCAACGGGGAGCGTCGCCTGGTCCAGGCCACCCGCGGCCTTCGCGACCGCTGCCGGGACGACGGTCCACCTCGGGGGCGCGGGCGAGGTCGCGGCGGTCGACGCGGTCTCGGGCGTGGAGCGCTGGAGTCGCGCACTGGATGGCCTGCCCGAAGGCGTCGCCGACGCCGTGCCGCTCGCGGGGGGGCACGCACTCCTCCTGGCGCCAGGAGCGGCGGCGGCCCTCGGGCCATCCGGCGCCACCGCCTGGACCTTCGAGCCTCCCGGCGCCCCGCGCCTGCGCGCTTCCCAGGCCGGGCCGCTCGCGCTCGTGGTCAGCGACCGCGGCTTCCTCTACGCGCTCGCAGCGGCGTCCGGCGAGCTGGCGTGGAGAGTGCGGCTGCCCGGCCCGGCGGTGGCCTCTCCGCTCACCCTGGGTGGCGCGATCCTGGTCCTGTGCTCCACCGCCATCGGGGGCTCACTGGTCGCGTTCGACCTGGCCTCCGGGCAGCGACGGTTCGAGCTGCCCCTCGACGTGACGCCGCTCGCGGGCGCGGTCTCGTTCGCCGGTCTCCTCGCCATCCCCGCCTCGGTGGCGGGCGACGGGCTCGTGCTCGCCGCCGACCCGGCGGGGCGGCTCGCCTGGGAGGACGCGCCGCCGCTCGGGCCGGGACCGCTGGGACTGGCGGCGCTGCCGGGAGGGCTCCTCCTGGCTGCCTCCCCTGTCGGCTCCTGCGTCGCGCTCGACCGCCTCGGAGAAGCGCGCTGGACCTCACAGCGCGAGGGCACGCTCGGTCTCCGGGGGGCGCCCGCACCGGTCGCGGCGCGCGGCCTCGCGCTCGTTCCGGGAGAGCGCACGCTCGCGCTCGACACCGCCACCGGGCGCGAGCTCGGCGATGCGGGGCTGACCTCGCCGGTACGGCTCCTCGCCAACGGCGCCCTGAACGCCTGGGGCATGGACGCGGACGGGATCGTCACCGCGGTCCGCCTGGAGACGCACCTCAGCGTGCTCTGAGCGGGGGTGCGCTCGATCAGATCACGTTCACAGCCCGTGGAACAGGCGCTTTCCGAAGTTCGCCGCCAGATCCGTCTCGAAGATCTTTCGCGCGGCCGACTCGGCATCTCATCGGGGCATGCTGCCCCGCCCCGCCGGCGAAGCCGTCGGGGGCCCACCCTCGCCCGCAGGGGCCCATGCTCGCTTCGCTCGCTGTCCCTGCCTGGAGGGCTCGCCCTCCCCGGCTTCGCTGGGCCCCCACGTTCACAGCCCGTGGAACAGGCGCTTTCCGAAGTTCGCCGCCAGATCCGTCTCGAAGATCTTTCGCGCGGCCGACTCCACGTCGTAGGGCACCCGGTGATATTCCACCTGGCGGGCGGCCGTGTCGTAGGTGGCGAAGCAGGCGCGGGGATCATAGTCCCGCGGCTGTCCGACCGAGCCCACCGAGACGACGTACTTGCGCCCGTCCTCGAGCCGGATGCGGCGCGCGAACACGTCCTCCACCCGTCCAGCCGCGTCGAAGGCAAACGCCTTGCACAGGTGGGAGTGGCCGATGAACGTGACCTGCGCCAGGCGGTCGTGGTGCGGCACGAGCTCCTGCGCCTGCTGCAGAGCGAAGACGTACTCGAAGGCGTCGGGAACCACCGGCGAGCCGTGGCTGTAGCCCACCTCGTCCGACCGCTGCGCGTACGGCAGCGACTGCAGCCAGGCGAGGTGCTCGGGGTCGAGCCGCGAGGCGGTCCAGTCGAGTGCCTGGCGCGCCGCCTCGTAGTAGTACCCGTAGTCCATGCGGCCCGCGACCGCGGCGTCGTGGTTGCCGAGGAGCGTCAGCGACGCGATGGCGCGGATGCGCTCGCAGCACGGGTTCGGGCTCGCTCCGTAGCCCACCACGTCTCCCAGGCAGACCACCTCGTCGATCCCGAGCCGCCCCAGCGCCGCCTCCACCTGCGAGAGCGCCTCGATGTTGGCGTGCACGTCGCTCAGGATGGCGATGCGCATCAGGCGCCCGGGAACAGGTCGCCCTCGAGATCGTCGAAGCGGGTGATGCTCGCCAGCTCGGCGAAGCGGGCCCGGATCTCCTCCGGCTGGAGCGTCGCCAGCCGCTCCAGGCTGAATCGCTCCACCGCGAAGCTGGCCAGCACGCCGCCCATCACGATCGCGCGCCGGAGCACCCCGGCGTCCTCGCGGCCGGTGCGCGCCAGGTAACCCATGAACCCCCCGGCGAAGGAGTCGCCCGCGCCGGTGGGATCGGCGACCGAGGCGAGCGGGTAGGCCGGCGCCGCGAAGACGTGCTCTCCCGCGAAGAAGAGCGCGCCGTGCTCCCCGCGCTTCACCGCCACCGCGCGCGGCCCGAGCGCGAGGATGCGCCGCGCTGCCTTGACGACGTTCCGCTCCCCGGCGAGCTCGCGCGCCTCGGCGTCGTTCACGAAGAGCATGTCCACTCGGCGCAGCGTGCGGAGCAGCGCCTCGCGCTTCGAGCCGATCCAGAAGTTCATCGTATCGCAGGCCACGAAGCGCGGGGCTTTCACCTGATCGAGCACGGAGAGCTGCAGCTCCGGGTCGATGTTGCCGAGGAACACGTACCGGGCATCGCGCGCGGCCTCCGGCAGCCGGGGGCGGAAGTCGGCGAAGACGTTGAGCTGCGTGTCGAGCGTCTGAGCCTGGTCGAGGTTGCCCTCGTACCGCCCCTTCCAGCGGAAGGTCCGGCCGGGGCGGCGCTCCAGCCCGGCGAGGTCGATCCCGCGCGCGGCGAGGAAGCGCACGTGCTCGTCCGGGAAGTCCTCCCCCACCGTGGCGACGATACGCACCGGGGTGAAGAAGCTCGCGGCGGCGGAGAAGTAGGTGGCGGAGCCGCCCAGCACCTCCTCGCGGCGGCCGAAGGGTGTTTCCACGGAGTCGAGCGCGATCGAGCCGACCACGAGCAGGGGCATGCGGGGCTCTCTAGCAGGAACGCGGCGGGCCCGCGAGCGCGGCGCCGAGACGAAGCGCCGGCCCCGCGCGCCGCCTGGGATCCCCCCGCCCGCCCTCCGCGGCGAGCTGCCCACAGGCGGCGGCGATGTCGGCTCCCCGGTTCTTGCGAACCACGGCGGTGAGGTTGCGCGAGGCGAGCTCTTCCCTGAAGGCCTCCACGCGCGCGGGGTCGGGCGCGCCGAAGCCGAGCCCCGGATTCTCGTTGTAAGGGATGAGGTTCACCTTGGCGGGGATGCCCGCGAGCAGCGCCACCAGGCGGCGCGCATCGTCGTCGGCGTCGTTCACGCCCCGCAGGAGCACGTATTCGAAGGTGATGCGGCGGCCCTGCTTCATGGGAAAGTCGCGGCAGGCCGCGAGCAGCTCCGCGAGCGGGTAGCGCCGGTTGATGGGCATGAGGAGGCTGCGCTGCGCGTCGGTGGTGGCGTTGAGCGAGACGGCGAGCTTCACTCCGGTCTCCTCGCCCAGCCGCCGGATCTGCGGGACGAGGCCGGAGGTGGAGACGGTCACGTGCCGGTGGGAGAAGTTCGGCCCCTCCTCGTCCAGGAGTAGCTCGAGCGCGAGCTTCAGCCCCTCGAAGTTGTGGAGCGGCTCGCCCATGCCCATGAACACGAGGTTCGTGAGCGGCCGCGGCGCCGGCCCCTCCCCCAGCTCCACCAGCCGCCGGTTGGCGCGGTGCACCTGGTCGGCGATCTCCCCCGGACCGAGACTCCGCGAAAGCCCCATGGTGCCGGTCATGCAGAAGGTGCAGCCGATGGCGCACCCGACCTGCGACGACACGCAGAGCGTCCGGCGATCGCGCCCGCGAGGAGCCTCCTCCTCGCCCTCACCGTCCTCGCCGGACGTGCGCGGCATGTAGACCGATTCGATCAGCCGGCCGTCGGCGGTGCGCCAGGTCCACTTGATGGTGCCGTCCCGCGACCGCTGCTCCGCCGCCATCGCGAGCGTCCGGAGCTCGAACCGGTCGGCGAGCCGGGCCCGTAGCGCCGCGGGCAGATCCGTCATCTCCTCGAAGGAGGCGGCGCCCGCGCGGTGGAGCCAGCGGAAGAGCTGCCGCGCGCGGTAGGGCTTCTCGCCCATCCCCGCGAGGGCCTCCGCCAGCCGCGCCCGCGGGAAGGCCCGCAGGTCCGGCCTCTCGCTCGCCCGGCTCTCCATCAAGTGCGGCCCCCGGCGGCCAGGCTGCGCTCCTCGCCCCGGCCTCCGGCGCTGTCGGCGCGTCCCTCCGCGCCCTCCTTCGGCGCGCTCTCGCCACGGCGAGCGATCTCCACCCGGGTCACGCGGCGTTCGTCTCCGGCCCGGACCGTCAAGGTGAGGTCGTCCCACGCGAGGAGCGAGCCCACCGCCGGCACCCGGCCCGCGGTCGCGGTCACGAAGCCGCCGAGCGTCTCGTAATCGCCCCCTTCCGGAAAGCGGACGCTGCGGTCGGGCTCGTCGCCGCGCTCCTCGGCCCGCTCGTCGAGGAACTCCTCCAGCTCGCGGAGCGGGACGCTGGCGTCGGCCAGGTAGACGCCCGGCGAGACCTCCCGCACTGGCGCCGCCTCGACGTCCCCCTCGTCCTGGATCTCCCCGACGATCTCCTCGATGACGTCCTCCAGCGTGGCGAGCCCGCTCGTTCCGCCGAACTCGTCCACCACGATGGCAAGGTGCGTCTTGCGCTTCTGCATCTCCTTCAGGAGGCGCGAGATCTTCATGCCTTCGGGCACGAAGAAGGCCGGCTTGAGGTGCCGGTCGAGTGCCGCCAGCACCCCCTTCGTGCCCCTGGCCAGCTCGGGGACGATGTCGCGCACCAGGAGGACCCCGGCGACGCTGTCGATGGAGTCGCGGTAGACCGGCATGCGGCTGAACGGGTTCTCGGTCACGATTCGCAGGATCTCCTCCGGCGGCGCATCGCGGTCGATGGCCACCATGCGCGTGCGCGGAACCATCACCTCGCGCACCACCCGGTCGGCGAACTCGAGCACGCTGTTGAGGAGCTCCTCCTTCACCTCGTCGAGCACGCCCTCGCGCGTGCCCATCTCGATGAGGTACTCGATCTCGGCGCTGGTGACGGCCGGCGTGGGCGTGCGGCCGCCGCCGAAGGCGGAGACGATGGCGTTGGTGGCGCGGCCGAGTCCGCTCGTGAGCGGCCAGAGCAAGTAGTAGAGGAGCTTTACCGCGGGGATGGCCCAGAGCGCGGCCTCGACCGAATGGCGCTTCGCGAACGTCTTGGGGATGATCTCCCCCAGGAACAGGATGGAGCAGGTGGCGAGCGCGGTGGCGGCGGCGAGGACCGTCCCGTGTGGCCAGCCATGCGCCTGGGCGAGCTCGTGCGCCATCTGACCGGCCAGCGCGCCGGCCCCGATGTTCACGAGGGTGTTGCCGATGAGGAGCGTGGAGAGGACGCGCTCCGGGCTCGCGACCCAGATCCCGAGGAGCTTGGAGCGGCGACCGCCAGCGTCCACCAGTTGCCGCGCGCGCGCCTCGCCGAGAGCGGTGAGCGCCGTCTCCGTCCCGGAGAAGAAGGCAGAGCCCACGATGAAGAGGACGCCGACCACGAGCTCCCATGTCGACACCCCTGCCACGCGGCTCCTCCCCCCGACGAAAAAACCCGTCCTGGACTGGACGGGTCGACGAGGAGTCTAACCCAGAGGGAAGCCGCGGGCCTCCCCCGGGCGGGAGGTCCCCGAAAAGCAGAGCAAACGCTTGGGCTTGTCTACCGACGGTCCTTCCACTCGTAGGAGGCGATGGCCGTCTCGGGGAAGAAGTAGGCGATCTCGATCCTGGCGTTCTCGGGGCTGTCGGAGCCGTGGACGGTGTTCTTCTCGATGTCGGTCGCGAAGTCTTTTCGCAGGGTCCCCTCGGCAGCCTTCCTCGGGTCGGTCGCGCCCATCACCTCGCGGTTCTTCGCGATGGCGCCGTCCCCCTCCAGCACCATGAGGACCACCGGACCACTCGTCATGAACTTCACCAGGTCGGAGAAGAACGGCCGCGCGCGATGGACCGCGTAGAAGCCCTCCGCCTCGAGCTGGGACAGCCTCGCCATGCGGATGGCGACCGGCTTGAGGCCCTGCGCCTCGAACCGGGCGATGACCTTCCCGACGATGCCCTTCTCCACTCCGTCCGGCTTGATGATGGAAAGCGTGCGTTCCGTGGCCATGGCGATGTCTCCTGCGCCCGGGTCTCCGGGCGGCTCGGGTGATGGGGTCTCGCTCCGCCGCCTCAGCGGCGGGCGGTTCTTGAAACCCTGCTGCCCTTCCCCTTCGGACGGACGCCGGGCGCGGCTGCGGGCTTCGGCTCTGCCTCGCGCGCTCCGGCCTTCTCGCCTTCCTCCGCTGCGGGCCGCGGGCGCGCGGTCCTCGCCGCCTTGGCCCGCACTCGGGGCCGCGCGAGGAGCTCCTTCATGGTCTGCCCGAGCAGGTGCGGCCCCTCGCAGACCGCGAATCCGGCCTCGTGCATCGCCTCGAGCTTCGCCTCGGCCGTCCCGGTGCCGCCGGAGATGACGGCACCTGCGTGGCCCATGCGCTTGCCGGGGGGAGCGGTGCGTCCGGCGATGAAGCCCACCAGGGGCTTCGTCATGTGCTCCTTCGCGTAGGCGGCGCCGCGCTCCTCCTCGGAGCCGCCGATCTCACCGATCATGATGACCGCGTCGGTGCCCTCATCCGCCTCGAAGCGCGAGAGGCAGTCGACGAAGTCCGTCCCGTGCACCGGGTCGCCGCCGATGCCCACGGCGGTGGACTGGCCGAGGCCGAGCTGGGTGAGCTGGTGGACCGCCTCGTAGGTGAGCGTCCCCGAGCGCGAGACGACGCCGATGCGCCCCGGCTTGTGGATGTGCCCAGGCATGATGCCGATCTTGCAGGCGCCGGGGGTGATGACGCCCGGGCAGTTGGGCCCCAGGAGCCGCGTGGCGGGTGTGCCGAGCAGGTACCTGCGCACCCGCACCATGTCGATGATGGGAATGCCCTCCGTGATGCAGACGACGAGCGCGACGCCTGCCTCGGCCGCCTCGATGATGGCGTCCGCGGCGAACGGCGGGGGCACGAAGATGCAGGCGGCGTTGGCGCCGGTCTCGCGCACCGCGCGGCGCACCGAGTGGAAGATCGGCACCTCGCTCTGGAACTTGGTCCCGCCCCGGCCCGGGGTGACCCCGGCCACGAGCTTCGTGCCATAGGCCAGCATCTGCTCCGCGTGGAAGCTGCCGGCCGAGCCGGTGATGCCCTGCACCAGCAGGCGGGTGGTCTCGTCGACGAAGATGCTCACGAGCGAGCCTCCGCCGCCGGAGGCGAAGGGGCGGCGTTCCGGGCTGCCTCGACGGCCTTGCGGGCAGCCTCGCCGAGGTCGTCGGCCCCCAGGATGGCGAGGTCACTCTTGGCCAGGATCTCCTTGCCCAGCTTCACGTTGGTCCCCTCCAGCCGGACCACCAGCGGGATGGTGAGGCCCACCTGCTTCGCAGCGGCCACGATCCCGTTCGCGATGATGTCGCACTTCATGATGCCGCCGAAGATGTTCACCAGCACCGCCTTCACGCGCGGATCCGAGAGCAGGATCTTGAAGGCAGCGGTCACCCGCTCCTCGTCCGCGCCGCCCCCCACGTCGAGGAAGTTGGCGGGCCGGCCTCCGGAGAGCTGGATGATGTCCATGGTGGCCATGGCGAGACCGGCGCCGTTCACCATGCAGGCGATGTCCCCGTCGAGCGCGATGTAGGAGAGGTCGTACTCCTTGGCGGCGAGCTCCTTCGCGTCCTCCTCGTCGGGGTCGCGCATGGCGGCGATCTCCGGGTGGCGGTAGAGCGCGTTGTCGTCGAAGTTCATCTTGGCGTCGAGGGCGAGCACGTCCCCTTGCACGGTGATGACGAGGGGGTTGATCTCGGCCAGCGAGGCATCGGTGGCCATGTATGCGGCGTA